>NZ_JBEZKE010000010.1:0-292033 GCF_040651555.1 Streptomyces sp. NPDC048424 | reverse complement strand
GCCCGCCCTCCCGCCCCCCCCCCCCGGCCGCCAGGCCGGCCGGCGCCGGCGCCGGCGCCGGCCGGCGCCGGTTCCCCGCGGGGGCGGCCCACCGCCCCGGGCCGCCCCCGCCTCCTCTCCTCCCTCTCCTCTCCGATGAGGTGGCATCCGTCGTGATCGAGCTCCTTCCCTCCCGTCTCCCCGCTCTGGCCCGCTGGTTCCCCGGCGGGGCCCCCGGCGTCGCGGCTCTCCCCGAGCACGTCGCGGCCACGGGCAGCGGCCACTGGTGGGCGGACCGGCCCGTGGACCCGAGGGCGGTCGCGGTCTCCAGCGGTGACCACGTCCTGCTGCGCGGTGACCCGGGCTCGCTCGCCCCCGACGCCCTCGCGCGGTTCTCGGGCAGCTACATCGAAGCCCCGGCCCGTTTCCTGCCCGTCCTCGGCGGCGTGTTCCAGCGCGTCGATCCGTGGGAGCGCATGGTCTACGTGCACCAGGCGCCCGCCATGGCCGCCCGCGCGGCTCACGGCATCACGGTGCGCCGGTTGACCCCCAAGGACGCGTCGGCCGTCGTCGGCCTGGGCCCCGGGGCGGCCTGGATCCACAAGACCTGGGGCGGCCCCGAGCAGCTCGCGTCCTCCGGTCTCTGCTGGGGTGCCTTTCACCGGGGCCGCGCCCTCTCCCTGGCCTGCACCTACTTCCTCGGCAGCCGGTACGAGGACGTCGCGGCCCTGGCCGACCCGGGCCACCGCCGGCAACACCTCGCCCTCGCCTGCGTCACCGCCCTGTGCCGGGACATCGCCGCCCGAGGCCGCACGGCGAGCTGGACCTGCTCCCGCGACAACCGGCCCAGCCGCCTCCTGGCCTGGTCGGCCGGGTTCCGCCTGACCCGCGAGTACGTCCACTACGCCACGGGCCCCGCTCGCCGGCTGGCGCTCCCGGGGGCGAAGGCGGCCTGACCTCGCGGGGGTTCGTCCACGCGAGGAGCTCCTCCACCCGGGGGCGACCGAGGCCGGTCACTCCAGACCGGAGACCTTGAAGACCGTGTGGGCCGTCTCGCGGTCGATGCGCCCCGCCAGTTGGCGCAGGGCGGTCGCGCCGCACAGCAGGGTGCCGCGCCGGATGGACGTGCGGGTGTCCTCGTCGAGACGCCGCCACAGGGCGGGATTGCGCACGAGGACGGTCGGGTCGATCTCGACCCGGCTTCCGTCCGTGTCGCGGAGGATCATCCGCTGGGACACCCCGTCGGACCACCGGATCGAGACGAGGGAGTCGGTACGGACGGTGTCCGTCACCAGCAGGCCGCGGGCGGTCAGCAGACCGGGCCGGGCGCAGACCCGGGGCGGCAGCAGGATCACGAACACCAGGGCGGCCAGGCCGCTCCAGAGGGCGCCGCGGATCAGGTCGAGCCGGCCGGCGCCCCCGTCCAGCACGAGCAGGGCGGCGAGCAGCAGGGAAGCGACACCGATCGCCGATCGCCTCTCGCCGGCCCAGTGGATGTCCTGCGCGAGCGGCTGAGGAGGCCCGGCCTGCCCGGCTCGTGCGCCGGCCGCGGACCGAGTGAAACGTCGTCCCATGAGAGCGACGTTAGGACGGGCCGGCCCCGCGGTCGCGAACCATGACGCACTGCTGACGTGGTGGCGACGACATCTTGACGGTTCGGGCCACGCCCGCCCGCAGCTGCCCGAGCCAGGGGTTCCGTATGGGGGTCGTCAAGGTCGGGTGCCTCGCCGTATGGACGTTGTCAAGGCGCGCCGCGGCGGCCCGGAAACGGCTGTTCCATCGAGGGAGCGTTCCATCCGAACACTGCCCTCGTGCCGCCGGACCGGTGGCGGGCGAGCCGTGGCCGGTGGGGGCGGGCGACCACGGGGCCGGTCCCGATCGCTCCGTGACGACGTACGACAGGAAGGCGGCACGCCGATGACCCGGGTGCTGGTGGTGGATGACGAACCGCAGCTGATGCGGTCTCTGGTCATCAGTCTGAAGGCGCGGAAGTACGACGTGGCATCCGCCCGCGACGGGGGCGCGGCCCTGGAGGCCGCCGCCGGACGCCGCCCGGACGTGGTCCTGCTGGACCTGGGCCTGCCGGACATGGACGGGGTCGACGTGATCAAGCGCCTGCGCGGATGGTCGCAGGTGCCCATCCTGGTGGTCTCCGCCCGCCACGGCTCCGAGGAGAAGATCCGGGCCCTGGACGCGGGCGCCGACGACTACATCACCAAGCCCTTCAGCATGGACGAGCTGCTGGCCCGGCTGGGGGCCGTCTCCCGCCGCGCCCTCCCACAGGATCCGGCCACCGCGGACGACGCGGTGGTGGTGACGGAGGAGTTCACCGTCGACCTGCTCGCGAAGAAGGCGCGCCGCGCAGGGCGGAACATCAGGCTCACGCCGACGGAATGGCATGTGCTGGAGGTCCTGATCCGCAACCGGGGCCGGCTCGTCAGCCAGCGGCGTCTGCTCCAGGAAGTGTGGGGCTCCTCCCGCGGCTCCCAGACCAACTACCTGCGGGTGTACATGGCCCATCTGCGCCGGAAGCTGGAAGCGGATCCGTCGCACCCGCGCCACCTGATCACGGTCTCCGGGCTGGGGTACCGCTTCGAGGCCTGAGGGAGGCGTGAGGGAGGCGTGCGGGAGGCGAAGCCGGCGCGGGCGCCGGTGAGGGCATGGACGTGGGGCGGGCCTGGTCGGAGGGCCGCCCCACGGGTGGGTCGATGGTCAGCAGCAGGGTCTGCTGCCGTGGTTGGAGCCCTTCTTGCGGCGGGCCCTCTTCTTGCGTGCGCGCTTGGACATGTCCGTGTATCCCTTCAGGCGGTGTGGCCGACGAGGAGGTCGGCGAGCTTGTTGAGGCGCTTGATCGTGCGGTCGTCGGTGGCGGCGGCGGCCGGGGCGACGCGCTCGGAGCGGTCGTAGTAGGCGCCGTTGACGATCTCGGTGGCGGGGTCGCAGAGCGCCACGACGTGGTGGGCTCCCTCGGCGGCCGGCGCGCCCTCGTTCCCGTACAGCGGGAGAAGGCCGGTGTCGCAGATGCCGGGGTCGACCGAGACGGCGGTGACGCGCGGGTCCGAGGCGAAGACGGTCAGCGCCAGCTGCGACTGTGCGTAGGCGGCGAGCCGGGCGTAGCGGCGGATGCGGTGCGGGTCGTTCCACTGGATGGCGGCGGTGCGGTGGAGGGAGGAGGAGACGTTGACGACCCGGCCCCCGGGGTCGGCGGTGAGGGCGGCCGCCAGGAGGTCGGTCAGGAGGTAGTGGGCGAGGAAGTTCACCTGGAAGGCGATCTCGTTGCCGTCGGCGGTGAGGGTGTGGCGCTCGGGTGCGGCGATGGCCGCGTTGTTGACGAGCACGTCGAGGCGCGGGTGCTCGCGTACGACGGCCTGGGCGAGGTTCTCGACCTCCTCCAGGCGGGCGAAGTCGGCGGCGAGCGGCCGCAGGTGGGTGCCGTCGATGCCGGCGGTGGCGATCAGCCGGTCGGTGGCGGCCTGGGCCTCCTCGGGGGTGCGGCCGTGGAGGAGGACGGTGGCGCCGCGCTCGGCGAGCCGGCGGGCGGTCTCGTAGCCGATGCCGGAGGTGGCGCCGGTGACGAGGACGGTACGTCCGGACAGGGTTGAAG
This sequence comes from Streptomyces sp. NPDC048424, assembly GCF_040651555.1. NCBI lineage: Bacteria > Bacillati > Actinomycetota > Actinomycetes > Kitasatosporales > Streptomycetaceae > Streptomyces > Streptomyces sp. NPDC048424. The sequence goes on along the minus strand of NZ_JBEZKE010000010.1, from coordinate 288,450 downwards.
GCATGTCGGATTCCTGGATCCTGGAAGCGGGCATGGCTGACGGGCCCGGCGCCCCGGCACATCGCGGGTGTGGGCTCAGCTCATGCGGGTGAGGGTGGAGACGCGTACCGAGCCCGGGTCGGCCCCTTCGAAGGACGACGGCAGGTACGCGGACGACGCGCGGCCGGTATCAGACGGCCGGGCGGACAGCGGGCGCTGTCGGCTGCACCGGATTCGGTGGCCGATCGTCGTGGCGCGGACCGCTGTTCATGCCCCCATCCCAGCGCATCCGGGACGCGTGGACAAGATTGCGAACGGGTCCTTGACAGCCTTCTGACGCCCGTCCGGTGACGGGGCTCACCTGTATGCGCGCACGTCATCAGGGCCGCGTCAAAGATCGGCGACCGGGCGGAAGGAACGCGTCAGGAAGTGTTGTCGCGGCCGTCGGCCGGTCACAGACTGATGGTGCGACGGAGCCGGGTGACGGTCCGGTGGCGCGCGGCTGGAGGGCGGTGACCTGAACACCGCCGGGACAGCGCATCCTGGTCCGGCCCGTGGGGGGTCCGTTCCGGTGCGACCGCGCGCCGGTCAACCGTCGCACACCACATGAGCCGTCCGGCATCCGGTGTGGGGACACCGGGGCCGGGCGGCTCGCGTGCTGCGGCCGTCCTCCGGCCGCCGCGGGAGTACGCGCTACGCCACAGGTGGCGCTGTTTGCGTTAAGGACGCGTCAGGGTTTGTTCGCTTCCGTGCATGTGTGATCAGTCTGCGTACGCTGGCTCAGCCGTCGATGTCGATGGCTTGTTCTTTGCGTACGACAGGAGTACCTCACGATGGCCACCCCTGCCCGCTCCTCGCGTCTGCGCGCGTGGATGCTGGAAGGCTTGACCGCCCAGACGAGTTCGCCCGCCGCGAAGGAGGCGGCGGCCCAGCCCCACGGCCGGCCCTGGTGGCGGGTGATGTGTCTGACGGGTCTGGACTACTTCTCCACCCTCGGCTACCAGCCCGGTATCGCGTTCCTCGCGGCGGGTCTGCTGTCGCCGCTGGCGACCATCGTGCTCGTGCTGCTGACCTTGTTCGGCGCGCTGCCCGTCTACCGCAGGGTGGCGGAGGAGAGTCCGCACGGCGAGGGTTCCATCGCGATGCTGGAGCGGCTGCTGACGTTCTGGAAGGGGAAGCTGTTCGTGCTGACCCTGCTGGGGTTCGCGGCGACCGACTTCCTGATCACCATCACCCTCTCCGCCGCCGACGCGACGGCGCACCTGGTGGAGAACCCGCACCTGACCAGCACCCTCCACGGTCACGAGGTGCTGATCACCCTGATCATGATCGCGCTGCTGGGCGCGGTGTTCCTCAAGGGGTTCAGTGAGGCCATCGGTGTCGCGGTGGTACTGGTGGCGACGTATCTCGGCCTGAACGTCATCGTGGTGGCGGTCGGGTTGTGGAACGTGTTCACCGAACCGCAGGTCATCACCGACTGGACGACGGCCCTGACCGCCGAGCACGGCAACCCGTTCATGATGATCGCCATCGCGCTCGTCGTGTTCCCCAAGCTCGCGCTGGGCCTGTCGGGGTTCGAGACGGGTGTGGCGGTCATGCCGCACGTCAAGGGCGACCCGGAGGACACCGAGGACAAGCCGGCCGGCCGGATCCGTGGTGCGAAGCAGCTGCTGACCACAGCCGCCGTGATCATGAGCGTCTTCCTGATCTGCTCCAGCCTCATCACCACCCTGCTGATCCCCGCCGCCCAGTTCCAGCCGGGCGGCGAGGCCAACGGCCGCGCCCTCGCCTACCTGGCGCACGAGTACCTGGGCTCCGCGTTCGGCACGGTCTATGACATCTCCACCATCCTGATCCTGTGGTTCGCCGGCTCCTCCGCGATGGCGGGCCTGCTGAACCTGATGCCGCGCTACCTGCCCCGGTACGGGATGGCCCCGCAGTGGGCCCGGGCCCTGCGCCCGATGGTCATCGTGTTCACCCTGGTCGCGTTCCTGGTGACGTGGATCTTCGACGCCGACGTCGACGCGCAGGGCGGTGCGTACGCCACCGGTGTCCTGGTCCTGATCACCTCGGCGGCCGTCGCCGTGACCATCGCCGCCCGCCGGGCGGGGGAGCGCGGCTGGACCATCGGCTTCGGCATCATCTCCGCCGTCTTCATCTACACCACCGCCGTCAACATCGTGGAGCGGCCGGACGGCGTGAAGATCGGTGCCTGCTTCATCGCCGGCATCATGGCCCTCTCCCTCCTCTCCCGCCTCGCCCGGGTCTTCGAGCTGCGCGTCACGCACGTGGAGTTCGACGACATGGCGCAGCGGTTCATCCGGGACACCGCCAACCGCACGATCCGGTTCATCGCCAACGAGCCCGACAACCGGGACCTCGCGGAGTACCGGCAGAAGAAGGAACAGATCCGCGCGGACAACGACATCCCGGCCGAGGACGACGTCATGTTCGTCGAGGTCACCGTCCTGGACGCGTCCGAGTTCGAATCCGGCATGCGCGTCCGCGGCGAGGTCCTGCACGACCGCTACCGCGTCCTGACGCTGGAGAGCTCCAGCATCCCCAACGCCCTCGCCGCTCTCCTCCTCCACGTCCGCGACGAGACCGGGCAGCGCCCGCACATCTACTTCGAGTGGACCGAGGGCAACCCGATGGCCAACTTCTTCCGCTTCTTCCTCTTCGGCCAGGGCGAGGTGGCCCCGGTCACCCGCGAGGTCATCCGAGGGGCCGAACCGGACCGCGCCCGCCGCCCCCACGTCCACGCCGGCTGACCTGTTCGCGTCAAGACGGCGACAGGAATCCCGCCGGACCCTCGCCACGGCGAAGGTTCGGCGGGATTCTCACTGGCGTGACCACTCGCCCGCACTCCGACCGCGCCCTGCGCCGGACCGTACTCGCCCTCACGGCGGCCGGCCTCGCCGTCGTCACCACCGGCGCCGCCCTCGACGCCCTGTGGCTGCTCGGCATCGGCGTCTGGGCCCTCATCGCCGCGATGGTGATCGAGCTCGTCCACCAGCCTTAGGCACGGTCCTGGCCCTTGGATACGGTCCTTGGGCACGGTCCGCAAGAGACGGCCCGGACAAGGCCTAGCTGCCGATGTCCCGGCTGCGGAAGTCCTCCAGCGTCTCACGCCGGACCAGCACGCGGGACGTGCCCTCGTGAACGGCGATCACCGGGGGACGGCCCACCATGTTGTAACCGGAGGCCATGGACAGCTGATAGGCGCCGGCCACCGGTACGGCGAGCAGGTCGCCGGGGTGGATGTCGCCCGGCAGCTCCACGTCGGCGGCGAGCACGTCCCCGGCCTCGCAGTGCCGGCCGACGACCGTGGTCGTGCGGGCGTCGGCGGCGGAGTGACGGCCGATCAGGCGGGGCGCGTAGCGCACCCCGTACAGGGCGGGGCGCGGGTTGTCGCTCATGCCTCCGTCGACGGCGACGAAGACCTTCTCGCCGGTGTGCTTGACGGCGAGCACGCGGTACAGGGCGACCCCTGCGGGACCGGCGACGGCACGCCCCGGTTCGATGACGAGCCGCGGTACGGTCAGGCCCGCGGCGGCGCAGCTCTCGCGGAGCTCGGCGCGAAGGCCCCGGGCGAGGGCGGTGAGGTCGAGGGCGGGTTCACCGGGCCGGTAGCCGATGCCGTGGCCGCCGCCCATGTCCAGCTCGGGCAGGACGACTCCGTGCGCGTCACGGATGCGGGCCATCAGCGCGACCATCCGGCGCACGGCCACCAGGTAGGGCTCCACCTCGGTGATCTGGGAGCCGATGTGGCAGTGCAGGCCGGTCAGTTCGAGCTGCGGCTGGCCGACTATGCGGGCGATGGCGTCCTGCGCCGACCCGTCGGTGAGCGAGAGCCCGAACTTCTGGTCCTCCGTACCGGTACGGATCTTGTCGTGGCCGCCGGCCGAGACGCCCGGCACCACGCGGACCATCACCTTCTGGTGCCCCTCGGGCCCGACGGCGGCGGCGATCCGCGCGATCTCGGAGGGACCGTCGATGACGATGCGGCCGACTCCGAGACGCAGCGCCGCCCGGATGTCCCGGGGCGACTTCGCGTTGCCGTGCAGCAGGATGCGCTCGGGCGGGAAGCCCGCGGTGACGGCGAGCTCCAGCTCCCCGGCCGAGCAGACGTCCAGGCCCAGTCCTTCCTCCTCCATCCAGCGCACCATCGCGCGGGACAGGAAGGCCTTGGCGGCGTACAGCACATCGGCGTCGGGGAAGGCGTCCCGGTAGGTCCGGCAGCGCCCGCGCACCTCGCCCTCGTCGAGGACGTAGGCCGGGGTGTCGAAGCGCTCGGCCACCTCGGCCAGGGACACCCCGCCGACGGCCAGGTCCCCGTGCGGAAGCCGGGTCGTGGAGGCGGGCCATACGGACAGTTCACCGGCATCGGCCGGAATCGCGGAGAGGGCTACGGTGGCCATGGTGCGGCTCCCTTTCAGGCGTTCCGGGCGACGGTCTCGGGAGGCTGCGGGACCGTGGTGGCGTCCGCCCCGGCCGCGGCACCCGTCGGCGTCCCGGTGACCGCGGGTGCGGTGAGGGTCGGGTCGACGGTCAGCAGCGGGGCTCCGATCGGTCCGGCCATCGCGCGGAGCGCGGACTCGGAGAGCCGGATCCACTGGTGGCCGGCGCCGAGCGTCGCGGCCAGCCGCTCCGCACTGGTGAATCCCACGGCGGTACGTGCTCCCAGCGGGGTGCGGAACAGGCGTACCAGCACCTCCGCCCTTCCCGGCAGGACCGGCACGTACAGGGGCCCGGCCGGGACGCGTTCTTCAGGCTCCGGGTCGTCGTCGTACTGGAACAAACACATGAGGCCCTCCCAGAGGAACCACGAGCGGCGGTTGGGGCCCCGGATGCGGGGAGGCAGTCCGGGGCGCGGCTTACGAAGCTATCCCCGCCGGTACGCCCCCGCGGCCACCCCATGACGGGACCTTTACGGCAGCGGGCCAAGTCCATACGGATCACTGACGCCATCCCGGGCCCCCGGTGGCGTCAGCGATCCGTCATGGTGGTGGGCGGCCGCGTGAGAAGGCCGTCAATATCCCCACCTCGACCTCCGTCGCGGCCTTTCCATGGGAACCGGTGAACGGCGAGGAGAGGGAAGAAGCCATGCCGAAGGTCGTTGTCGGTGCCACGGGCACCCCGGGGAGTCTGGCCGCACTGCACAAGGCCGCCGCGCAGGCGCGTGTGCGCGATGCGGAGCTGTGGGTCGTCCTGGCCTGGCAGCCGCCGGGCGGTGAACTCGGGAGCCGCAACGGTCTCGGGCCCGCTGCCCTGGCGGAGTGCCGGGCCGCGGTGGTCGAACGACTCCGCGACGTCCTCGACACGGCCTTCGGCGCCGTGCACCCCGGTGTCACGCTCGCGGGCCTCACCGTACGGGGAACCGCGGGCGCGGCCCTCGTGGACACCGCGAGGGACCCGGACGACCTCCTCGTGGTCGGTACGGGATCGCGCGCCGCGTGGCGCCGCCTCGTCCGCCCGTCGGTGGCCCGCTACTGCCTCGCGCACGCCGCCTGCCCCGTGCTGGCGGTGCCTCCGTCCCCGCTCCAGGCCGAACTCGACGTGGTCCACCGGCGCAACTTCTGGAGAATGCCGCTGGACCTGCGGGAGCTCGCCCGCTGAGTCCGGTCCCGGCGCCCGCTGAGCCCTGCCCCGGGTCCCGGCGCGCGCTGAAAGAGGCGGCCTAGCGACAGCCGATCTCCACCCACACGCACTTGCCGTTGCCGCCCACCGGACTCCAGCCCCAGTTGCGGCCCAGCCGTTCCACGATGAGGAGCCCGTGGCCTCCGGGCCGGGACGGGTCGGACCGGTGCGTGGCCCGTGGTGCGGCGGGGCTCGCGTCCGTCACCTCGATCCGTAGCCGCTCGCTCGTACAGCGCAGCGCCAGCGACGTGGGTCCGCCCGCGTGCAGACAGGCATTGGCCACGACTTCGGACACCAGGAGCAGCACGTCGTCGGTGACCTCCGCCCCGGGGGTGCCCTCCTCCACGGGGCCCGGCGGCCAGCGCCAGTCCGCGAGGGCCCGGCGCGTGAAGTCGCGGCACCGGGTGACCGCGTTCGCGGCCCCGTGCAGCACGAGGAGTCGGGTCAGCTCCGGCGACCGGCCCTCGTCCATCGTTGTTCCTCTCCTACCGCTGCTGGGACGCCGCGAGCGCGGCTTCCACGTCCGTGTGGAGCCGGAAGAGGCGGTCCGCCCCCGTGATGTGGAACATGCGTGCGACCGGTGGGTGTAGGCCGACCAGTTCGAGGGTGCCGCCGGATTCCTGGACGGCGAGCCGGCCGCGCAACAGCACGTTCAAGCCCGTGGAGTCGCAGAAGTCCAGGCGGGTCAGATCGACGAGCAGCCGCCCGCCGTCCGGCCAGGCGGTGTCCAGGGCCTGCCGCAGGGGCTCGGCGGTGTCGTGGTCGAGTTCCCCCGCCATGGCCAGGACCGTGGCCCCCTGGAGGGACCGCGCCTCGACGGTGAATCGTTCTCCGTTCGCCGTGGGCATCAGGCACACACTCCCTCTCCCGTCCGGGATTTTCGGGGTACAGCGCGCCTACCCCGTCGGTTGCCGTCCAAGCCTGCGGCCCGGGCGCGCGGGGGGCCCGTCGACGCCGTGGCGCGGCCGCGCCCGGTGGGCCGGTTCACGGGTCGTCCGGGACGTGGATGTCGAGGACGCAGATGTCGTCGCGGTTGCCCGGGCACAGCGCGGCGAGCGTCCGGGCGAGGGTTTCGCCGTGTCCCGCCCGCAGGAGCCGCAGGGTGGACGCGGCGAGCCGGTCGAGTCCGACGCCGATGTCCTCGCCCGGCTCCTCCACGAGCCCGTCGGTGTAGAACAGCAGGCGGTCGCCGGGCATCAGCTCGAGGACGGCCTGACCGTAGGAGGCCTCGAAGGTCGCGCCGAGGAGGTTGCCCGGCGGCTGTTCGAGGAAGGTCGCCCGGTCGCCGCGGACCAGCAAGGGGGGCAGGTGGCCGGCCCGTACCCAGGTCAGACGCCGGTCCCAGGGCTGGTAGCGGCCCATGACCATGGTGGCGGTCGCGGTGCCGGACGGGTCCGTGGCGGTGTGGAGCAGGAGGGTGTTGAGCCGGCGCAGCACATCGGGCAGGGGCGAGCCGGTGACCGTCATGCCCTTCGTGGTGAACCGCAGCTGGGCCATCGTGCCGACGGCGGCCAGACCGTGGCCGGCCACGTCCCCGACGACGAACAGGGCACTGCCGTCCGGAAGTTCGATGGCGCTGTACCAGTCGCCGCCGACGTTGACCCCTCGGTCGGCCGGGACGTACGCGACGTCGATGCACAGGCCGGCCAGCTCCAGGGACTGATCGGGGATCGGCAGCAGGGTGTCCTGGAGGCTCGCGGCGAGCGCCCGTTCGGCCTGGAGCATGCCGCGCTGGAGGAGGACGGCGCGCTCGCTCTCGCGCAGTGCGAGCTCGACGCCGCGCTGCGCGCTGAGGTCCTGGAAGAACCCGTGCACCTCCACCGGTGTGCCGTCCACGTCGGTCTGGGCCTCGGCGACGATCCGCAGGTGACGCACGCCGTCGGCGGTCGCGATCCGGAACGGCTGGTCGACGGGCTCCCCCTTGCTCAGCAGCTGCCGGAGGGCGGTGCCCAGCTTGGGCAGGTCGTCGGGGAGGACGTGCCGGGGCAGGTCCTCCAGTGCCATCGGCCCGTGGCGCGGGTCGCGGTCGAAGATGGCGTAGACCTGATCGGACCAGGTGACGGTGTCCGTCGCCAGGTTCCATCCGGCCCAGCCCAGGTTGCCCAGCCGCTGCATGTCGGCCAGCCGCCGTGCCTCGCGCTCGCTCGTGTCGTGCCGGATCCAGGACACGACCAGCCGGTTCCCCAGCCTGGAGGCCCGGACCGAGTAGACGGACTGCTGCGGGACACCGGCGACAACCTCCTCGTAGATGAAGGGCTCGCCCTCGTACGCCGTTCCCGTCGTGAGCGTCTCCAGGTACCCGTCCCACAGCGCGGTGCCCACCACGGTCGGGTACGTCTCCAGGACCCGCCGGCCGACGAGCTCCTTGCCGCGCCGCCCGGCGACGTCCACCGACTCGGGCGCCGCCGCGTCGATGCGGTAGTCCTCCACCTCGCCGGCCTCCGAGCGCAGCGGGGTGAGCAGGATCGCGGGCCCGGCCAGGGCGTCCAGCATCCGCTGGGCGGCGGCCACGTCCACGTCCGCCGGCTCGGCCGCGGCGTCGGGGGGCCGCTCCGGCGTCCCCAGGGGGCCGGCGCACAACCGGGCCGCCCGCCGCAGCAGCGCCCGGACGTCGGCGGGGAAGGGTCCCGGCCGCGTCCGCAGGAAGCCGATGGCCTTGTCCGGGGCGCCGTCGGCGGGTACGGGGACCCACGCGCGGGAGTGCCACCGGTCCGTCGCGTCCCCGATCAGCAGGTAGTGGCGGGCGTCCTGCGCCGGATCCTCCAGCCACAGGGCCCGGCGCCCGGTGAGCGCCTCGTGGGCGGCCACGCCGGACAGCGGGGGGACGTGGCGCCACTGCGCGGCCAGCACGTCGTCGATCCCGGCGTGGCCGATCAGCTCCAGGTTTCCGGCGGGCGCCAGCGCGTAGATCATCACCGCGTCCACGCCGGCCCCGGTGCCGAGCACGGTCCGCAGCAGCTCCGCGACGTCGTCACCGTCGTGCGCCACGGCCAGGCCGTCGGCGAGCCGGGCCAGCGGCGGGCGCAGGGCGGCCGGACCGGCGCGTCCGCCGACGAGCCGGCGTCCGGAGCCGAAGGCCGGGGCGGCCGGTGCGCTCCCCGCACCGGCCGAGGGGGCGGCGGATGCCGTGCCGGGCGGCGGGCGCGAGGGGATCTGCCCCAGGGTGAGCCACGACTCCTCCAGAAGGGTGCGGCCCCCCGCACCGGCGCGGCCGAGCAGCATGTCGCGGGCCGTGTCGGCGGATACGCCCGACTGGGCCATCAGGACGCCCTTGGCCCGCTCGACGACGGCCGTGGACGCGGCGGCGCCTTCCAGGTCCGCGACCTCCGATCGCAGCCTGGCGACCACCTTGGCGAGCGCCAGCACCTCGGGCCCGGCGCCCTCGCCCGCAGGCGCGGCATCGCCCTCCATTCCTTGAGCATGCCACGGCCGTACCCGGCGTGCGCCCAGGTGGAGAAGGCTCCGGCGGGCGGCCCCGGCGGCACCCGTATTCATCAGGAAATCCCGGCACGAATTGCGGAGCGCCTGCCGCGCAAGCAAGGTGGGCAGCAACCCCTTCCAGAAAGGAACCACCCCGTCATGAGCAAGGCAAAGGGCAAGGCCAAGCAGGTCAAGGGCAAGATCAAGGAGAGCGCCGGCAGCGCCATGGACGACAAGGGCATGCAGGCGGAGGGCAGTGCCGAGCGGATGAGCGGCAAGGCGGAGGAAATGACGGCGAAGGCCTCGGACAAGACGAAGAGGGCCACGGGCAAGTCCTGACCCGCCCCCCGACCCGATTCACGTACGGAGTGCCCCGCCGGACAGCAGCCCGGCGGGGCACTCGCGCACGCTCCCGTGAATGAAGCGCCGGGGGCGGGGCAACCGAGTCCGGGCGGGGCACCGATGCCACCGCGTACGCCATCGAAGAGGGCGGGACGACAGGAAGACCCGTCGTCCCCCGTCCGCCGGAGGAGTTGTTTTCGCGTGACCGAACATGTGTGGACCTACCGGTCGACCGCCGGCCACCTGGCCGGTGCCGATCTGACCGGGTACAAGGTCGAGGCGACCGACGGCGACATCGGCAAGGTGGACAAGCACTCCTACGAGGTCGGTGACGCCTACCTGGTCGTCGACACCGGTGTGTGGATCTTCGGCAAGGAGGTCCTGCTCCCGGCGAGCACCGTGATCCGGATCGATGCGGACGAGGAGAAGGTCTACGTCGACGGCACCAAGGAGCAGATCAGGAACGCCCCGGAATTCCACCGTGACAAGCACCTGGGCGACGTCGACTACCGCGAGGCGCTCGGCACGTACTACTACTCGGCCGGCGGCCCCCTCGGCCGCCGGCCGGCCTGAGCCGGCACCGGAATGGGCCCGAACTCGTCGAGTTCGGGCCCATTTCCGTCCCCCCGGCCTGTTCGTACCCGGAGTTCGAGGGTAGACGCGATCCGAGAGGCCACGGCGGATCCAATTGTTCCGCCGAATTCCCCAACATGAGAACGAGGGCAACATGATTCTCGTCGGACTTATTCTCCTGGTCGTCGGATTCCTGACCGGAATTTCCATCCTGTGGACCATCGGGGTCATCCTCCTCGTAGTGGGGGCGGTGCTGTGGATCCTGGGTTCGGTCGGGCACGCGGTCGGCGGTCGGCGCCATTACTGGTAGCCGGCCGGCCCCGGACCGGACGCGGGAAGCGGCCGGTCCGGGGGTGGTCCGCGGACGGAGCCGCACGGCTCCGTCCGACACAGAGCAGCTCAACGGTCGGGGTGAGGCGACAGTGGACACGACAGGAGCAGCCGCCGGCGACCCGCGGCGTGCGGGAGTGCCGGTCACCGGCCAGCGCCGGCGGCTCGCCCTGCGCAGTGTCCGGGGCGCGGTCGGCAAGGGCCGCGACTTCACCCGCCAGACCCTGCGGGACTGGGGCTGGGACCGCGGCGAGAGCGCCGAGGACGCCCTGCTCGTCGTGTCCGAGCTGGTGACCAACGCGGCCCTGCACGCGCGGGGTTGCCACGAACTCGTCCTGACCGCCGGTGAGACCCTGCGCATCGACGTGCTCGACGGCGCGAAGGACCTGCCACGCCCCCGGGCCGCGTCCCGGCCGGGTCTCCCCGGCGGCCACGGCCTGCACATCGTGCAGCGGCTCTCCGACCGGTGGGGGTCCTATGCCCACGGCACCGGCAAGGTCGTCTGGGCGGAGATCGAGGTGGCCCGGCTGGCGGACCGTCAGCCGGGCCCGCGTACCGTGCCGTTCGCCGGGTAGGCGCGCCCTTATGACATGGACTGGAGCGCGGCGCGGTGAGCAGGCGAAGGAAGCGGCGGTAACGGTCCCCGGGGGGCGGCGCCGTCCGGTACACCCGGCCGTCCGGGCACTGGCGATGGTGGCGGCCTTCGCCGGCACCGTCGCGTTCAGCGTGGTCCTGGCCCGGCTGACGCTGGAACCGTCCGCCGCCTCGGCGGCCCTCGTGCACAGGAACATCCACCCGGGCCGTTCGATCAACGCCTACCTGGACGGGACGTCGACCATCGAGGCGGTGCGCCAGCTGGGCGGGAACCTCCTGCTGGGCGTGCCCTTCGGTGTGCTCCTGCCCGTCCTGCTGCCCCCGGCCCGGGGGCTGTTGCGGGTCGCCGCCGTGACGGTCTGCCTGATGACGCTGGTGGAGCTCACCCAGGGAGCCCTCGTCACCGGCCGCGTCTTCGACATCGACGACGTCCTCCTCAACACGGCCGGAGCGCTCCTCGGGTACCTGCTGATCGGCCGCAGGCTGGGCCGGGCCGTGCACCCGCGCCGCAGGCACTGGTGGCACCGCCTGCCCCAACTCCGCCTGCCCCACCGCCGTCCGCAGGGCCGCCCGACGGCAACGGAGCCTCGTGACACCTGACTTGTGAGCCCCGACTTGTGACTCATGAGTACTGCACACCCCATCGATGACAGCGGTGACTGTCGCCGCATCCGCCGGGCGTGACACCTTCGGTCTGCCGCCGACCGAGGGAGCAGGTGTGAACAAGGGGTACGCAGCCTTCTGCGACACGGACCGCTGGTTCTACGACGCGCCGTACCGGCGGGCCGGTGAGAACTACGCGGCGGCTGACGCCCCCGTCCCGGCGGGGTGGCGCTCGCACCGCAGCGGCGACTGGTTCGCCCTGCGTCCCGTCGACGCCGAACTGCCCGCGCAGGGCTGGAAGATCCACGTATCGGCCACGCTCGACAACGCCGAGTCGCTCCTGACGGCGGTGTACGCGTACTGCACCGCCCGGGGCATCGCCTTCAAGTTCATACCGAGCCGGTACCTGCTGCACCTGCGCAACGCCAAGTACGCCGACCGCGCCGCGAGCGGCAAGTTCATCACCGTCTACCCGGCCGACGAGGAGCAGTGCCGCCGGATCGCGGAGGACCTCGACGCCGCGCTGGCGGGGGCGGCCGGCCCGTACATCCTCAGCGACCTGCGGTGGGGCGCCGGACCGGTGCACCTGCGCTACGGCAGCTTCACCCTGCGGCACTGCTACGACGAGCACGGCGAACTGGTCCCGGCCATCGAGGCCCCCGACGGGCGGCTCGTACCGGACCTGCGCGGTCCCGCCTTCCAGCCGCCCGAGTGGCTCGAACTGCCCGACTTCCTGGAGCCGCACCTCGCGGCGCGCTCCGCGGTCACCCTGACCGACGTCCCCTTCACGGTGGAGCGGGCGCTGCACTTCTCCAACGGCGGCGGTGTCTACGTCGGGAAGGACAGCCGCACCGGCGAGTCCGTGGTCCTCAAGGAAGCCAGGCCGTACGCGGGCCTCGCGGCCGACGGCGCCGACGCCGTGACCCGGCTGCACCGCGAACGGGCCGCGCTGGAACGGCTGGCGGGCCTGGACTGCGTACCGGCGGTCCGCGGCACGTTCACGGTGGGCGACCACCACTTCCTGGTGCTGGAACACCTCCCCGGAAAGCCGCTCAACACCTACTTCGCCCGGCGCCACCCCCTGATCGAGGCGGATCCCGACCCCGCGGAGCTCGCCTCGTACACCGAGTGGGCCCTCACGATCCACCGGCGGGTCACCGAGGCCGTCGACGCCGTGCACGCCCGCGGCGTGGTCTTCAACGACCTCCACCTCTTCAACATCATGGTCGCGGAGGACGAGAGAGGCGAACCCACCGTCGCGCTCCTGGACTTCGAGGCCGCCGCGCACGTCGACGAGGGACTGCGGCAGACCGTGGCCAACCCCGCCTTCGTCGCCCCGGCCGAGCGCCGCGGGTTCTCCGTGGACCGCTACGCCCTCGCCTGCCTGCGGCTCGCCCTGTTCCTCCCGTTGACCAGCCTGCTCGTCCTGGACCGGGCCAAGGCCGCGCATCTGGCCGCCGTCGCCGCCGAGCAGTTCCCCGTACCGCGAGCGTTCCTCGACGAGGCCGTCGAGGAGATCCTGTCCGGCGTCCCGCAGGGCGCACCGGGCGGACGCCTGCCCGCACCGGCCGGGCCGTACCTGCCCGTCGAGCCGGGGCAATGGCCGGCCGCCCGTACGTCGATGACCGCGGCGCTGCGGGCGAGCGCCACCCCGGACCGCGAGGACCGCCTCGTCCCGGGCGACATCGCCCAGTTCGCGGCCGCCGGGGGAGGCGTCGGCTTCGGCTACGGGATCGCCGGAGTGCTCCACGCCCTCGCCGAGACCGGCGGCGAACCCTGGCCCGAGGCCGAGGAGTGGCTGCTCGACCAGACCGCGGAACCCGCCTCCGGCACCCCGCTCGGCTTCTACGACGGTCTGGCCGGCACGGCCTGGACGCTGCACCGGCTCGGACACCACGACCGCGCCCTCGCCCTCGTCGGCCTGCTGATGGACCAGCCCTGGGAGAGCGCGGGCCCCGATCTGCACAGCGGGCTGGCCGGCATCGGCCTGGCCCTGGACGCGCTCGGCACCGCGACAGGCGAGAGCGCACTGCACACCGCCGCCCTGCGCTGCGCCGAACTGATCGTCCGGCCGGAGCGGCGGCCCCGGCGCGCGGGGCTCCTGTACGGCAACTCCGGCGCCGCCCTGCTCCTCGTGCGGCTGTACGAGCGCACCGGAGACAAGGAACTGCTGATCCAGGCCGCCGAAGCGCTCCACCGCGACCTCGACCGCTGTGTCACCAGCGCGTTCGGCACCCTCCAGGTGAACGAGGGCTGGCGCACGATGCCGTACCTCGGCGAGGGCAGCGTCGGCATCGGCATGGTGCTCGACGACTGGCTGGAGCACGGCCCGGACGAGCGCTTCGAACAGGCCCGGCGCGAGATCGTACGGGCGGCGCAGGCGACCTTCTACGCCCAGCCCGGGCTGCTGCGCGGCGCCGCCGGGATGATCCTCCACCTGGCCCGGACCACCACACCCGGCCCGGGCACCGGGCCCGGAGCCATCGCCCGCCAGATCGACGCACTGGCCCGGCACGCCGTGCCGTACCAGGGGCATCTGGCCTTCCCCGGCGAGCAGATGATGCGGCTGTCCATGGACCTCGCCACGGGCACGGCCGGCGCTCTCCTCGCCCTCGGCAGCGCCGCGCCCGGCGGGCGCGCGCACCTGCCGTTCCTCCCGCCGCTGCGCGAGCGCGCGGCGGCCCCCAAGCCGGTCCCGTCCGGGGCCGTGACCCATCGCACCACCTCAGAGAAGAAGAGGAACCTGACATGACGCTTCTTGACCTGCAGTCGATGGAGACCCCGAAGGAAGAGACCACCGAGGCGATGCACGGCGGCGGCGGTGGCGGCGGCAGCCGCGCCAGCCTGCTCCTCTGCGGCGACAGCAGCCTGAGCCTCACGACCTGTCACTGATCCAGGTCACCTCGGGCCCGGGCGGTTCACCGCCCGGGCCCGCACCACATCTCTGGAGGCATCCGCCGATGAGCCCTCCCGACGCGGTGACCGACACCGCGACCGACGCGGCGCCCGACACGGCGCGGGAGCCGGGCGTGGGACGCACCGCCGACCGGGCGCTCGTGGCAGCGGCCCGGCACAGTGGCGGGCGCACCGCCGCCGTCCTCGGATGCGCCGTGACGGCCGCCGCGGCGGCACTCGCCGAACCCGCCGTCCTCGGCCACACCCTCGACCTGCTGCTCCGCCGCGACCCGTCGGGCCCCACCTGGACGCTGCTGTGCGCCGCGGTCGTCGTGGCGGAGGTGGCACTGGACGCCGCCGCCGCACGGCTGACCGGCGAGGTGGACGGCCGTTCCACCGCCCGGCTGCGCAGGCTCGGGCTCGCCGGGCTGCTGCGGACGGCCCCGCACCACGCGGCCCGCCACGCGCCCGGCGAAACCGCCGCGCGGATGACCGCGCACGCCGCCGAGGCCGGGAAGGTGCCGGCCGCCGTCGCGCACGCCTGCGCCGCACTGCTGCCGCCGCTCGGCGCGCTGGTCGCGCTCTTCCTCATCGACATGTGGACGGCGCTCGCCTTCCTCGTGGGTGTGCCGCTGCTGGTGCTCCTGCTGCGGGCCTTCACCCGCGACACCCGTACCAGCATCGCCCGCTACCAGCAGGTCCAGCTCGCGACCGCCGGCCGCCTCGTCGAGGCACTGGCTGGAGCGCGCACGATCGCCGCCGCCGGCACCGCCGACCGCGAACGCACCCGGATCCTCGCCCAGTTGCCCGAGCTCGGCGCCGAGGGCCGGCGCATGTGGCAGGTCTACGGCGGCACCACGGCCCGGTCCGCGGCCCTCATGCCGATGCTCCTGTACTCGGTCCTCGCCGTCGGCGGCATCCGCCTGTCGGCCGGGGCCATCGGGGTCGGCGAACTCCTCGCCGTCCTGCGGTACGCCGGCCTCGCGGCCGGCATCGGCGCCGTGACGGGCGGGCTGGCGGCCGTGGTCCGCGGCCGGGCCGCCGCCCGCCGGACCGCCGACCTGCTGACACTGCCCGTGCTCGACCACGGTCGGGCGGAGCTGCCGGACGGCGGCCCCGGCACCCTGGAGCTGCGCGAGGTCCGGGTCGTACGGGGAGGCACGACGGTCCTGCACGACATCAGCCTGGTGGTCCCCGGAGGCTCGACGGTGGCGGTGGTGGGCAGGTCGGGCTCCGGCAAGACGCTGTTCGCCGCCGTGGCCGGCCGGCTCACCGACCCCGACGCGGGCGAGGTGCTGCTGGACGGCGTACCCCTGCGGGAGCTGACCGCGGAAGGGCTGCGCCGCGAGGTCGGGCACGCCTTCGACCGGCCCGTGCTCCTCGGGGCCACGGTCGGCGACGCGATCGCGTTCGGTGCGGGTCCGGCCCCGGACCCCGAAGCGGTGCGCGCCGCGGCCCGGGCCGCGGGCGCCGACCCGTTCGTACGGCGCCTGCCGCACGGGTACGGCACGCGCCTCGCCGACGCCCCCCTGTCCGGTGGTGAGGTCCAACGCCTCGGCCTGGCCCGGGCGTTCTGCCACGCGGGCCGGCTCCTCGTGCTGGACGACGCCACCTCCAGCCTCGACACCGTCACCGCCCGAGAGGTCGAGCGGGCGCTCACCCACCGGATCCGGCCCGGCACCCGGATCGTGGTCGCGCACCGCCTCTCGTCCGCGGTCCGCGCCGACCTCGTCGTATGGCTGGAGGAGGGGCGGATGCGGGCGGCCGGCACCCACGCCGCACTGTGGCGGGACGAGCCCGCCTACCGGGCGGTGTTCGCGGCGGACGCGGAAGCGGCGACGGAGGCGGCGAGCGAAGCGGTATCGGAGGCGGCGCGGTGACCGACGGCGACGGCGAAAGCGACGGCGACAGCCACGGCCACGGCGAGGGCGAGGGCGAGGCCTGGCGCCGGGTGGCCCCCGAGGGCCGACGGTTCCTGCACGGCCGCAAGGGCGCCGTGGGACGGCTCGCGGCCTGGTCGCTGCTGGAGTCCGCGCACACCTTCCTCGGCGGCTACGGCGTGGCCCGCGCCCTCGACGACGGCTTCCTCGCCGGCCGCACCGCCACCGGTCTCGCCTGGCTGGCGGCGGCCGGAGCCGGAGCCCTGCTCGGCGCCTTCGCGCTGCGCGGCGTGTTCGCCGGACTCGCCGACCTCGTGGAGCCGCTGCGGGACGGCCTGGTCCGGCGGGCCGTGCGGCAGGCACTGGACCGCGCGGTCGCCGACCCGGTGCGCGCCCCCGACACGGGCGCGGTGTCCCGGCTGACCCAGCAGACGGAGATGGCCCGGGACTCCTTCGCGGGACTGGTCCTGACGGTGCGTTCGTTCGTGTTCACCGCCGTGGGCGTCCTCGCGGGGATGGCAGCCCTGGCCCCGGTGCTCCTGCTGGTCGTGCTGCCCCCGCTGCTGCTGGGCGTGGCCGCCTTCCTGGCCACCCTGCGCCCCATGGCGTCCGCGCAACGCCGCTCCCTGGACACCGACGAGGCGCTGGCGGACCGGGTGGGGGCGCTGGGGGAGGGCCTGCGGGACGTCGTCGCCTGCGGTGGACAGGAGGCGGCCAGGGCCCGGGTGGAGCCGCTGATCGCCGCCCAGGAGCGGCTGGCGCGGACCCTCGCGCGCTGGGCGGCCGTGCGCACCCTGGCCCTGGCCGCGGCGGGCCGGCTGCCGGTGATCGCGCTCCTCGCCGCGACGCCCTGGCTGCTCGGGCGCGGGATCACCGCCGGTACGCTGGCCGGCGGCCTCACGTACGTGGTGCAGGCACTGCTGCCCGCCCTCAACTCGCTGATGACGGCACTGGGTTCCGCCGGAACCCGGCTGGTGGTGGTCCTCGAACGCTTCTGTGAACCGTCGCCGGGGGAGCCGGACGGCCACCGCGCGACCGGGCCGCGGGCGCTCGTCCACACCGGCCGGCAGACCGCCGCCGCGGCCGAGCTCCGGGACGTCACCTTCGCCTACGGCCCCGGCGCCGCCCCCGTACTCGACGCCCTCGACCTGGTGGTGCGGCCGGGGGAGCACCTCGCCGTGGTCGGGCCGAGCGGCATCGGCAAGTCCACGCTCACCGCGCTGCTCGCCGGGATGCTCTCACCCGACGCCGGGACGGTCCTCGTCGCCGGCGCGGCCGCCCGCAGGGACCCGGCCGCCACGGGAGCGGACCCGCGGCGGACCCTGCTGCCGCAGCAGGCCTACGTGTTCACCGGCACCGTGCGGGAGAACCTCACCCACCTGTCCCCGCACCCGGGTGTCCCCGGGGCCGGGGACGCCCCGGTGCGGCGCGCCATCAGCGCCCTGGGGCTGGAGGACCTGGTGGAGCGGCTGGGCGGCCTGGACGCCGAGGTGTCCCCCCGGCTGCTGTCCCGAGGGGAGTGCCAGCACCTCGCGCTCGCCGCCGCCTACCTCTCGCCGGCCCCGCTGCTGCTGCTCGACGAGGCCACCTGCCACCTGGACCCGCGTACGGAGGAACGTGCGGAACGGGCCCTCGCGGAGCGCCCCGGCACCCTCGTCGTCGTGGCCCACCGGGTCTCGTCCGCGGCCCGCGCCGACCGGGTCCTCGTCCTCGACGGGACCCGGGCCGTGTGCGGCACGCACGCGGAACTCCCGGACAGGTCGCCGCTGTACCGCGATCTGGTGGGCGGGTGGAACGGGACGGACGGCTGACGCGGCCGGCCGCCTCCGCCGGGCGGCCCCGGGCGCGCCCGTCCGCGGCGGCCGCGGATCACACCCAGCCGGCGCGCCGGGAGATGCGGATCGCGTCGATGAGGTTGCGCGCGCCGGTCTTGCGGGTCGCCGCGGCCATGTAGTTGCGTACCGTCCCGCTCGCCAGGTGCAGGGCGCGGGCTATCTCGGCGATGGAATCGCCCTCCGCGGCCCGGGCCAGCACGCTGAGTTCCCGCGGACTCAGCGGTACGGGGTCGGCCTCCATGAAGGCGGAGGCCAGCGAGGCGTCGATGAACCGTTCCCCCGCGGCGACCTTCCGGACCGCCCGGACGAGCCGCCCCGGCGAGCCGTCCTTGTCGACGTAGCCGAGGGCCTCGGCCCGGAAGGCCCGGTGCAGCGAACCCGGCGCACCGGTCGACGCGAGGACCAGGACCGGCGACGGGGACGCGAGGACCTGGCGGTCCGCGCGTCCGTCGTCGGCGAGGACGGCGGTGGTCCCCGGACAGTCGAGGTCGACGACCGTCACGTCTGGTCGTAAGGACTCGGCCTGGCGCACCGCCGTCCGCCAGCCCGCCGACGTGACCTCGAAGCGCCCTTCCGATCTCAGCAGGGCGGCCAGTGCCGACCTGACCAGGCTGACGCTGTGCAGGACGAGGACCTTCGTCATCAGTGCTCTCCTCGGTAGACGAACCAACGGCACCACGGGTGCCCCCGTTCAGGGGTGATGGAACGTCACTGCGGGGGGCGTGCAGGGGCGTACGGACAACTTGGCCGAGATACCCGGGGTACCCGCCTCCCTTAGGCGGGTAACCCCCTTGAACACCGGACCCGTACCGCCCTGCCCGCCCCTCCGGCCGGGATCACACCTCGCCGCGCCAGGCTCCGGTCGCGACCCCGCGCGACTCGATGAACAGCTTGAACCGCTTCAGATCGCCCATCACCTGACGCTTGACGAAGCCGAGCTTGTCGGCGGCCGTCTCGGCCAGGCCGTCGGGCACCCAGTTCATGTGCAGGACGACCTTGGTGGTGGTCGCGTCGATCGGCTGGAAGACGACCAGCCCGGCCTGGCGGGCCTCCCCGTCGACCGTCATCCACGCGACGCGCCGGTCCGGGAGCTGCTCGGTGATCTGCGCGTCGAACTCGCGCTGCACACCGTTCACGTTCGTCACCCAGTGGGTGAGCGTGTCCGTGCGCTGGTCGACGCGTTCGACCCCCTCCATGAAGGCGGGGAAGTCCTCGAACTGCGTCCACTGGTTGTAGGCCGTGCGGACGGGGACGTTGACCTCGACGTACTCCTCGACGTGCGACATGTGCACCTCTTCCGTGTGGTGGGCAGCCCCGCACCCTGTGGTGCGGGTCGTCCGTCAGGACGTCTTGAGGCGCGGCTACCCGGCCCGGAGCGGAAAACGCCGGCCGGCGCACGATTCAGCCGTACGCCACCGTCACCTCGTGGAAGCCCAGGGAGCGCAGCAGGCCCTCCAGCATCGACGTGGTGTTCTGCTCCGCACGCTCGACGAGACCGCTCTCGCGGGCCGCTTCGTTGATGTGCTGCACGGCGAGCTTCTGCACGGCCTGCTCGCCGGCCGGGTTGTCGGAGAACAGATCGCCGATGCGGTCCAGCAGGCCCCGCTGCTTGGACACCGCGTACGAGCGGTCCGGGTCGAGGGCCGCGGTGCCGAGCACCGCGTGCGGCAGCCGGATCGAGGCCTTCGTGCGGTCGCCGTTCACGGTGACGCTCCGCTCGTCCAGTCCGCCCAGGTCGACGTAGCCGCCGACGGCGCCCGCGCCCACGTACAGGGTGCGGGTCCCGCGGATCGCGTCCGGCAGCAGCGCCGCGTCCTTCTCGAGGTCCACGACCACCTGGAAGTTGCCGACCGCCGCTTCGTAACGGTCCATGTCCTGGATCGACTTGAGCAGCGCGGGACCGGAGCGGTCCCGGGTGTCCTCGCCGAAGAGGCCGCCGAATCCCGGAATCAGGCTGAAGCGCTCCGCGAGCACGATCAGCACCACGACCACCGCGAGACCTGCGGCGATCCGCCCCCACCACGGGCGCCACGAGCCGCCCGGCCGAGCCGAAGAGGTTTCCATGCACCGCGGATACCCCGTGGACGCGGCTCCAGCACGGGCTAGGTCGGACAGGGCCTAGCGGTGCCGGGCGAGGGTGTGGACGAGGACGATCAGCGCGAAGCCTATGACGAGCAGGTGCACCCAGGCGGGCCCGGGCGCCGGGGTGAGGGACAGGGTGGTGAGCTGATGGGAGGTCATGACGCGCGTTTGCCCGCGGCGGCCGGATTCACGCCCCGGGTACCGGGCAGGCGGGCGGGCGGTCCGGCCGGGCGGGACCGGCGGTCAGCGCCCCGTGGGCCTGCCGGACACCAGCCGGGCGGCATCGATCTCGGCCCAGACGGCCTTGCCGCCCGTGTGCACCTGCGCACCCCAGCGGTCGGACAGCCGCTCCACGATGTGCAGCCCGTGACCGCCCGGGAGGCCGCGCTGCGGGGCCGGGTTGGGGTAGGGCATCGTCGTCGTGCCGTCGCACACCTCGATGCGCAGGCAATCCCCGGCCGTCAGCACGAGCTCGTGACAACCGCCCGCGTGCAGCGAGGCGTTGGTCAGCAGCTCGGACACGAGGAGCAGGGTGTCCTCGGAGGTCTCGGTCCCGTCCCAGCCCCAGTCCCGCAGGGCCTGGCGCGTGAAGTCGCGGCCCTTGGCCACGGAGCCGCGGACGCCCGTCAGGGCGAGCCGACGGCGCTGCCCCCGGACGGGAACGGCGGCGCTGACGGTATCGCCCGTTTCCGGACCGATGGTCTCCACTGTGGTCTTTCACCCCCACGTCGACTCTGGACTCTGCTCTCGGGTACGTGCCCGTACAGTCTAGGGGACCGCCGCTCTCAGAGCGTCGCCATGTGGAGTCGCAGCGTGAAGCCGCTCTCCGCGGCACGGACCTCGACCAGATCGCAGAGCTGGTGGATCATCCACAGCCCGCGGCCTCCCTCGGTCGACGCCAGGGAAGGGCGGCGGCGCCCGGCCAGGGGGTCGGCCAGCCGGCCGCCGTCGTGGATCTCGGCGACGACCCCCGCGCCGGCTCCCGCTCCGGTGGTGGTCCACAGCCGGAGGGTGCCCTTCCCGCCTCCGTGGGAGAGGGAGTTGGCCGCCGCCTCGCTGACGGCCAGGACGAGGTCGCCGCGGCGTGCCGGGGTCAGGGCCGTGCCACGCGCCCAGTTCTCGGCGTGCTCGCGCACCTCGGCCAGCCCGCCGGCGGCGTAGTCGAGACGGTCCACCTCGCCGTCGTGCTCGGGCAGGGGCAGATCGCAGTCCGCGCTGACCCTGGACGCGTCGGTGTAGGCGGCGCTCGGCAGGTCTCGGCCCTCCTCGATCAGCGTGGGGTGCGTGCGCCGGGCGTCGGCCACCACCGAGGGCGCCAGCCCCCGTACGTCGTACGGGCACAGGATGGTGGCAGGCCGGCCGGCGAAGGCCGTGTTGATGAGGGCCTCGTGGCGGGTGGCCTCCAGCACCTCCGCGGGGGAGCGGCCGGGCCATATCGGCTCGCCGACGATCCGCGCCGCCCGGCTCGCGTGCTGGTCGGCGAAGTCCTGCAGGGAGGCCAGGATGCGGCCGGGATTGCGGCCCAGCCCGGTCATGTCCGTCCAGGCGATCTCGGTCCCGCTCGTGTCGAGGCTCTCGCGCAGGGCGTCCAGGTGCGGGCCCGGCACGGCGACCAGGACCGGCTCGTCGGCCGACAGGGCGGCCCGTACGAAACCGCCCACGCCCGTGAGGTACTCGTCGAGATCCCGGTAGAAGAGGGCAGGGTGGACGAAGGCCCCGGGCCCGGCGGGCGCAGGAACAGTGATCATGCTGCGACCTCCAGCGCGGCGCATTCGTCCGGGAACATCTCCACTACCTTGCGCAGCGAGTATGGCGGGTCGTGGAGCAGCAGGCGCCGCCCCTGCCCGTTGAGGGCGGCCGACGCCTGCACCAGGGCGGCCACCGCGGCCGTGTCGAGGAAGGCCACGGCGGAGAGGTCCAGGTGGACGACGGGGCCCGGCACCCCGGTCACGACGCCGAGCGCGGCGGACAGGGCGTGCCGGGTGTCGAGGTCGCAGCTGCCGCTCAGGCATACGCCGGGGCGGCCCTGTAGCGGCAGGACGGTCAGGGGCGCCGCCGCGCCCCTTCCCGATCCCGCTCCCGTTCCCGTCCGCAGGGAGGTCATGGCCCGGCCCTACACCGTGAGCATGCCGGCGCGCAGGCGGGCCAGGGTCCGCGACAGGATGCGGGAGACCTGCATCTGCGAGATGCCCAGTTCGGCGCCGATCTCGGCCTGCGTCTTCTCCTGGCCGAAGCGCATCCGCAGGATGTGCCGGTCGCGTTCGTCCAGTTGCTTCAGCAGGGGCGCGAGGGTGTGGAACTCCTCGAAGAGTTCCATGGCGGGGTCGACCTCGCCGAGGCGTTCCGCCAGCGGCCGGGTCGTCGGGCTCGTCGTGGACGTCGCGTCGCTCTCCGCGCCGGCGGTGTCGAGGGACCCGCTCGTGTAGCCGTTCGCGGCCACCAGCCCGTCGATGACCTCGTCCTCGGACAGCTTCAGGTGCCGGGCGACCTCCTTGACCGTCGGCGCCCTCCCCAGGTCGTCGGTCAGGGTCTCCTGGGCCTTGGCGAGTTCCATGCGCAGTTCCTGCAGGCGGCGCGGGACGTGCACGGCCCAGGTGGTGTCGCGGAAGTAGCGCTTGATCTCACCCGTGATGTAGGGGAGGGCGAGCGTGGAGAACTCGACCTCGCGCTCCAGGTCGTAGCGGTCGATGGCCTTGATCAGACCTATGGTCCCCACCTGGATGATGTCGTCCAGGTCGAGACCCCCGCCGGCCGCCCGCGAGCGGAACCGTCGCGCGGCGAACTGCACGAGCGAGAGATTCATCTCGATCAGGGTGTTGCGCGTGTACTGGTACTCGCGCGTCCCCTCCTCCAGCGTGCGCAGTCTCCCGAAGAAGAGCCGCGACAGTTCCCGTGCGTCGGCGGGAGCCATCTCCCGGGCGTTCTCCACATGGAACAGGTCCTCGTCCTGCGTTGGCGCTCCCGCGGTGCCTTGGTCACAAGCAGGCGCGTGCGCCTCTGTTGCACGAATGGGGCCTACTGCGGTGGACGAGCGAGACATGGTGGCCGCTCCCTCCCGATCGACTGACGGCTGCCCGGGCCCTTCTGCCCCGACTTCGCGGTTCTACACAGCTCGGCGGAATTAGTTTTTCCGCAGGGTCGTGCCGTGCGGCCGAAGGGGCGCCGACGCGGACGGCGGCGGCCGCGTCGGCGCGATCAGCAGGCATACTCCCTGAGGACGACGTACAGACGTACAGGTGGCGATCCGGGGAGGCGGACATGACCGGAGCAAGGGACGCGCACCAGCAGGGTGTGGTCGGGGAGACCTACCCGGCGGGGGCCGGGTGGGTGGTGGCGGCCCACGGGGAGCTCGACCAGGACACGCTGACCCCGCTGGAGGAGGCACTCGTCGCCGCCGCGGACCGGTACCCGCTGGTGGTGCTGGACGCCGGTGCCATCACCTTCGGAGACTCCTCCTTCCTGAACCTGCTGCTGCGTCTGCACCACCTCACCGCCCTGCGCATCGCCGCCCCCGGCGAGCAGTTGCGCCGGCTGTTCGCCGTGACCGGCGCCGACACCGTGCTCTCCCTGCACGCGAGCGTCGAGGACGCCGTGGGGACGTGAGCCCGCGCGGACCGGCGCACGGGTAGCCCGCCGCTGGTGCGCCCCGGAGCCGGATGCGCTGCCTCCGGTGTGATCGACTGGGGTTCGTCCTCCCTTCGGTGGCGTTAGCCTTCACCCGACCGATGCCCGGGCGACGCCGGATCCCGGCGGAGCCCGGCGCTCCGGCGCGCCCTGATGCCAGGGGTCCGTTCCGTCCCGGGTGTCGGTGCCGGTGAGATCGAGAGTGAGGTTGGCGGATGGCCGAGCGGGCGGGCACGGATTCACTGAACGGGGTGCCACCGTTGCCGGGTGAGGGCGGGATCGGCGAGTCGGAGCTGCGGCAGTTGCTGGCCGGGCTGACCGCCGTACGCGACGGGGACTTCCGCACCCGGCTGCCCGATACGGCGGACGGGCTGCTCGGGGAGATCGCCACCGTCTTCAACGGGATGGCCGACCAACTGTCGCTGTTCACTTCCGAGGTGACCCGGGTGGCCCGCGAGGTGGGCACCGAGGGGACCCTGGGCGGCCAGGCCGACGTGCCGGGCGTCGGGGGCGCCTGGCTGGACCTCACGGATTCGGTCAACTTCATGGCCGGAAACCTCACGGCCCAGGTGCGCTCGATCGCCCAGGTCGCGACCGCCGTGGCCAAGGGCGACCTCTCGCAGAAGATCAACGTCACGGCCCGCGGGGAGATCCTGGAGCTGAAGGAGACCATCAACACGATGGTCGACCAGCTCTCCGGGTTCGCCGGGGAGGTGACGCGCGTGGCCCGTGAGGTCGGCACCGAGGGCCGGCTCGGCGGCCAGGCCGACGTCATGGGCGTCTCCGGGACGTGGAAGGACCTGACGGAATCGGTCAACGTCATGGCCGACAACCTGACCGCCCAGGTGCGCTCGATCGCCGAGGTCACCACCGCCGTGGCCCAGGGCGACCTGACGCAGAAGATCCGGGTGGACGCGCGCGGGGAGATCCTGGAGCTGAAGGAGACCATCAACACGATGGTCGACCAGCTCTCCGCGTTCGCCGACGAGGTCACGCGGGTGGCCCGCGACGTCGGGACCGAGGGCAACCTGGGCGGCCAGGCCACGGTCCGGGGGGTCTCCGGCACCTGGAAGGACCTCACCGACAACGTCAACGTCATGGCGTCCAACCTGACCGGTCAGGTGCGGTCGATCGCCCAGGTCGCCACCGCCGTGGCCCGCGGAGACCTCTCGCAGAAGATCGTGGTGGAGGCGAGGGGCGAGGTCGCCGCGCTCGCCGGGGTCATCAACACGATGGTCGACACGCTGTCCGCCTTCGCCGACGAGGTGACGCGGGTGGCCCGCGAGGTCGGCACCGAGGGCCGGCTCGGCGGCCAGGCGCACGTCCCCCATGTGGCGGGGACCTGGAAGGACCTCACCGACAACGTCAACTCCATGGCGAACAACCTCACGGGCCAGGTCCGCAACATCGCCCTCGTCACGACGGCCGTCGCCAACGGCGACCTGTCCAAGAAGATCGACGTGGACGCCCGGGGCGAGATCCTGGAGCTGAAGACGACCATCAACACGATGGTCGACCAGCTGTCCGCCTTCGCCGCCGAGGTCACCCGGGTCGCCCGCGAGGTCGGCAGCGAGGGCCGGCTCGGCGGCCAGGCCGAGGTCGAGGGCGTCTCCGGCACCTGGAAGCGGCTGACCGAGAACGTCAACGAGCTGGCCGGCAACCTGACCCGGCAGGTCCGGGCCATCGCCGAGGTCGCCAGCGCGGTCGCCGAGGGCGACCTGACGCGCTCGATCACGGTCGACGCCTCGGGCGAGGTCGCCGAACTCAAGGACAACATCAACTCCATGGTCGGCTCGCTGCGCGAGAGCACCCGGGCCAACCAGGAGCAGGACTGGCTCAAGTCCAACCTGGCCCGCATCTCCGGCCTGATGCAGGGCCACCGGGGGCTCGCCGCCGTCGCCGAACTCGTCATGGACGAACTGACGCCGCTCGTCGCCGCCCAGTACGGCGCCTTCTACCTCGCCGAGGACGGCCCCGGCGGCACGGTGCTCACCCTCGTCGGCTCCTACGGGCGGTCCGCGGACGCCGAGGAGCGCGTCACGTTCGCCCTCGGCGAGTCCCTCGTCGGGCAGGCGGCCCGCAGCCACCGGATCATCGCCACCGACCAGGTCCCGGGCGGCTACGTCATCTCCTCCGGGCTGGGCCACACCACTCCCGGCAGCCTGATCATCCTCCCGATCGTGGTGGACGAGCAGGTGCTCGGAGTGATCGAACTCGCCTCCTTCACCGCCTTCACCCCCGTCCACCGCGACTTCCTGGCCCAGCTGATGGAGACCATCGGCGCCAACGTCAACACGATCGTCGCCAACGCCAGGACCGACGAGCTCCTCGGCGAGTCCCAGCGGCTCGCCGGCGAACTCCAGGCCCGCTCGGAGGAACTCCAGGTCCAGCAGGAGGAACTCCAGCGCTCCAACGCCGAGTTGGAGGAGAAGGCCGCCCTCCTCGCCAGCCAGAACAGCGACATCGAGGCCAAGAACCTGGAGATCGAGCAGGCCCGGCAGGAACTGGAGACCCGCGCACAGCAGTTGTCGCTGGCCTCCACCTACAAGTCCGACTTCCTGGCCAACATGAGCCACGAGCTGCGCACCCCGCTCAACAGCCTCCTCATCCTCGCCCAGCTCCTCGCCCAGAACCCCGCCCGCAACCTCACCCCCAAGCAGGTCGAGTACGCGGGCATCATCCACTCGGCCGGCTCGGACCTGCTCCAGCTGATCAACGACATCCTCGACCTGTCCAAGGTCGAGGCGGGGAAGATGGACATCAACCCCGAGCGGGTCGACCTGCCCCAGCTGCTCGAGTACGTCGACGCCACCTTCCGGCCGATGACCACCCAGAAGAGCCTCGACTTCACCGTCACCACCGCCCCCGACGCCCCCGACGACCTGCTCACCGACGACTCGCGGCTGCGCCAGATCCTGCGCAACCTGCTGTCCAACGCCGTCAAGTTCACCGAGCGCGGCGGCGTAGAGCTCCGCATCGAACCGGCGGCGGCCTCCGAGATGCCCGCCGGGCTCCCCCGGCGCGGGCCCATGCTGGCCTTCCGGGTACGGGACACGGGCATCGGCATCCCCGCGCAGCAGCTGGAGTCCGTCTTCGGGGCCTTCCAGCAGGCCGACGGCACCACCAGCCGCAAGTACGGGGGCACCGGCCTCGGACTCTCCATCAGCCGTGAGATCGCCCAGCTGCTCGGCGGGGCCGTCACCGCGGAGAGCACACCCGGCCAGGGCAGCACCTTCACCCTCTTCCTGCCGGTCAGCCGCGCGGACTACGAGGACGCCCCCGATCCCGACGCCCCCGCGGAGCCCTCGTACGCGGACGCGTCCGGTCAGGCCGGTCCGGGCCGTCCCGGCACCCCCGTGCTCCCGGCGCAGCGGCGGGCCCGCCGCCTGCTCGTCATCGAGGAGCGGCCGGGCGGGCTGCTCTCCCTGGTCGCCGAGAGCGCCGGCCGGGACTTCGCCCCCCGCCACCAGACGACGCGCGAGCACGCCGGCATCCACGTGGTCAGCGTCACGAGCTCACGGGAGGCCGCCGCCGCCCTGGCGTCCGACTCCTTCCACTGCGTCGTCCTGGAACTCGACATGCCCGACGGCGAGGCACTGCGCTTCCTCGACGCGCTCGACGGGGACCCGGCCCTCTCCTCGCTCCCCGTCCTCGCCCACAACAACCCGCGGGGCCGGACCGGTCAGGAGGAGGCCCTGCGCGAGCGGCCCGCGGCCCGCCACGTGGAACTGCTGTCCAGCCTCGACGAGTTGCGGGAACGCATCGCGCTCCACCTGTCCGCCGAACAGCCGGGGGACGTGCTGCCCCTCGTCCAGGGCGACACCCCACGGCAGCAGGCGGCCCACGTGCTCGACGGCGACCTGGCCGGACGCACCGTCCTCGTCGTCGACGACGACGCGCGCAACCTCTTCGCCCTCAGCGGGGTCCTGGAACTCCACGGCATGCGCGTGGTCCACGCCGAGGACGGCCGCAAGGGCATCGACGCCCTCACCCACCACGCGGGCGTCGACCTCATCCTGATGGACGTGATGATGCCCGAGATGGACGGCTACGCCGCCACCGCCGAGATCCGGCGGATGCCGGCGTACGCGGGCCTGCCCATCATCGCGGTCACCGCCAAGGCGATGCCCGGGGACCGGGAGAAGAGCCTCGCCGCCGGCGCCAGCGACTACGTGACGAAGCCGGTGGACGCCGACGACCTCATCGGCCGCGTCCGGTACTGGCTCACGCGATGACCGGGGACACCCAGCGGCACCACGGCGCGCCCCCGCAGCCGACGCCGGTCGGCGACCAGCCGGCCGGCGCCCTCCCGCACCAGGTCCCGACCCCGATGGGACGCCTCGTCGCCACCGTGGAACGGCTGCGCCGGGAGGTCCTGGAGGCACAGGCCGCCGCCGACGGCCGCGCCCTGGTCGAGCTGGCCAAGGGCATCCTGATCGGGCAGCTGCACTGCACGCCGGCCGCGGCCGCGCGCCAGCTCGACCTGCTGTGCCGGGAGAGCGGGACGTCCCCCCTCGAACTCGCCGCCGACATCGTCAACCAGGCGTCCCGCGACCACGTCAGCGAGATCGCCGCCGCGTTCGTCGAGCGCGCCGGGACGGACGAGGACCCGGCCGAGCCGTACTCCACGGTGTCGGTCCGGCTGCGTACCGCCGAGAGCGGCATGCTGGCGGCCGACGCCGACACCCAGGCGGTGGCCGAGTCCCTCCTGACGAACGCCCTGAGCCCGCTGGGCGCGGTCGCCGTCGCCGTGTGGACGGCGGTGCCCGACGGCTCGCTGGCCCTCGCCGGCCACGCCGGTTTCCCGCCGAGGGAGGCCGTCCGCTGGCGCCACGTACCCCCGGGCGTCTCCACCGTCGCCCGCCTCGCGCTGCGCGAGCGCCGCCTGGTCACCCTCGCCCGCCTCAACCGCGAGGGGCTGCCCTCCATCGGCCACCTGCACTGGCCCGACGGCGGCCGGATGGCCGTACCGACGGGGACGGGCGGACGGATCCACGGCGTCCTGGAGATCTGCTGGCCGCAGCCCCTGGCGCCGCAGCCGCCGCAGATCGAGCGCCAGGTCGAGGCCCTAGCCGAGCTGTGCGCCCGGACCATGGACGCCTCGCCCCCGCGCGAGCTCGCGGCCACCGAAGGGGTGCTCCCGGACGTCGCGGAACTCATCGACCTCGCCGAAGGACTGCAGGACCCCGCCGTGGTGCTCACTCCGGTCCTCGACGCCGAGGGCCGGCTGGGCGACTTCCGGATCCGGCACGCCGGCAGCCGGTTCGTCGACCCCGTGGGACGGCCGCGCGGCGACGTCAACGGTGCGCTGCTGCTGGAGGCCTATCCGATGGCCGCCGGCGAGAGCGGGCTGTTCGACATCATCGAGCGCGTACACGCGACGGGGGAGCCGTTCAGGGCCGAACGCATGAGCCTGACCGCGCTCGTCGACCAGATCCCGCTCACCTCGGTCGCGGACATCAGCGTCAGCCGGCACGGCTCCGCCGTCCTGCTGATCTGGCGGATCGAGGACGAGCGGGCCCGGCTGGCCAACCTCCTCCAGCACGCCCAGCGCCTGGGCCGCATCGGCGGCTTCGAGGAGAACCTCGCCACTGGCGAGACCACCTGGAACGCGCAGCTCTACGCCCTGCACGGACTTCCCGCCACCGCGCCCCCGGTCCGGCTGCGGGAACTGCCCGGGCACGCCCATCCGGACGACTCGGCCGCCCTCGACCGCTTCCTGCGGGCGGTGCTCCGCCACCGCCGTCCCGCCTCCGTCAACTTCCGCCTCCAGAGGTCCGACGGGATCACCCGCCACATCAGGGTCGTCGCCGAGCCCGTACTCGACGCGGACCAGCGGCTGCACGCCGTGCGCGGCGCCTACCAGGACATCTCCGCCCAGCACTGGACCGAGGTCGCGTTGGCCGCGACCAGGGACCAGCTCGCCCACAGCGAGGCGGAGTCCGCGGAACGCAACCGGCTGGCCCTCCAGCTCCAGCACGCCATCATGCCGCCGACGCCACCGGCCATCGAGGCCCCGGGCCTGCGGGTCGCCGTCCGCTACCGGCCGGCGGAGACCGAGTCGCTCGTCGGCGGCGACTGGTACGACACCGTGGTCCTGCCCTCCGGGCTGATCATGCTGTCCGTCGGTGACGTCGCCGGCCACGGCATCGAGGCGGCCACCGGCATGGTCGTGCTGCGCAACGCCCTGCGCGGCCTCGCCGTCACGGGCGCGGGCCCCGCCCAGCTGCTGTCCTGGCTCAACACGGTCACCCACCACCTGGCCAAGCACGTGACGGCCACCGCCGTCTGCGGGCTCTTCGACCCGAGCACCCGGGTGATGCGCTGGGCGCGTGCGGGGCACCTGCCGCCCGTACTGCTGCGCGGGGGCGAGGCCGAAGCGTTCCCGCTGATCGAGGGCCTGCTCCTCGGCGCGCTGCCGGACGTCACGTACGTGGAGCGGGAGGTGCGGCTCGAACCGGACGACACCCTGCTGATGTTCACGGACGGCCTGGTGGAACGGCGGGACTGCTCGGTCCAGGACTCGCTGGGCCATCTGGTGCAGGCGGCGGCCGCCGGAGCCGGGGATCTGGACGGGCGGCTGGACCGCCTGCTCGCCGAGAGCCGGTCCGACACGGACGACGACACGTGCGTGATCGGCATCCAGGTCGGCTGAGGCCCGCCGCCGCCCGACGTACGGCGCCGGTGTCAGTCCATCGGGCCGGCGCCCGCACGGTGCCGGCGGTCAGGCCACCGCCCGGGCCCGCAGGACGCGGGCCGGGTCCTGGCCGCCGCCGGTCGCCAGCACGCGGACCTCGCCCTCGTCGCTGATCTCCGCCCGGAGGATGCCGCTGGCGTCCTCGTAGACGGGATGGCCGCCCGGGCCCGACGCGTCGGTGCGGGTCATCCGGACCACGTCCTCGCCGGGCCGGTCCGTGGCCGCGAAGACCACTTCGTAGGCTTCCGCCTGCCGGTCCTCGTGCGGGGCTTCGGTTTCGTGACCTGTGCTCATGGCGGATCCTCCTGCCGTGGGCGTTCGCCCGGGTGGATGCCCCCACCAGCCACGCTAAGCCTCACCCGCTGCTCTGTCCTCACCGGGCGAGGCGGCCGCCCCGGCGGGGGACGCCGGCGCGGCCGGCGCCATCGGGGCGGACAGGGGGCCGGCCAGGTAGGCGAGCAGTCCGGCGATCTCGCGGCCGGCTTCGGCCGGGTGGCGGAAGCGCGCGCCGGGGGCGATCGCGTAGCGGTTGCGCCGGCCGTCCCGGGTCCGTGTGAGATATCCGTCGGCCTCCAGGTCCGTGACGATCGTCTGCACGGTGCGCTCGGTCAGGTCACAGATCGCCGCGAGGTCGCGCAGCCGGACCCCCGGGTCGCGCGCGATCGCGATCAGCACCCGGGCGTGGTTCGTCAGGAAGGTCCAGTGGTTCCGTCGGGAACCGGTGTGCTCGTTCTCCACGCGGACATCCTTGGACGGCTACCCGCGAAAAGCAAATCCAGAAATGTATTTCCGGTATGACTTGACGTGTGTCCGTGACCCCGGCAGGGTGCAGGTGAGCGGAAGCAGAGTTCCGCATGACCCGAGCAGTCGCGCAACGCGCCGCAAGCACCCGTGCCCAAGGAGCGACGACGATGACCCCCACGGCCACGGCCGAGGCCACGAGCCCGTCCACGCCCCCGACGACGACCCCTGCCGCCAGCGGCGGGGTCGGATCCGTCCCTGCCCTCAGCGGGCTGCCCTTCGTGCCCCGCCCGCGGGAAGTGCCGACCGGCGACGCCCGGCAACTGACCCGGGTGTTCTTCGAACGGCTGCGGAACCTCGAAGAGGGGACCCGCGAGTACCAGTACGTGCGCAACACGCTCATCGAGATGAACATCTCACTCGTGCACTTCGTCGCCCGCCCGTTCCGTGACCGCCCCGGCGGCCCCGAGAACGAGGACATCGTGCAGGTCGGCGTCATCGGCCTGATCAAGGCCATCGACCGTTACGACCCCGAGCGCAACACGCAGTTCGCCACGCTCGCCGTGCCGTACATCACCGGCGAGATCAAGCGCCACTTCCGGGACACCACGTGGGCCGTGCGGGTGCCGCGCCGGCTGCAGGAGCTGCGCGTGGAGCTCGCGAAGGCCACGGAGGCGCTGACCTCCGAGTCGGAGCACCCGCCCACCCCGGCGGAACTCGCCGCGCACCTGGGCCTGACCGAGGACGAGGTCCGCCAGGGCCTGGTCGCGGCCAACGGCTACTCCACCCAGTCCCTCGACGCGCCCCAGCAGCACACCGCCGGCAGCGCGCAGGCGAACGGGGCCGGACAGGCTCCGCGCAGCCTCGCCGAGACCCTGGGCGAAACCGACCCCGCCCTGGAGGCCGTCGAGGACCGCCACGCGCTGGCGCCCCTCCTCGCCGACCTGGACGAACGCTCCACCCGCATCCTCCAGCTGCGCTTCGGCGAGGAGCTGACCCAGGCGGAGATCGGCGCGGAGCTCGGTCTCTCCCAGATGCAGGTCTCCCGCCTGCTCTCCCGCACGCTGGGCAGCCTGCGCGAGGAGCTGCTGCACGACTGAGCCGCCGCTCGCCCGGCGGCCCGGTCACCAGGTCGCGTAGAGGGCCTGCGGCGAGCGGTGGATCAGCGTGGGCCGCATCCGCGGTCGCGGACGGTCCTCGTCGAGCCGCAGTTCCGGCAGGCGGCGCGCGAACAGGTCCAGTGTCAGACGGAGTTGCTCGCGCGCCAGCTGGGAACCGGGGCAGCCGTGGGCTCCGTGCCCGAACGCGAGGTGCTGACGGTTTCCGGGCCGGGTGATGTCGAACTCGGCGGGCCGCTCGTACCGCTCCTCGTCGCGGTTGGCCGCACCGTACGCCACCAGCACGGTGGCCCCCGCCGGGAGATGCGTCCCGGCGAGGGTCACCGGCCGGGTGGTGATCCGCCGGAAGGCCTGGATGGCGGTGTCGTGGCGGGCGGCTTCCTCCACCGCCGCCGGGACGAGCGACGGATCGGCGCGGAGCATCCGCCACTGCCGCCGGTCACCGAGCAGGTGCAGCAGCGTGGTGCCGATGAGGGCGCTGGTGGTGAGGAATCCGGCGATCAGCAGGTTCTGCAGACTCGTCACCAGTTCGTGGCGCTGTTCGAGGGTGAGCTCGGCGTCCCCGGGGGCGAGGGCCGCCACCATGGTGGAACACATGTCGTCCCGGGGCCGTGCGCGCCGGTCGCGGACGTACCCGTCCAGCAGGTGCTGGAGCGCCACCACGTCCTCGGCGGCAGCCGCCTGTTCCTCCGGCGGCAGCGGCCGGAACAGCAGTTCCTCGGCCCGGTAGCCGCCGTGCACGGCGGCGGGCACGTCGGCCGGGTCCAGCCCGATCAGCCGCCCGATCACCATCCCGGGCAACCGCCGGGCGTACGCCTCCACCAACTCCGCCGACCCGTCCGCCGCGAAGCCGTCCACCAGCTCGCTCGCGCAGGCGCGGGCGTAGGGCACCAGCGCCGCCACCCGGGCGGCGGACAGCCCCCGGTTCAGCGGGGCCCGG
Organism: Streptomyces sp. NPDC048424; assembly: GCF_040651555.1. Classification (NCBI taxonomy): domain Bacteria; kingdom Bacillati; phylum Actinomycetota; class Actinomycetes; order Kitasatosporales; family Streptomycetaceae; genus Streptomyces; species Streptomyces sp. NPDC048424. The sequence goes on along the minus strand of NZ_JBEZKE010000010.1, from coordinate 255,157 downwards.
TGCCGCCGGTGGGCGGCGCCGTCCGAGGACACGACGGTCGGCCGGGGTCCGAAGCCCCGGGGCAGCACGCCGAGCGCCGCCTCCGACAGCGCGACGTCCGGCAGCAGGGAGTTCGCCGAGGAGAAGTCCTCCGCGCGCAGCAGCACTTCCCGTACGTCCCGGTCGCGCGCCACCAGCCACGCGGCGAACTCGGGTACGTACGTCAGCCCTTCGGCCCGGCGGGCGCGGTCGTACAGCGGGTACGGGTCGCGGTACAGCTCGTCACGCCGCGCCTGGTCGTCGTACGACGTCACGGGGACCTCCGGATCACGGTCGGGCCTGGCAGGGGTCACCGCCGTGGGCGACGACCTCCGGTGCGCTCGGTTCGGTCGGTGCGCCGGTCATCCTGCCCGAAGCCCGCCCGGGCCGGTAGGCCGCCCTGCCGGCGCCCTTCCCCCGTCAGGAACGTGCCGCGGCGAGGCGGTGCTCGTGGACGCGCAGGTGCAGGGCGGCGAGGTCCAGCAGGGGAGCGGCCACCCCCAACGCGCGGGCGCGGACGGTGAGATCGGTCAGCACGTGGTCGGCCTCCGTCGGCGCCCCGGCCACGAGGTCGCGGTAGAGGGACGGGGTGAGGGGAGAGCCGGAGGCCGTGACGGTCGAGGTGGTGAAGGCGCGTTCGGACTCCGGCACCGGGTGGCCGGCGGCCTCCGCCACCGCTGCCGCCTCGGCGAGCAGGGACGGCCCCAGGGCCGAGCCGCCCGGGACGGCGTTGACCTCACCGACCGTGCCGCGCATCAGGCAGGTCAGGGCCACCAGCGTGGAGATGAAGACCCACTTGTGCCACATGGCCGCGACGATGTCCCCGGTCTCCGGCGAGTCGATGCCCGCGTCGGCCAGGGCGGTACGGATCCGCTCCACGCGGGCCGAGGGGCGGGCGTCGGTCTCCCCGGTCAGGATGACCGCGGGCGGGGCCATGCGGAGGATGTCGCCCTCCGCGCTCAGCGTGGTGACCACCTTCGCGACCCCGCCGAGGACGGCTCCGGCCCCGAGGCGCGCGGTCAGCGCGTCGAGGTGGGCGACCCCGTTGAGCAGGGGCACGACGGCGGTGTCCGGGCCGACGGCGGGCTCGATGTCCGCCAGGGCCGTGTGCAGGGCGGTCGCCTTCACCGAGAGCAGGACCAGGCCGTACGGGCCGCCCGCGGCGTCGGCCGTCACCAGCTTCGGCGTCAGGTGGAGCTTTTCGCCTTGGCCTTCGACGCGCAGTCCGCGCGCCCGGAGGGCCTTCGCGCGGGCCGGCCGGACCAGGAAGGAGACGTCCTGGCCCGCCTCGGCGAGCCGGGCGCCGAAGAAGCCGCCGACGGCGCCCGCGCCGACCGTGAGGATCTTCATGAGGAGTGCCTTTCGTGGGTTCCGGTCAGGCCGGGTTCCGGACGGTCCGCGGGAAGCGGCCGGTCGTGGCCGGGAGTCCGCGGGGAGCGCGGTCCGTACCGGGACACCGCGACGCCGGCGAGGCAGAGCAGGCCGCCGAGCAGGGACAGCCACGCGGGTACCTCACCCAGGAAGGCCCAGCTCAGCAGGACGACGATGGCCGGTACGGCGTACGTCGTCGCGCCCAGCTTGCCGGCGGGCATGCGCGCCAGGGCGTAGGTCCAGGTGGTGAAGGCGAGGGCGGTGGGCACCACGCCCAGGTAGAGCATGTTCAGGGTGGCCGACAGCGGCGCGTGCGGCAGTTCCGAGGCCAGTTGTCCCGCGAACGGCAGGCAGACCACGGCTCCCGTCAGGCAGCTGAAGGCGGTGATCTGCAGGGGTGTTCCGTAGGAGAGCGCGGGCTTCTGCGCGACGACCCCCGACGCGTAGGCCACGGCCGCGAGCAGGCAGAGTACGACGCCCAGCACCGAGGTCGAACCGCCTTCGCCGGACGACATGGACAGGCCCACGACCACCGCTCCGGCGAAGGAGACGCCCATGCCCGCCAGCAGTCGCGGGGGCAGTGCCTCGCCGAGGAGGCGGGCCGCGAGGAGGGCCATGAGGATGGGCCCGGTGTTCACCAGCAGGGACGCCGTTCCCGCGTCGACCAGACGCTCGCCCCAGTTCAGCGCGACCGTGTAGCCGCCGAACCACACCACGCCCGACACCAGGATCCCGCGCCAGGCCTCGCGGGGCGGCAGCCCCTGGCGGCGGACCAGGAGCAGGACGGCGAGCACCAGCGAGGCGGCCAGCAGTCTGCCGAGGGCCAGCGCCCCGGGGGAGTAGGCGGCGCCCGCGCTGCGGATGGAGACGAAGGCGGAGGCCCAGGCGAACACCGTGAAGGAGACGGCGCCGATCGTGAGCACGTGGGGCGGGATTCGACCCGAGCGGAACGTCATGCATCCACCCTACGGCCGCAACATTTCGCTGTCGACCGAAATATTGACGGACCTGGACCTGGACCTGGACCTGGACCTGGACCTGGATCCGGACCCGGATCCTTGCGCAGCGCTCCGGACTCTCCGAGGTCAGCTCCACGCGTCCGGCGTGAGCCCCAGCAGATCGCCGAAGGCCCGCTCCCCGGCCCGGGTCACGTCCAGCGCCCGGCCGCCGCCCGCCGGGCGCACCACCCATTCCTCGCCCAACGCGTGCGCGCACAGCCGCGCCCCGGTGATGCCGCCCAGGTGGCGGCGGCGCTCGGTCCAGTCCAGGCAGGAACTCGCCAGCGGCCTGCGCCCCTCGTGGGCGAGGCCGATGCCGGCCCCTTCGCACCAGGACCGGCCCTCGTCCGTCAGCTCGAAGGCGCCCTCCGTGCGCAGGAGTCCGCGCCGCTCCATCGCGTCGGTCACCGCCATGCCGAACCGGCCGGCGAAGTGGTCGTAGCAGGTGCGGGCGCGGGCCAGCGGGTCCGGTGCGGCGACCACGGGGACCGCGTGCGCCGCGTCCCGGTCCGGGATCGCGTACGAGGCGAGCTGGTCGACGAGGCGGGCGGTCGCGGCGTCCGCGATGCGCACGTAACTGTGGCGGCCCTGCCGCTCGGTCACGCAGAGACCCGCGTCGAGCAGCCGGGACAGATGGCCGCTGATGGTGGACGGCGCGACCGCGGTCATCCGGGCCAGCTCGCCCGCGGTCCAGGCCCGCCCCTCCAGCAGCGTCATGCAGATCGCGGCCCGCGTCTCGTCGGCCAGGGCCGAGGCGAAGGCGGCGAGGCGGGCGGCGGGCGCCGGCTCGTCCGCCGGCGTTCCGGCATGCGAGGTGTTCATACCCCCAGGATGCCCCATGTTTCGGCAGACAGCGAAGGATCCCCCGGTAGGGGGATCCTGTCGGGGCCCTCTGTCGTGACGGTGCCTCCCGGGCCACACTGATGACCTCGGGGCAGGACGCTCCGTCACGAGGAGGGTGGTGGGGAGTTGTCGGGTGGATCTGCGGAGCAGCCCGCTCCGGTCGTACGCCCCGCGGTCTGGGAGACGTACGGACCGGCCGATCTCAGCGCCGTGCCGGTGTTCGCCGGCGGGTTCATCAACTTCGGCTTCTGGCAGTCCGTCGATCTCGAACGGCCGCTGTCGCAGGGTGACCGGATCCGGAGCGAGCAGGACCTCTACCGGCACGTACTCGACGCGGCCGCCCCGGCGGGCGGCAAGGCCGTGGAGATCGGCTGCGGTCTCGGCCTCGGCTGCGCCCTCGCCCTCGACGAGTACGGGCCCGCGGTGATGACCGGGGTGGACATCCACCCCCAGCAGCTCCAGCGGGCCCGCGAGGCGAACTCCGCGCACCTCGAAGCGCGGCCGGACCGGCTGCGCTTCGTCCTCGGGGCGGCGGAGAGCCTGCCGCTCGGCGACGCGGAGTTCGACTCCCTCTTCAGCGTCGAGGCGGCCCAGCACTTCCCGGACCTGTCCGCCTTCGCCCGGGAGGCGGCGCGGGTCCTGCGCCCCGGCGGGCGGGTGGCGGTCGCCAGCTTCTTCACCGTCGACGGCGCACCCTCGCACGCGGACCGGCTCGCGCGACTGCTCGACTCGTTCGCCAGCGGCCTCGACATCGCCCGGCCCGTCTCCGGGCTCGCCGACGCCCTGGGTGGGGCCGGTTTCGCCGATGTCGAGGTCGCCTCGATCGGAGCGCAGGTCTGGCCCGGCTGGGACCGCTGGCTCGCCCGCCTCTGGAAACCCGGCACCTGGCCCCGGAACTTCCTGGCCGCCTGGGAGCAGCAGATCCTGGACTACTACCTGGTCACGGCCACCCGCCCGTAGCTTCGCGCGGCCCCGCAGCCCGTCCAGGCGCTCGCGGACCACTTCGACATGCGCCGCCCCAGCCTCGCGGATCGTCGAGCGGCTCTGACCCCGCGCCGGTGAAGGCGGCGGTGACCCGGGCGGGTTCGGCCCGCCGTCGGGCAGCCGTGCGTCAGCCTTCGAGCAGGGCCTGGCCGACGTACGCGCCCGGGCTGGCGCCGGCGGGGGCCACGAAGAGGGACGACGCCTCGTGGACGGCGTAGCGGGCGAGGGCGTCGCCGCGGGCGAGGCGGTGCTGCACGGGGACGAATCCGGTGCGGGGGTCGGACTGCCAGGCGAGGAAGAGCATGCCCGCGTCCGGGGCGCCGTCCGGGCGGAGGCCGTCGTGGTAGGACCAGCCGCGGCGGAGCATGGTCGCGCCGCCGGTGGTGGCGGGGGCGGCGAGGCGGATGTGGGCGTTGGTGGCGATGACCGGGACGCCGTCGGGCCGGGCCGCGCCGAGGTCCGCCGGGGTGGTCTCCTGACCGCCGGTCAGGGGGGTGCCGTCGGCGGTACGGCGGCCGACGGCCTGGTCGCGGTGGTCCCGGGGGAGGGTGTCCCAGTGGTCGAGGAGCATGCGGATGCGGCGTACGACGAGGTAGGAGCCGCCGGCCAGCCAGGCGGGGGCGGCCGGGTCCGACACGACGATCCGCGCGCGTTCGGCGGGATCGGCCGGGTCGGGGTTGGCGGTTCCGTCCAGGTGCCCCATGAGGTTGCGGTGGGCGCGGCCGGGCGAGGCGCCCTCGGGCGCACTGGTGAAGCCGGCCATCGTCCAGCGGACCGTGGCTTCGCCGTGGGCGAGGCGCTGGAGCGTCCGCAGCGCGTGGACGGTGACGAGCGGGTCGTCCGCAGCGATCTGTACGAACAGGTCACCGCCGCCGCGGGCGGGGTCGAGCTGGTCGTCCGGGAAGGCGGGCAGGGGCGCGAGGGCCTCGGGGCGCGCCGAGGTCAGGGCGACCCGGTCGAAGAAGGTGGCGCCGAGCCCGAAGGTGAGGGTGAGGGAGGCGGGTCCCGCGCCGAGCGCGGAGCCCGTGTCGACGGCGCGGGAACCGGGCGGCGAGAGCTCCTCGCCCACCGGCTCGCCCCGGGTCAGCCGCTCGGCGGCGGTGCTCCAGCGCAGCAGCAGGGCGGCGGCCCGGCCGCGGTCGGTGCGGGTCCCGAAGTCGAAGGCGGCCAGCCGGGCGTGCGCTTGACGGGGATGCAGGATCCCGGCCTGGTGCCGTCCGTGGAAGGCCACCGTCCGCGCGCGGACCGGTGGTGCGCCGCCCGTTCGCAGGCCGGCCACGGCCGCCGTCCCGGCGCCGACGACGCCGAGCCCGGCCGCGCCGAGCAGGGCCCGCCGGCCGAGGCGCCGATCGGGTCGGCCCGGTTCGGGTCGGCCCGGATCGGTGTCAGTGCTGTCCACCGTCGACCACCGGATCGACGACACCGACCCACAGCCGGTTGAGCTCGGACACGTAGCGGCCGCCCTTCGTGTCCTGGGGCGCGACCAGGCGCGGACCGGACGCGTCCTCGAAGGGGACGTCGTCCTCGGAAACCGCGAGGAGGACCTGGGACTTGGCGAAGCCCGGGTCGATCTCGGCCCAGGCGAACACGGCGCGGTAGTCCCCGCCGCCGGTCGCGACGGCGACCCCGCGCAGCTGTCCGTTCTTCTTCGAGGCGTCGAAACGCGGCTGGGCGTTCTTGAGCACGTCGTGGAGCAGGACCCCCTTGTACGTGTGCTTCTGCGGGCCCTTGGCGCTGGTGAACTCCACGGAGACCGAGGTCTGCGGCAGGGCGCGGAGGTCGGTCAGGGTGAGGGTGTACGGCTTGTCGACCTGGCCCGCGACACGCACCTCGCCCGGCTTCAGCGGAGCCGAAGAGGACGGGGCGGCCGACGCGGAAGCAGAAGCGGAGGCGGAAGTCGCCGCGGCCGGCTCGGCCTTGGAGTCGGCGGATGCTCCGCAACCGGTCAGGAGCAGTCCGCTGACGGCGAGCGAAGCTCCCCAGGTCAGCGGGCGGAGGCTGGAGTGCTGAGGCATGGGCGTGTCCCTCCTGGCGACTGATCGACTGCCCCGCAGGTGCGTGGTTAACGATGCCGATGCAGCGCAAATGCCGGGTGAAACATACATGACAGATGGCACATGCGGGGATCATGAATGCGGCGTGAATTGCGGCGTGAGCGGCGGTGCGAGTGGAGGCGTGAACGGCGGCGAAATTCGTTCGTCGTCCCGTTCCGACGGCCCGTAGCATCCGCCCGTGACCGAGAACGAGTTGGACGACGCGCCCGTGACGACCGACCGCGTGCTGTGCTGGCGGGGCAGGACGGTCGGTTTCGCACCGCTCGACGCCGAGGACGCCGAGCTGATGCACGCCTGGCGGTCCGACCCCGTGGCCGCGTTCGAGATCGGCTTCTGGCCCCGCTCCCTCACCTCGGTCCGTGAGCGCCTGGAGCGGGACCGGGACGAACACGACCGGGACGACTTCCTGATCCTGCTCCCGGACGGCACGCCGATCGGCCACATCGCCCTGGTCGACCAGGACATGGTCGACGGCACGGCGGAGATCCATCTGGTGATGGACCCGCAGCACCGGGGCCGGAGCCTCGGCACCGACGCCGTGGACGCACTGACCGATCTCGCCTTCGGTGAACTGCCCATGCAGCGCGTCCAGGCCGTCACCCACACGGGCAACACGGCCGCGCTGAACGTCCTCGCCAAAGCGGGGTTCGTTGAGGAGGGCGTGCGGCGCTCGGCCTGTCTGCACCGGGGGCGCCGCCTCGACGTCGCCGTCCTCTCCCTGCTCCGTGCGGAGTGGGAGGCGCTGGCGCGCCCGCGGTCCTGGGAGCTCTGACCGGCTTCGCCCGGCCCGGCAGGGGCGTGGTTTGATGATCGCACCGGGCGGGACCACCTCCGGGCGCCGTACCCCGCAACGGGCGGCGGTGCACAGCGGCATGACGGAGGACCGGACGTGGTACGTGAGCGCGGACGGCGGCGCAAGCCGCTGCTGATCGGCGGCGCGGCGGTGGCGGCGGTCGGGCTGGCCTTCGGTCTGTACTGGTTCGAGCCCTGGAAGCTGTGGGTGGAGGAGTCGGTCAACGAGGCCGCCCCCTCCGTCTCGGCCGCCCCGGACCCCGCCGCGTCGGCGAACCCGCCGGCCGCGCCGCGGACGGTGGCCGAAGGCAGCCTGATCAGCCACGAGCACGCCACCACCGGCACCGTCAAACTCCTCCGCCTCGCCGACGGCTCCCACGTCCTGCGCGTGGAGGACCTGGACACGAGCAACGGCCCCGCCCTGAGGGTCTGGCTGACCGACGCGCCCGTCATCGAGGGTGTCGACGGCTGGCGCGTCTTCGACGACGGCAAGCACGTCAGCCTCGGCGCCCTCAAGGGCAACAAGGGCGACCAGAATTACCCCGTTCCGGCCGGGGTGAACCTGGCCGACTACACGAGCCTCGCCATCTGGTGCGACCGCTTCGACGTCTCCTTCGGCGCGGCCACCCTCAAGCCGGTCTAGATCGCGTCCGGCCCGCGCGAACCCAGGTGGTCGCGCTGGATGCGGTGGGCGAGGGCGCGCCGCACCGAGGCCGACGCGGTGGCCGTGGTGGTGCCGGTGGCGCCGGCCCGCGGCGGGACGTCGAGGCCGCGACTGATCTCGTCGTACGCGCTCCGGCAGCCGGCGGGCAGCTCGGCCCGGTGCAGCAGCAGGTCCTCTTCCACCAGGCGGCGCAGCGCGTCGACGTTTCCGGGCGTGAAGCGCTTCCTCCCCCGGGCGAGGGCATCGACGAGCCGGGCGCAGCGGGCGGTGTCGTCGAACGCCTCGGAGATCTCCTCCGCGAGACCCCACAGGCGCCCTTCGAGCCAGGGCGCGTCGTACTGGTCGAGGGCGAGCCCCATCGGCGTCGGCGGCCCGTCCGTCCTGTGCTTCGCCGCCTGCTTGGACACGGCGGGCTGGCTCATGTCGGCGAGCCGGGCGATCCGGTCCTGGGTCCAACCCCAGCCGGCCAGCACCCGGATCATCTCGGTGCGCAGCTGCCGCATCTCCTCCCCGGCGCGGATGACCTCGTTCATGCCGGCGAACATCCGCCCGGCCTGCTCCTCGGTCAGTGCCCCGGGGCGGTGGTGCGCGTCCTCTTCCCCTGTCATGCCTCGGTTATACACCCGTACGCCGCCCAGCCATAACCAGGTTGTACAACCCGGTTATGGCTGGCAGGATCCGGTTCATGCCCACCTTCTCCGCTCCCGACGGAACCCGGCTCTCCTACCGTGTGACCGGCGACGGCGAACCGCTCGTCTGCCTTCCCGGGGGCCCCTCCGACTCCCGCTACCTCGGCGACCTCGGCGGCCTGTCCGCGCACCGCCGGCTCATCACCCTGGACCTTCGCGGCACCGGCCGGTCCGCGGTTCCCGAGGACCCCTCCTCCTACCGCTGCGACCGCCTGGTCGGCGACGTCGAGGCGCTGCGCGAACACCTCGGGCTCTCCCGGATCGACCTGCTGGCCCACTCCGGCGGCGCGAACCTCGCCACGCAGTACGCCGCCGGCCACCCGGAGAAGGTCGCCGCGCTCGCGCTGATCGGCCCCGGGGTCCGGGCCGTCGGCATCGCCGTCACCGGGCAGACGCGCCGCGAGCTCGCGCTGCGCCGGAGCGACGAGCCGTGGTTCCCGGCCGCCTTCGCCGCTCTGGAGGCGATGGCGGCCGGCACCGGCAGTGACTGGGAGGCCGTCGCGCCCTTCTTCTGCGGCCGGTGGGACGCCGAGGCGCAGCAGCACCACGCGGCCGGCCGGCCCGTCAACGGCGAGGCCGTCGCCCTCTTCGCCGCCGAGGGCGCCTTCGACCCGGAGATCACCCGCGCGGCGCTCGCCGCCTTCGAGGCCCCCGTCCTGCTGGTCGCCGGGGAGTTCGACCTGAACAGTCCGCCCCGGACGGTGACCGAGTTCGCGGAGCTGTTCCCCGACGCCACCCTCGTCGTACAGCCCGGAGCGGGCCACTACCCGTGGCTCGACGACGCCGCCCGGTTCGTGGCGACGACCACGGCGTTCCTGGACCGGAGAACGGCCCCCGCTCACGACCCGATGGCCACGACCCGGGCCCACTGCGGTGGCGCGTCCGGCACGTAGTCGGGGTTGTCCTCGTCCCAGTGGTCCGTCCGCCCGCGCGGGAAGAGCCCCACCACCGTCCGGCACGGCGGCGGGCTGTCCGGCCAGGGCGTCTGGCCGTCGGTCAGGACCACGATCACGTCCGGCCGAGGCCCCGTCCGGAGCGCCTTGGTGAAGCCCGCCCGCAGGTTCGTGCCGCCACCGCCCAGCAGCGGGATGCCCTCGCCGCGGCACAGCGGGTGCACGATCCGGGCCGCCGCGTCACACGGCACCACGGTGACGAGGTCGCGCCGGCCGCCCACGGCGCGGGAGATCGAGGCGACCTCCAGGAGCGCACTGCCCAGTTCGGCGTCACTGACCGAAGCCGAGGTGTCGATGACCACCGAGACCCGGGGCGGCCTGCGCCGCAGGCTCGGCAGCACGGCCCCGGGCACCGCGGCCGAACGCCGGGAGGGACGGCCGTAGCTGTAGTCCTCGCCGGCGCCCGAACCGGAGACCGCCGACCGGATGGCCGCCCCCAGCAGGTCCCGCCAGGGCTGCGACGGGTGGAACGCCTCCTCCGCCCACCGCTGCCATGCCTGCGGGGTGTTGCCGGGACGGCCGTTGATGCCCTGGGCCACCCGGAACCGGACCGCGTCCCGTTCCTGTGTGCTGAGCCCGTGCGCGCCGTCCGGACCCAGGTCCCACTCCCGGTCCAGCCCGTCGGCGCCACTGCCGCAGTCCAGCCAGGCCATGCTCTCCGTATGCGCCGAGAGCCGGAACTGGCGCAGGTATTCCTCCATGAGCCGGCCGGCGGGCAGCCCCAGCGCCTGCGGCGTGACGGCGTCCTTCGGCCCGACCAGTCCGTCACCGAACGCGTCGTCGTTGATCTCGAAGTCCGCGGCGATGTTCATCCGCAGCCGTTCTCCGGGGCCGGTCAGTCCGTGCGCCCGTGCGTACCGGTCGCCGCGCCCGTGATGGTCGCGCAGGAGGTGCGACACCTCGTGCACCCAGACCCCGGCGAGCTCCTCCACCGGCGTCCGGTCCACGAACGCGGGGGAGACGTAGCACCGCCAGTGCCGGTCGACGGCCATCGTCGGCACCCGCCGCGACTCCACGGTGTGCAGGGCGAACAGTGCCGTCGCCAGGTACGGCCGGACCCGGGCGGCGTGCAGCCGGGCGGCGAAGAGCTTGTCGAGGTCCAGGGCCCCCGGTGCGTCCGGGCTCACCGTCCGGCCCCCGCGGGGGCCGCGATCCGCGCCGCGGCCCGGTCCGCGGCCCGGTCCGCGCGCCGCGACAGGGTCACCACGCCGGCGAGCCGCTCGATCGATGCCGGGACGTCCCAGTCCTCCTGGCGCAGCGTGGCGAGCGTGGTCGCGGGGACGACCAGCAGGTCCGGGGCTCCGGTCTCCAGGGCCCGGACCAGCAGGGCCCATGCCGCGTCCCAGCGGGACCTCTCCGGACGCTTGCGGACCGCCGCCACCACCGCGTCGAGCGCGGCCTGGCGCAGGTCTCCCCGCTCGGGCAGGACGGCGCCCGCCGGGTCGGCGAGCAGATCCTCGGGGTCGGGGAGGTCCATCCGGTCGAGTCCGGCGAGCAGTTCCAGGGCCGGACCGTCCCCCACAGTGCCTCTGACCAGCAAGGACAGCACCTCCCTGGAGGAGCCGGCGGCGGTCGCGAAGGCGATCAGGCGCAGCGTCATGTCCCAGCTGCGTGGGGAGGGCCAGGGGCCGCCCCGCCGCGTTTCACTGCTGGGCAGCCGGTGTACGAGCGTGGGGCGGGCGGAGAGGAAACCGCACACCGCACGGCGGGCGTGGTCCACGGCCGCCGGCAGTGCCTGCGCGTCGAGGCGCGGCAGGCTCGCGCGGGGCCACGTCCCGCCGAGCCCGCGCACCACGACCTCGTGGTCATGGGTCCACTGGAGGTGGACGAACCGGTTGGCCAGGGGTGGACTCAGCTCCCAGCCGTCGGCGGCCGAGGACCGCGGGTTGGCGGCGGCCACGATCCGGACCCCGGGTGGCAGTTGAAGCGTGCCGATCCGCCGTTCGAGTACGAGGCGCAGCAGGGCGGCCTGCACGGCGGGCGGCGCAGTGGACAGCTCGTCCAGGAACAGCAGTCCCCGGCCGGCCCGTACGAGGCGCACGGCCCAGTCCGGCGGAGCCATCGGCACGCCCTGTTCTGCGGGGTCGTCGCCCAGGACGGGGAGGCCGGAGAAGTCGGACGGCTCGTGGACGCTGGCGATGACCGTGGTCAGCGGAAGGTCCAGGGACTCGGCGAGCTGGGTCAGGGCCGCCGTCTTCCCGATCCCCGGCTCGCCCCACAGGAGGACGGGCAGGTCGGCGGCAACGGCCAGGGTCAGGGCCTCCAGTTGGGCGTCGGGGCGCGGTTCGGTGGTGGTGTCGCGGAGCAGCGACAGCAGCTCACCGGCGATGTCGAGCTGGGAGGGGCCGGCCGGGTCGGCGGGGGAACAGGCCGGTGAGGAAGGGGCGTTGGCGATGTCGGTCGCAGGGAACGGGGTGTGTGCGGGCATGGTCGATCACCTTTGTGGGTTCGTGAGCGGCGGAAGGAACCGGTGCGGGGAGGTAAGTCCCCGGGTCAGCACAGGGCTTGGCGCGGGTGCGGGCGGTACTGCCGGGGGCGGCGGGCGCTCCCTCCGGTGCGGCCGGGTCCGGGCCCGGCCAGCCCCGCCCGGAACAGCCCGTAGGTGATCCGCTGCCGTGCGGCCGCCTCCAGGGCGTCCCGCAGGGCGCCCGCGCGCAGCAGCGCGCCGGGGCCCAGCAGACCCTCGACGACGGCCAGCGCGCCGGCGGTGTCACCGTGGTCCAGGCGTTCGCGGACGCCGGTGAGGCAGTCCGGGTGCCGGTGCGCCGCGTCGATGGCCTGCAGGCAGGGGAGCGGAGTGCCCGTCAGTGCCGCCAGCAGTTCCTCCCGGCGGATCTCGGCCGGATCGTGGTCCAGTGGGGCCAGTACCCCGTCGACCAGGCCGATCCGGTGCCGGGCCCCCCGGCATTCGACGAGGCGCGGTTGCCCCGCCCGCTCCGGGGTCCGGGACGGACGGACCGGCGGACGACCCGGTACGAGGGCGGCGGCGACCAAGGGGTGCAGCTGGTCGGCACCGAGCGCACCGGCGCGGAGCAGCTCCAGGTCGGGCAGCACCCGGACGGCCGCGTCGGGCAGGACCGGCAGCGCGGAGGCGCTCCCGTCCGCGGGCGCCGCCCCGATCCGCAGGGCGGGCGCCCCACCGGCCCCGTCCCCGCGCGCACGCAGATCCACGACCAGCCGCTGCCGGGCACCGAACCGTACGGTGACGGCTCCGGCGGCCCGCCCTTCGGCACGGAGCAGGATCTCGGCCTCGGCGGCCCAGCGGTCCACGGCGCAGCTGTGTCCGGGCGGGAGCATCTCCCGTAGCCCCGAGTCCGCCGGGGGCTGGTCGGCCCCGGAGCGGACCCTCAGCTCGCCGGTCCTGCGCGCGTCCCACAAGTGGCGGTGCAGGTCGAGGCGGAACCGCCGTTGGGGACGGGCGCGCGGGCGCGGATCGCCACCGTCGCCGGATCCGTCCCACAGTGCGAGGCTGATCCGCTGACCGGCGTCCGCCCAGGCCGGAGCCGTCCGGGCCACGAGGTGGATCGCATGCGCGCGGGGCCGCTCCGTGACCTCGTACCGGGCCAGGGAGAGGGTCAGATCGGGGCGCAGCAGCCCGTCGGGAGCGATGCGCGGCATGTGCCAGCGCAACAGGTCGGGTGCCAGATGGCGGAGGTCGGCCCGGATCCGGGCCGTGAGGTCGTGTCCGTACGAGCGGGCCACGGAGCGCAGGTTGAGATCGACGTCGACACCTGCGGCGGCGCAGGCCCCGGCCCAGTCCCCGACGGAACGCCGGGCGGTCGCGGTCTCGATCATGGAAGGCGGCACGGCGTACTCACGTACGCGCAGCCAGAGGGAAAGGCGGGAATCGCCCTCCGCGGTCTGAGTGAGCATCAGCACTCACCTTGCGCGGACGGGACCCCCGATCTGTGAACGGAAGGAGTGGTCATCGCGGTGATCGTAGCCATCTGGCCAGGGGTCCACCAGTGGTTTTCGGCGCGCTGCGGGGCCGTCAGGGCCATTGGGGGTGGTGGCGGTCGATGACGTAGTGGTGGTCGTGGCGCCAGCCGGAGCCGCAGGGGTGGGCGTCGGCGAGGTGGGGGTGGCCTGGTGGCAGGTCCGGGTGGACGTGTTCCAGGCGGTACGGGTCACGGGCGGGCCAGGTCGCGGCCGCGGCCGCGGTGGAACCGAGGGCGACGGTCCCCAGGACCATCGCGGTCAGCGGCAGGCCCGCCCCCGCGCCGAGCCACCCGGCCAGCGGGTAGGTGAGCAGCCAGCAGCCGTGGGAGAGGGAGAACCGGGCGGCGAAGGCGGCGGGCAGGTCCGCGTCGGCGGTGGAGCGGCGGATCAGGCGGCCCCCCGGCGTCAGGACGGCGGAGCAGGCGGCGCCGAGCGCGGCCCAGACCACGAGGAGCGCGGGCCAGGACCAGGAGCCCGGGGCGGTCGAGGTGACGGCCGCCGCGGCGGCCAGGAGCGCCGGGAGGGCGAAGGCGGCGCGGAGCATCACCGTACGGTCGGTGGCCCGTTGCAGGAGGCGGGGCAGGACCAGCGCGGTCAGGATGGATCCGGCGCCGTACGCGCCCAGGGCGAGCGAGACGGCGCCGGCCGGGCGGCCGAAGTGGCCGCGGACCAGGGTCACGGTGCCGACGAAGACCAGGGCCCCGGCGGCCGCGACGGCCAGGTCGAGGGCGAGCAGGGCGCGCAGTCGGGGAGTCGCCCGGAAGAGGCGGATGCCGAAGCCGGCCCGGGTGCGGACACCGCCGGTCCGTTCGACCGGGGCGGGCCGGGGCAGCACGGTGGCCACGACGAGCGCGGCCGAGCCGAGGAAGCCGAGGACCGTGCCGGCGAACAGCCAGTCGTAGGAGACCAGGGTCAGCAGGGCGGCGGCCAGCACCGGACTGAAGAGGCTCTCCAGGTCGTAGGCGAGCCGGGTCATCGACAGGGCCCGGGTGTAGTCGTGTTCGGCAGGCAGGATCTCGGGGACGGTGGCCTGGAAGGTCGGGGTGAAGGCCGCCGACGCCGCCTGGAGCAGGAAGACCAGCAGGTGGATCTGCCAGACCTCGGTGACGAACGGAAGGGCCGAGGCCACGCCGGCCCGGGTGAGGTCCATCGCCGCCATGAGGGTGCGGCGGGGGATCCGGCCGGCGACGGCCGCGATCAGCGGGGCGATGCCGACGTAGGCGACCATCTTGATCGCCAGCGCGGTACCGAGGACCGCCGAGGCGTCGGAGCCCGCGAGGTCGTAGGCGAGCAGGCTCAGCGCGACGGTGGCGAGACCGGTTCCGACCAGGGCGATGACCTGGGCGGTGAACAGGCGGCGATAGGTGCCGTTGCGCAGTACGGACAGCACGGGCGGCCCCGTCCGGTCGGCGGGTCGATGACTCCACGTCAGCGTAGCCAACATGTGCGTACCTGTGCACCTATTGGTCGCCTTGCGAGCGGGAACCCCGGCGGTCGCCGTGTCAGTCGTGCGGGGGCAGCGAACCGAGCTGGTGGTCGGCGGCGTTCAGGGCCTCGTCGACCAGCCGTCGCAGGTGCCCGTGGCGTACGGCGTACACGACCCGGCGGCCGTCCTTGCGGGTGGTGACCAGCCCGGCGAGGCGGAGCTTGGCGAGGTGCTGGCTGACCGACGGCCGGGCCGCCCCGCACGCCTCGGTGAGCGTGGTGACATCGGCCTCGCCCCGGGCGAGCCGCTCCATCAGCGCCAGCCGGGTACGGTCCGCGAGCAGGGCCAGAACGGACGCGGCGACCTCCAGCCGGTCACCCCGTTCCTGCGGGACCTGGGCACCTGCCAGATCCGTGCCTGCGCTCATGCGCACATCGTAGGGCGGCCGCGGCGCAATGCCACGGGCCCCGCCACCCCCGGCAGGGGTGGCGGGGCCCGTTGTGCGGGCGGTACGGCGGATCAGCCGACCGCGGGCGCCGGCTGCTGGGCCGTCGCCTGCGCGCCGTCGGCGCGCGCGGCCAGGAGCCGCTGGGCCAGGACGCCGAAGACGATGGCGAACACCGCCCACAGCACCAACTGCACGGCCAGCGAGGCGACCCGGAACTCCCACAGCAGGGCGGCGGGGAAACCGGGCTGGACCGCATCACTGTTGTCCGGCAGGAACGCGAACGCCAGGGCCGCGGCGACGACGAAGGCGCCGCTTGCGGTCAGCGTCGCGTTCCAGTTGCCCAGGCGCGGTGCCAGCCGTCGCCCGAGGATGATCGCGCCGACGCCGAGCAGCACGCTCAGCAGGATCATCAGGAAGAACAGCGTGGTGCGCTGTCCGATCGTGTCCGGATTGCCGACCGCCGGCGGGGTGGCCGGGTACTTGAGGAACGGCACCAGGTAGACGGTCGCGAAGGCACCGGCCGCGGTGAGCGCCGCCGTGGCCCGCGGGCTGAACCCGCCGACGCGGCCGAGGGCGAACGAGAACGCGAGCGAGGCGATACCGCCCAGCGCGACCCCGTAGACCAGGACGCCGGTGGCCAGGCCGAAGGTGGACTGCACCGGCCGGCTGACCAGTTCCTCCTCTTCCGCGGCTTCGGCCGGTGCGGCGTCGCCGCCGCCGTGCCCGGCGTGGGCGCTCGGGGCACCCGCCGCGTCCTGGGCGGCCTGGGCCTCCTCCACGGCGATGGAACCCCGGACCGGGGGCTCACCCACCACGTAGGCGACGGCGAAGGCGAACAGCCCGGCGATCAGGCCCGCGAGCATCCCGCGGACCAGCAGACCTCTGACAGTGGAGGCGTACATGTGCGTGGCCTCTCAGTGGCAGGGGAAGCCGAGCAGGTGACGACCGTCGTGGACCCACTCGTGCACGCCCTCGCCGGCGAACACGGCCGTGGCGCCCTGTTCGGCGCCGACGAAGTACAGGGCGACGAGCATCAGGAGACCGACGAAGAGCGCCCAGGGCAGCACCGCGCGCACGGGCAGCGGAGCCGACAGGGAGCCGGCGGGGGTGGATACGGCAGCGGAAGCGACAGCCTCGGCCATGATGGAACCTCCTCGGGGAACAACGCGTCCCATACGGTGGTGCAGGACGACGGTCCTCGGGTCTGACTCGCCGCGGAGCCATCCCGGAGGGGATGTCACCGCAGCACACAGTGGCGCGACCATGCCGGATTCACACCGGGCTTCCGTCTCGCCGTCGTCGCTATGTGCAAATGTCGGGGTGACGCTACCGTGCGGCGGGCCTGCGGCCAAGTGCGTGAGTCTCTGATCACACGCGGGTACGGGCAGGATCCCGCTCCGGGCCCGGTCCGGGCACCGCTGGTGTCCACGCAGTGGTACGGAAAAGACTGCTAGAATCCCGGTGTTGGCCTTCGGCGTGCGTGCCCCGTGCACGTGTCCGGAGGCTTTTTTCATGCCTTCTTCCCTTCCTTCCTCTTCTGCCTCTCCCACCCCCTCGACCTCCAAGCCGGCCCCCGCGACCGCCACCGGCTACCGAGACCTGCTCCGCAACCGGGAGTTCACCGGCCTCTACGCCGGCTTCGCCCTGACCGTCGCCGCGAGCACCCTGTCGGGCTTCGCCCTCGGCACCCTCGTCGACCAGCAGACCCGTTCCCCGTTCCTGACGGCTGTGAGCATGTACGGCGCCACGTTCGCCACGGTGCTCGGCGCGCTGACGCTGATGTCGGTCGCGGACGGGAACCGGCCGCGCCGGACCGTCGTCGCGCTCCAGTCCGCCTCGCTGATCGGTGTCTGTGCCCAGGCCGTTCCGGGGCTGCCGCTGGTCGCCCGGTTCGCCCTGCTGCTGATGCTGGGCTTCTTCCAGTCCCTCGGGACCGGCACCCGGCTGGGGCTGCTCGCCGAGATCGTGCCGAACTCCGGCTACGCGCCGGCGCGTTCGCTCATGAACATCACCTCGGGCGGCACGGCGATCCTCGGCTACGCCCTCGGGGCCGTACTGCTGTCGTACCTGAGCCCGTACGGGGTCTTCCTCGTCGCCGCCGCCCTGACCGCCCTCGGCCTCGCCGTGGTGGCGGCCACCGTCCGCGAACGCTCGGTCCGGCTCACCCGTCGCCCCGGACTGCGTCAGACCTGGACGACGAACACCGAGTTGTTCTCCCACCCCGGCCGGCGGGCGCTGCTGCTGAACCTGTGGGTGCCCAACGGTCTGATCGTCGGCTGCGAAGCCCTGTTCATCTCCTACGACCCCGGCCACGCCGGCACCCTCCTGGCCGCCGGATCGGCGGGCATGCTCCTCGGGGACCTGGCCGTCGGACGGCTGCTGACCGCCGGGCAGCGCCGCCGCCATGCCTTCGCCCTGCGGCTGCTGCTGGCCGTCCCCTTCCTGCTGTTCGCGTTCCAGCCGCCCCTCCCGGTGGTCGCGGTCGCGGTGTTCCTCGCCAGTGCCGGATTCGCGGCCACGCTGCCCCTCCAGGAGCAGCTCCTGGACCTGACCCCCGACCCGGTGCGCGGCCAGGTCCAGGGGGTCGAGTCGGCCGGCCGGATGACCTGGCAGGGCCTCGGCGCCGCACTCGCCGGCGGCCTGGCCCAGTACCTCGCCCCGGGCGCCGCGATCGCCGTCGTCGCCGCGGTCTCCGTCGCCGTCACCGTCCTCGCCCGGCCGTACGTCGTCCGCGCGGGCGGCAGCTGAGCGGGCGCGCCGAAGTATTCGTGCACGTGTTCGGTTCATGGGGTTAGGCTGGGGGCATGCACGCAGTCCAGGGGCTTCAGGGCTCCCTCTTCGACCAGGGTGACGAGATCCGGCTCGGCCCCCTGGGCGGCCTGCGGCGCACAGACCTCGGCGCCGGGGCCTGGGTCGACCACCTGCCCGGCTGGCTGAGCGGCGCCGACGCGCTCTTCGAGCGGCTGGCCGCCGACGTGCCCTGGCACGCCGAGCGGCGGCAGATGTACGACCGCGAGGTGGACGTGCCCCGGCTGCTCTCCTTCTACGGGGAGGGCGAGGCCCTGCCGCACCCCTCGCTCACCGAGGCCCGAGAGGCGCTCACCCGCCACTACGCCGCCGAGCTCGGCGAACCGTTCACCACCGCCGGCCTGTGCCTGTACCGCGACGGCCGGGACAGCGTCGCCTGGCACGGCGACCGGACCGGCCGCTCCTCGACCGAGGACACCATGGTCGCCATCGTCTCCGTCGGCGACCCGCGCGATCTCGCCTTCCGTCCCCGTGACGGCGGCCCCACCCTGCTACGGCTGCCGCTGGGCCACGGCGACCTCGTCGTCATGGGCGGCTCCTGCCAGCGCACCATGGAGCACGCGGTGCCCAAGTCGGTCCGGGCGGTCGGGCCCCGCATCAGCGTCCAGTTCCGGACCCGGGGCGTCCGCTGACCACCCGCGCCGTGCCCGGGCGACGGGGTTGCGGCCGCACCGGGCGCCCTCCAGGCTGATACGCATGGATCTGGGTGCGTTCTCCGTGAGTCTGGCCGTGCGGGACATCGAGGCCTCCAGGGCGTTCTACGAGAAGCTCGGATTCACCGCCTTCGGCGGGGACCCCGCGCAGAACTGGCTGATCCTCAAGAACGGCGACCACGTGATCGGGCTCTTCCAGGGCATGTTCGAGAAGAACATGCTGACCTTCAACCCGGGCTGGGACGGCGACGCGCAACCGCTCGACTCGTTCACCGACGTCCGCGAGCTGCAGCGGGAGCTGAAGGCGAGCGGTGTGGAGTTCCTGACGGAGGTCGACGAATCCGGCTCCGGTCCGGGCAGCTTCCTCGTCCTCGACCCGGACGGCAATCCGGTCCTCTTCGACCAGCACCGCTGAGCCCGTACGGCTGAGCCCGTACCGCTGAGCCCGCACGGGGCCGCCCCGTACCGGCCTCACCCGACGGTGTCCGGCTCCTTCGCCGTACGGCCGGCCCCCACGGCCCCGGCCGCCGCGTGCAGCGAGCGCAACGCCAGCAGCAGGACGCCGATGTCGTCCAGGTACACCGGGTCCGGAATCAGGTCCACCGGCGAGACGGTGTAGATCACGGCGACCCAGAACAGGGCCTTGTCGCGCAGCGGGATGCCCGCGTCGAGCAGCAGCCGCCGTGCCTTGAAGACCCGTACGAGCAGCACGGCCGCGGCGATCGCGAGCCCCACCGCGACGACCGTGAGCAAGGTGAGCCAGACCTTTCCGTCCATGGCGCCCCTATACCCCGAAACCGCCACCCGATACCCGAACGGCCGCCGGATCCACTCAGGCGCCCTGTTCGCGCAGCCGGCGGCCGACCTCGCCCAGCCCGTCGGCGAGCGCGTCGAGCTGTCCGGGGGTCAGGACGTCGACGAGGATCTCGCGGACCGTCGCCACGTGTCCGGGCGCGGCCTGTTCCAGCTTGGCGCTGCCGGCGTCGGTGAGCACGGCGAAGACGCCGCGCACGTCAGATGGGCAGCTGCGACGGCGGACCAGTCCGGCCTTCTCCATCTGGGTGACCTGGTAGGTCAGCCCGCTCTTGGAGTTGATCAGGCCGTTGGCGAGCTCGGTCATCCGCAGCTCGCGCCCGGGTGCCGCGGCGAGCCGCACAAGGATCTCGTACTGCGGGTGCGAGAGGCCCGCCTCGTCCTTGAGCTGTTGGTCGAGACGGCGGTTCACCAGGGCCGATGCGGCCAGGAAGCCGCTCCAGGCCCGCATCTCGCGGTCGTCCAGCCATCTCGGTTCTGCCATGGCGCCAGCCTACACGGGTTGTTCCAATTTGAATCAATGGTTAGGGTCGACGATCAGCGGTTCGAATTTGAACAACTCCCTGCCAGCTCCACCGGGCCGCCCGACCGGAAGGACCCCCCATGACCAGCCCCTCCGTCACCACGACGAAGCCGCAGGCCGCCGCACCGGCCGCGCGCCCCCACGGCGCCACCCCCTCCACCCCGGGCCACGACACCGGCCTCCTGCTCCTGCGCCTCGTCCTCGGCCTGACGATGGCCGCGCACGGCACGCAGAAGCTCTTCGGCTGGTTCGAGGGCGGCGGCATCAGCGGCACCGGCCAGTTCTTCACCGCCAGCGGATACCCCGCCGGTGACGCCATGGCCGTCCTCGCCGGGCTGACCGAGACCCTGGGCGGCCTCGGCCTCGCCCTCGGCCTGCTCACCCCGCTCGCCGGCGCCGCGATCGTCGGCACCCTCATCAACGCGATCGCCGTCCACGGCGCCGGCGCCTTCTTCGCCCCCAAGGGCATCGAGTACGAACTGCTGCTGACCGCGGGCGCCGCCGCCCTCGCCCTCACCGGCCCCGGCCGGTACGCCGTCGACCGCTTCCTGCCCGTCCTGCGCAGCCACCGCCTGGCCCACGGCGCCCTCGCCGTCGCCCTCGGCGTGGTCCTCGCCGCGGTGCTGCTCCTCGTACGCGACTAGTTGCGCGACTGGAGGCGCGCGGGGAACGGTCCCCAGAGCCTGACGTAGCGCGCACGGGGGTGTCCGGGGCCCGAGCTGATTGGCCCCGGGCATTCGCGGGAAGAGCGCACAAATGACACAACCCATCGAAGACTACGCACTCATCGGCGACCTGATGACCAGCGGACTGGTCGGCCGTGACGGGTCCATCGACTGGCTGTGCCTGCCCCGCTTCGACTCGGCCGCCTGCTTCGCCAAGCTCCTCGGCGACGAGGAGAACGGCCACTGGCGCATCGCCCCCGTCGACGCCGAAGACGGCGAACCGTGCACCCGCCGGGCCTACGTCGACGGCACGCTCGTCCTGGAGTCGTACTGGGTGACCGACACCGGCACCGTCAAGGTCATCGACTTCATGCCGCAGCGCGACGGGGCCCCCGACGTGGTCCGCATCGTCGAGGGCATCAGCGGCACCGTGCGCATGCACAGCACCCTGCGCCTGCGCTTCGACTACGGGAACGTCGTCCCCTGGGTACGCCGGGTCTACGAGGACCGGGTGGCCATCGCCGGGCCCGACTCCGTCTGGTTCCGCAGCGAACCCCCCGTCCGCACCTGGGGCGAGGCCAACAGCACCCGCTCCCAGTTCCCGGTCTCCGCCGGCCGGCGCGTGGCGTTCGTCCTCACCTGGCACCCCTCGCACGAACCGCGGCCCGATCCCTGCGACCCCTTCGAAGCCCTGGAGCAGGGCCTCGCGGAATGGCGCGAGTGGAGCTCGCAGTGCCGCTACGAGGGCCCCTACAAGGAGGCCGTGAACCGCTCCTTGATCACCCTCAAGGCCCTCACCTACGCCCCGACCGGCGGGATCGTCGCCGCCTCCACCACCTCCCTCCCCGAGGAAATCGGCGGCGTCCGCAACTGGGACTACCGCTACTGCTGGCTGCGCGACTCCACCCTCACCCTCGGCTCCCTCCTCGCCACCGGCTACCTGGACGAAGCCCGCGCCTGGCGCAGGTGGCTGCTGCGCGCGGCCGCCGGCGACCCCGCCGACCTGCAGATCATGTACGGGATCGCCGGCGAGCGGCGGATCCCCGAGAGCGAACTGCCCTGGCTGAGCGGATACGCCTCCTCCGCCCCGGTCCGGGTCGGCAACGCGGCCGTCGACCAGCTCCAACTGGACGTGTACGGGGAGGTCATCGACTCCCTCCACGTGGCCAGGTCCGCCGGGCTGCCCTCCGAGCGCCACGCCTGGCGGATCCAGCTCGCGCTCCTCGACTTCCTGGAGCGCAACTGGCAACGGCCGGACGAGGGCCTGTGGGAAGTCCGCGGCCCGCGCCGCCACTTCGTCCACTCCAAGGTGATGGCGTGGGTCGCCGCCGACCGGGCCGTGCAGGCCCTGGAGCACGACTCCTCGATCCCCGGCGACGTGGAACGCTGGCGCACCATGCGGGACGCGGTGCACCTCGACGTGTGCACCAAGGGCTACGACCCCGAGCGGGGCACCTTCACCCAGTACTACGGCTCCAGCGAGCTCGACGCGGCGACCCTGCTCATCCCCAGGACCGGTTTCCTGCCGCCCGACGACCCGCGGGTCATCGGCACGGTCGACGCCGTGCGCGCGGAGCTGGGCAGCAGCGGACTGGTCCGCCGCTACACCACCGAGGGCCCCGCCGTCGACGGACTGCCCGGCGACGAAGGGGCCTTCCTGGCCTGCTCGTTCTGGCTGGCCGACGCCCTGTACCTGACGGGCCGGGAGAAGGAGGCCCGCGACCTCTTCGAGCGGCTGCTGGCCGTACGCAACGACGTGGGACTGCTCGCGGAGGAGTACGACCCCGTCGCCCGCCGCCAACTCGGCAACTTCCCGCAGGCGTTCAGCCACGTCGGACTGGTGAACACCGCGCTGATCCTGGCGGGCGACACGGACTGGTCCGCGGGCGGGTCCACGGGCCGGTCCACGGGCCGGTCCACGAACGCCGGCTGACGGGCCCGGTCTCCTACGCGTCCTCGCCCCTGCGCGACGCCAGCAACAGGGCGATGTCGTCCGGCCGGTCCGCGGTCCCGTCCGCCTCGCCGACCAGCCGGTCGGCGGTCTCGGTCAGCGGGGACGGCCGGGCCGCCGCCAGGGCCGTCCGCAGCCGCTCGACCCCTTCGTCGATGTCGATGCCGGGCGTCTCCACCAGCCCGTCCGTATAGAGGGCGAGCACCGCGCCCGTCTCCAGCCGCAGTTCCGTGACCGGGTACGAGGCCTCCGGGTCGATGCCGAGCACCACCCCGCCCGCCAGGTCCAGCACCTCGGTCCGACCGTCGGGGTGGCGCAGCAGCGGCTGGGGGTGGCCGGCCCGCACGGCCCGCACGGCGCCCGACGCCGGGTCGAGCAACACGTAGCAGCAGCTGGCGAACTGGCCCGGATCCAGGTCGATGAGCAGCTGGTTGGTGCCCCTCATCACCTGCTCCGGCGTGCTGCCGCTGAGTGCGAAGGCCCTTACGGCGCTGCGGAGTTGACCCATGGTCGCGGCGGCCGCCACCCCGTGTCCCTGGACGTCCCCGATGACGAGGGCCAGCAGGCCGCGCCCCGTCTCGATGACGTCGTACCAGTCGCCGCCGACGTCCATGCCCGCGGTGCCCGCGAGATAGCGGCCGACCGTGTCCACGTTCTCGCGCACCGGCAGCCGGTGCGGCAGCAGGGCCGCCTGGAGCCCGCGCGCGAGGGCCGCCTCGCTGTCGTAGCGCCGGGCCCGCGCCAGGGCCTGTGCGATCAGGCCGGCCAGCGCCGTGAGCACCGTACGCTCCTCCGAGCTGAAGCCGCGGGGCGAGTCGAAGCCCAGGATGCACGAGCCGACGGGCCGGCCGGAGGCGATCAGCGGCAGGAAGGCGCGGGCACCGACGTGGGCGTCCAGCGGAATGCCCGGATAGGCGGCGGCGAGGTGCTGCATCGACTCGAAGAACATCGGCCGGCCCGTGGTCAGCGTCTCCACGCCCGGCAGCCGCACATCGAGGGAGACCCCGTCGAACCGGTTGAGGAAGCCCTGCGGGAAACCGGTCTCCCAGGCGAGGTACAGGTGCCGCTCGTCGAGCAGGTAGATCGCCAGCTGGCGGCCGCCGAAGGCCGGCAGCAGCTCCTCGGTGACCACCGCCGACACCTGCCGGGCCGTGACGGCCTCCGACAGCGCGATGGCGAGGGCCACCGGCCGGTACAGCGCGGAGGCCTGGTCCACGGGCGAAGCCGGGCCGGCAGCGGGCTGGACCACCGGCGCGGGCGCGTAGGCGGGCTTCTCGGAGCGGCCGATCGTCAGGGTCACGCCGTCGGGGGCGGGGTGCAGGTCCACCGACAGCCACTCCCCGGGCGGGTGGCGGCCGCGACGGGCCGGGAAGCGCGCCGGCTCGCCGGACATGAAGACGGCCCGGAAGTGGTCGTCGTAGGCGTGGTGCCCCAACCACGGCAGAGCCTCCCACAGCACCTTCCCGTACAGCTGGGGGCCGGCGAGGCCGAGCAGCTCCTCGGCCGCCCTGTTGACGAACCCGATCCTGCCCTGCCGGTCCAGGGAGAGCACCGCCAGCGCGAGCCGGTCCAGGGCGGCGCGGGCCCCCGCGGACCCCGTGTCGGGCGGCGGCGTCGGTACCGCCACCGGGTCGCCCTCCCACGCCACGGGCGCGCCGGCCGTGGCGAGCTCCGCGAGGTCCTGCGCCAGCTGGTCCGCGGCCTTCCGCAACCGTTCCCGGTCGACGGCCCCGACAGGGATGCCGGGGGTCGCCGGGCGCAGCACCAGCAGCACGCCGAACCGCTGCGTCCCGGCGGTCACCGGCTCGTACAGGGAGGCGAAGGGGAACGGCAGGCTGGCCACGAGCTGGGGGAAGCGGCCCACGGCCGACTCCGCGTCCGCCAGGTGCACGGCCTGCCCGGTGCGGTAGACCTCGGCGGGCGGGTACGGGCGGTTCACCTGGATCCGCCACCACGGGCGGAACAGGGGCAGCGGCAGGCCCATGAACACCGCCAGCAGCAGGAGACCGGCGGTGGGCGAGCGCAGGTAGATCCCGCCCGCGTACCCACCCACGGCCTGCACGGCGTTCACGGTCGCCCGGGCGAGTGCCTGCGTCATGGCATCGGGGGCCGGTACGCCGCCGCTGTCCGCTCTCGCGATCACACAGTCAGGATGCGCCCTCGGCGGCGGCCACTGCATCCCGGCCGCGCCCGCGCCGCCCCGCCCGGTACCCGGTCACCACCGCGGCCGAGGCGCACAACAGCACCACGGCCACCGTGCGCAGCGCGGCCCCCATCGCGTCGGTGAAGGCGGCGACCTGAGCCGGATCCTGCGGGTTCCCGTGGAAGCGCGAGGCCAGCACCGTGCCGACCACCGCCACCCCGAGGGCGGCGCCGATCTCCCGGGCCGCCGTGTTCAGCCCGGAGCCGAGCCCGGCCTGGTGGGAGGGCAGCTCGGCGACCACCGTCAGCGTCAGAGAAGGCGCGCACAGGCCCGTGCCCACGGACAGCACCAGCAGGTAGAGCGCGTACACGGGGTACGGGGTGCCCGCGTCGGCGGTGGAGACCAGCAGCAGCCCCGCCCCGATCAGGCCGAGCCCGGCGCCGACCGGCAGCCGCGGCCCGATCCGCTCCTGGAGCCGGGCGCCGAAGCGGGGCACCAGCGCCATGCCGACGGTGAGCGGGACGATCGCGAAGCCGGTCTGGGCGGGGGAGAAGCCCTTCGCGTACTGGAGGTACTGGGCATTGACGAAGAACAGGGCGAAGAGTCCGAAGAAGGCGGTGCCGATGCCGAGCGTCCCGGCGCGGAGCCTGCGCGAGCCGAAGATCCGCGGGTCCAGCAGCGGCCGGGCGGCGCGCAGCGCATGGCCGGTGAACGCGGCGAGCAGCCCCGCACCCAGGCCGAAGGCGGTCAGCACCTGTACCGAGGCCCAGCCGTACGCCGGCCCCTCGATGATCCCGTAGACCACCGCGAGCAGCGCACCCGCGAGCAGCGCCGCCCCCAGGGGGTCGACGGCAGCGGTGGGCCGGGACGGAGTACGGGGGACCGCGCGGGCGACCGCGAGCGCGAGCAGCGCGCCGAGCGGGACGACGGCCCAGAACAGGGCCCGCCAGGTCAGGTACTCCCCGGCCAGGCCACCGCCGACGTTGCCCGCCAGGCCCCCGAGGCCCGCGGACAGCGTCCAGGTGGCCAGGGCGCGGCTGCGGCGCTCGGGCGGAGTCAGGTGGATCAGGACGGACATGGTGGCGGGCATGATCAGGGCCGCGCCCGCCCCGCACACCCCGCGGCCGGCGATCAGCACGGCCGGGGCCTCGGCGAGGGCGCTGGCGGTCCCGCCCGCCGCGAACAGGCCGAGCCCGGCGAGCAGGGCGCCCTTGCGGCCGTAGCGGTCGCCGAGCGCCCCGGCGGGGATGAGCAGCGCGGCGAAGACGATCACGTACGCGTCCACCGACCACAGCAGCTCGCCGGGATCCGGATGCAGCTCGGACGCGGCGAGCTGGGGGATCAGCAGGTTGACGGCGGCGACCATCCCCTGGGCGACCAGCACGCAGGCGCACAGGACGAGCAGGGCGGGCCGGGTGAGGGTGGGTGCGGGTACGGCGGGACCCTGCGTGACGGCATGGCGGAGCACGGCTCCTCCTCGGAGTCGGTGGCGTGGCGGTACGGCGGAAGGAAGGAAGAGGGAAAGCAAGAACGAAAGGAAGGAAGGAAGGAAGGAAGGAAGGGCGGCCGGCTGCGGCCATCGCCCTTGGGCCACAGTAGAGTTGGGCCGACCTGCTTTCCAGTGCAACTTGTGCAAGGGATCTATGCGTGTGACGCAATCCGGGCTGGACCTGAATCTCCTCGTCGCCCTGGACGTCCTCCTGGAGGAGGCGAGCGTGTCCCGGGCCGCGGCCCGCATGCACCTGTCCGAGCCCGCCATGAGCCGGACCCTCGGCCGGATCCGCAAGGCCCTCGGCGACCCGGTCCTGGTCCGGGCCGGCCGGGTCATGGTGGCGACCCCGCACGCCCTCGCCGTGCAGGGAGAGGTCCGCGCGGTCGTGGAACGGGCCCGCGCCCTCTTCCTCACCGGGGCGGAGGTGGACCTGCCCACGCTCACCCGCACCTTCACCGTGCTGGCCAACGACGCCTTCACCGCCGTCTACGGGGCCACGCTCTTCAACCGGATGACCCGCGAGGCGCCGGGGGTGCGGCTGCGCTTCCTCCCGGAGAGCCACGTGGACGTCCCCGCGCTGCGCGAAGGCGTCGCCGACCTGGAACTCGGCGTCGTCGACACCCGTTCCCCCGAAGTGCGCGTCGAGCACCTCTCCGACGAGCGCATGCTGGGCGTCGTACGCCGCGGGCACCCGCTGCTGCGCGGCCGCATCACGGTGCGCCGGTTCGCCGCGGCCGAGCACCTGACCGCCTCCCGGCGCGGCCGCCTCGAAGGCCCGGTGGACGCCGCGCTCGCCGACCAGGGGCTGGCCCGGCGCGTGGTGGGCAGCGTGGGCACCTTCCCCGCCTCCCTGTTCGTCCTGCGCGAGAGCGACCTCGTCGGACTGCTGACCAGCCAGGTCGCACCGCTCGCCGCCGCGCTGGGACTGGAGACCTTCGAGATACCGCTGGACCTGCCGCCGCTGCCCTTCGGCATGGCCTGGCACCCGCGCCACGACGCCGACCCGGCGCACGCCTGGCTGCGCGCCTGCGCCCGCGAGCTGGTGCCCCCGCCGGACCGGGAGCCGCGATAGGCCGACCGCCTCCCTCGTCCGGGGGACGTACGGGTGTACGGCCCGGCCCCCGGCCGCGCCGCGGGGGACGATACGCACGCGTCCCACCTGCGGCAGGCCCCCGGAAGGCAGAGCATGCGGTTCCAGTACGACACCATCGGCGAGCGTTACGCGGAGTCGAAGACCACGGCGGCCTTCTCGGCGGCCGACACCTACACGCTGCACGGAGCCCTCGACGCGCTCGGCGGGGTGCGCGGGCTCGACGCCCTCGACCTGGCCTGCGGATACGGCTACAACACCCGGCTGCTGGCCCGCGGCGGGGCCCGCCGGACCGTCGGCGTGGACGTCTCGGAGGAGATGATCCGGCTGGCCCGCGAACACGAGGCCACGAAGGACCGGCCGGACGTCGAGTACCACGTCGCCGACGCCGCCGGCCTTCCCCACCTCGGCCCCTTCGACCTGGCCACCGCCGCGTACGTCTTCAGCTACGCGCCCGACCGCCGGTCCCTGCACGCGATGTTCCGGTCCGTCCGCGCCAACCTGCGCGCCGGCGGGCGGCTGCTGGCCATCGTGCCCAACGCGGGGGCGTTCCCGCGCGTGGACTGGTCGCCGTACGGGGTCCGCATCCTCGACCGGATCCCGGACGGCGACGCACCGCTGCTGAAGGCGCACTTCCTGACCGAGCCGCCGGTTCCCTTCGAGTTCCGCGAATGGGCCCACGCCGACCTCGCCGAAGCGGCCGTCGAGGCGGGCTTCGTCACCGTCGGCTGGCAGCCGAACCGGACCCCGCCCGCCGACGCCGTACGCGACGAGGCGTACTGGACGGGGTACCGGTCCTGGCCGATCAGCTCACTGATGACCTGCACGGCGTAGGGCACCCCGGCGTGGGCGGACAGGTCATGACGGACAGGTCACAGCTCCGCCGTCGCCCTGATCAGCTCGACGATCCGGTCGCGCGCCGCCCGCCCCTCCGGCACCGGAAGCAGCGGGTAGCCGTGCGGCAACCCCGCGGCCTCGTGGAACTCCACCTCGGCCCCGTCCGCGCGCGCCCGGCGCAGCAGCTCCCTGCTGTCCGTGGCCAGCACGTCCCGGGTCCCGGTGAACACCGTCAGCGGCGCCAGCCCCGCGAAGCCCCCGTGCAACGGGCTCACCCGGGGATCGTCGGCGGCCAGGGTCCCCGCGTACAGCCGGCCGGCCTCCCGCAGCCCCGAACGGGCCAGCATCGGATCGGCCGCCTCGAGGGCCGCCTGGTCCGGATGGCTCATCGTCACGTCCAGCCAGGGCGAGATCAGCACGATCCGGGAGGGCTGAGCCCCGGTACGGTCGCGCAGCCGCTGCGCGGCCGCCAGCGCCAGCCCGGCCCCCGCCGAGTCCCCGATCAGCACCGTTCCGCCACCGCCGCCGCCCGCGATCAGGCCGCTCAGCAGGTCGGCGGCGACCGGGACGGTCCGGTCGGCGGTACCGCGCGGCGCGAGGATGTACGCCGGTACGACGACCCGGGCCCGCGCCTGCGTGACCAGGGTCCGGATCAGCGCCCAGTGCGGGCGGACCAGTTCGTTGATGTACCCGCCGCCGTGCACGTACAGCACCTGCGCCGCGGGCTCCCTCCCGAGCGGGGAGACGTCGTACACCGGCCAGGCTCCGACGAAGGTCCGCGAGATGTCCGCGACCCGCCCCAGCGAACGCGGCGGCAGATGCGAGGCCGGTCGGCGGGCGGACTCCGCCACCCGGGTCCGTACCGCCTCGGCAGTGGCGAACCGTCTTCGGCGTCCCGCCGCGATCAGCGCCGCCGACAGCGCCCTGCTGCGCAGACTCGGCACGCCCCTCACCTCCCCTTTTCCCCGTGCCCGTACCGGCACGGGACCCTGCCCCGTCACCTGAGGAGCATAGGCGTGAAGCTGCGCTGTCGACCCGCTTAAGAAAGTCTCGATGGACTGATCACCGCGCCGATCGGCAGATTGGTGCCCGTCACCGACGCCGTCCGGGCCCGCACGCCCGCGGCGCCCCCTTCCGCATGCCTGGAGCCACCCCATGAAGGCACTCGTCAAGCACAAGGCCGAGCCCGGACTGTGGCTGATGGACGTCCCCGAGCCCGAGTACGGCCCCGGTGATGTGCTGATCAAGGTGCTGCGCACCGGCATCTGCGGAACCGACCTCCACATCCGGGCCTGGGACGGCTGGGCGCAGGGCGCGGTCAAGACCCCGCTCGTACTCGGCCACGAGTTCGTCGGCGAGGTAGCGGCGCTCGGCGCGGACGTCCGCGACATCGAGATCGGCGCGCTCGTCAGCGGCGAGGGCCACCTGGTCTGCGGCAGGTGCCGCAACTGCCTGGCCGGCCGCCGCCACCTGTGCCGCAGCACGATCGGGCTCGGCGTCGGCCGGGACGGTGCCTTCGCCGAGTACGTGGTGCTGCCCGCGCAGAACGTGTGGGTCCACCGCACCACCGTGAACCTGGACGTCGCGGCGATCTTCGACCCGTTCGGCAACGCCGTGCACACGGCCCTGTCCTTCCCGCTGGTCGGCGAGGACGTACTGATCACGGGCGCCGGCCCGATCGGGATCATGGCGGCGGCCGTGGCCAAGCACGCCGGCGCGCGCAACGTGGTCATCACGGACGTCAGCCCCGAGCGGCTGGAGATCGCCCGCAAGGCGGGCGCCACGCTCGCCGTGAACGTCGCCGAGTCCTCGATCGCCGAGGCCCAGACGCAGCTCGGCCTGCGCGAGGGCTTCGACGTCGGCCTGGAGATGTCCGGCCGCGCCGAGGCGATGCGCGACATGATCGACAACATGACGCACGGCGGCAAGATCGCCATGCTGGGCCTGCCCGCGCAGGAGTTCCCGGTGGACTGGGCGAAGGTCGTCACCTCGATGATCACCATCAAGGGCATCTACGGCCGCGAGATGTTCGAGACCTGGTACGCGATGACCGTGCTGCTGGAGGGCGGGCTCGACCTCAGCCCCGTGATCACCGGCCGCTACTCGCACCGCGACTTCGAGGCCGCCTTCGACGAGGCGTCGACCGCCCGCAGCGGCAAGATCATCCTGGACTGGACGGCGTAACCGCCCTCCGCCCCCTGAACCATCTCCCTCCGGCCGGGCTCCGCACACCCTCCCCCCTCCGCGGGGCCCGGCCCCCCCCTTCCTCGTCCCCTCGCCGCCCTCCGCCGCACAAGGAGAACCGCACATGTTCGAGACCGTCCGCGAGGACCTCCGCACCACCCTCGACGAGATCCGCGCCGCCGGCCTGCACAAGCCCGAGCGCGTCATCGGCACCCCGCAGAACGCCGCGGTCGCCGTCACCGCGGGCGGCACCCCCGGCGAGGTCCTCAACTTCTGCGCCAACAACTACCTGGGCCTGGCCGACCACCCCGAGGTCGTCGCCGCCGCGAAGGACGCGCTGGACCGCTGGGGCTACGGCATGGCCTCCGTCCGTTTCATCTGCGGCACCCAGGAGGTGCACAAGGAGCTGGAGGCGCGGCTGTCGGCCTTCCTCGGCCAGGAGGACACGATCCTCTACTCCTCCTGCTTCGACGCCAACGGCGGAGTCTTCGAGACCCTCCTCGGCGCCGAGGACGCGGTCATCTCCGACGCCCTCAACCACGCCTCCATCATCGACGGCATCCGGCTGAGCAAGGCCAAGCGCTTCCGCTACGCCAACCGCGACATGGCCGAGCTCGAAGCCCGCCTGAAGGAAGCCACCGAGGGCGGCGCCCGCCGCAAGCTGGTCGTCACCGACGGCGTCTTCTCCATGGACGGCTACGTCGCCCCGCTCGCCGAGATCTGCGACCTGGCCGAGCGCTACGACGCCATGGTCATGGTCGACGACTCGCACGCCGTGGGCTTCGTCGGCCCCGGCGGCCGCGGCACCCCCGAGCTGCACGGGGTCATGGACCGCATCGACATCATCACCGGCACCCTCGGCAAGGCCCTCGGCGGCGCCTCCGGCGGCTACGTCGCCGCGCGCGCCGAGATCGTGGAGCTGCTGCGCCAGCGCTCGCGCCCGTACCTCTTCTCCAACTCCCTCGCCCCGGTCATCGCGGCGGCCTCCCTCAAGGTCCTCGACCTGCTGGAGTCCGCCGGCGACCTGCGCGAGCAGCTCGCCGCCAACACCGCGCTCTTCCGCACGAAGATGACCGAGGCCGGCTTCGAGATCCTCCCCGGCGACCACGCCATCGCCCCCGTGATGATCGGCGACGCGGCCGAGGCGGCCCGGATGGCGGAGCTGCTGCTGGAGCGCGGGGTCTACGTGATCGGCTTCTCCTACCCGGTGGTGCCGATGGGTGCGGCGCGCATCCGCGTCCAGCTGTCGGCGGCCCACTCGACGGCCGACGTGGAGCGCGCGGTGGCCGCGTTCACCGACGCGCGTGCGGCGCTGGCGGCCGAGAAGGCCTGACCGGCCTGACCGGCCTGAGTGGGCTGCGTGGCCTGAGGTGCCGGAGAGCTCCGCGTGGCCTGATCGGCCTCAGCGGCTTGCGCGGCCGGAGCGGTCCGAGAGGCCGGAGCGGTCCGCGAGGTCGGAGTGGTCCGAGGGGCCGGAGCGGCCGGATCGGTCCGACGGGTCGGGGCGGCCCGAGGGGCCGCAGAGGTCTGCGGGGTCCGCGGGGTCCGAGCGGCCGAGGGGCCCTGCGTGGCCTGCGACAATGGAGGGGTGATCGACCCCCGCCGGCTGCGCATCCTGCGGGCCGTGGCGGACCACCGTACGGTGACCGCCGCGGCCGCAGCCCTGTACCTCACCCCCTCGGCCGTCTCCCAGCAGCTCGCGGCGCTGGAACAGGAGACCGGCCACGCGCTGCTCACCCGCAGCGGCCGGGGCGTACGGCTCACCGCGGCCGGTGAGATCCTCCTCGGCCACACCCACGAGGTGCTGGCGCAGCTGGAGCGGGCGGAGGCCGAACTCGCGGCGTACGCGGACGGCTCGGCGGGCGAGGTCACCGTGGCCGCCTTCGCGACGGGGATCGCGGAGGTCCTGGCCCCGGCCATCGCCCGGCTCGCCCTGGAGCGGCCGGGCATCCGGCTGCGGGTCCGTGACGCGGAGGGCGACCAGAGCCTGCCGCTGCTGCTGGACGGCGAGGCGGACGTGGCCCTGGCGGTCGAATACCGGGGCGGCCCGGGGGCGGACGACGCCCGGCTGTCGGTCCTCCCGTTGTACGCGGAGCCCTTCGACGCGGTGCTGCCGGCGGGGCACCCGCTGGCAGACCCGCCCGCGGTGTCGCTGGCGGACCTGTCCGACGCGGACTGGGTGGGCCAGTACCCCGGCAACCCGTGCCACGACGTGACGCTGCTAGCCTGCGAACTGGCGGGCTTCCAGCCCCGGTTCGTCCACTCCTCCGACGACTTCCGCGCCGTGACCGCACTGGTCGGCGCCGGGGCCGGCGTGGCCCTCGTACCGCGTTCGGCACTGCGGGGCATGGACCTCAAGGAGGTCCAGGTCCGCCCGGTCACCGGCCCGGCCGCGACCCGCCGGGTCTTCGCCGCCACCCGCCGCGGCGCCGAGACCCACCCCCTGATCGCCCCGGTCCTGGCCGCCCTGGTCCGCGAGTCGGAACGCCTGCCCGCGCATTGAGGGGGCACCCGCACGGCCGGCATCGGGGAGGGTCCGGAGAACCCCTCGGGACGGGGCGCCCGTGATCGCCCCGGGCTCCTGCCGCCCGGTGCCGGACGATCGCCGTTAGTCCGATTTGCTGGCGTATTCGCGTGTTGGCCGGGGTTTAGGGCGATACTCCGGTCCGCTGGGGTCAGGCTCGCGCTCAGACTCGGGGAACACCCCGGGGCTCTCCGAGCGCAAGGAGCATCCACATGAGTCCTGAGCACAGCACGACCCAGCAGGGTGGGGCGACAGCCCGCGGCGGCTTGACGGGGATCCGCAGGCTCGTCGCGATCGCGGCGGCGGTGACCGTCGCTGTGGGGACCCCCGCGGTGGCGGTGGCCGCCGCCGCGACCAGCCAGTCCGGCACCGGCACGACGTACGCCGCCGATCCGCACTGCGACGACGACTACGACGACGAAGAAGACGAGTACCCGAACAAGAAGTGCAAGACCCCGAAGGCCAGACCGACCGTCACGGTGACGAGGACGGTCACCGCCACCCCGACGGCGACCGTGACGGTGACCGCCACGGCCACCGTCACGGCGACGGCGACCACCACGGCGTGCGGCACGGGCGTCGACTCGGCAAAGTCGAACGGCAACGAGCAGTTCCTCGCCGCGCTGGTGAACGGGGTGCCGTACGCCGGCAGGCGGGCCGCCACCAACACCGCCCCGGACAGCCCGAACATCGTGTCGGGTCCGGGCAACACCCCGGGCTGGACCAACCTGAGCGCCATCACGGGATACCCGACGGCTTCCCCCGTGTGCGACATCTCGGTGGACTCCCAAGGCAGCGACGTGTTCTACAAGATCATCACCACGGCCGGAACGGTCCACACCCTGCACTGCGCGTCCAACGGCTCCACTGTCATCTGTCCCGCGCCGGCGCAGGGCAACACCCCGCAGTCCCAGTGGGTGGCGGTGAACCCCCAGCCCTAGCGCCCCGGGAGCGGGTGGAGCAAGGCCCCCGGCCGAGGCCGGCCGGGGGCCTCAGACCCGGACGACCTCCACCCCCGCCGCCGTGAATCGGGCCGCCACCTCCGGTGCGAGGCCGGTGTCGGTCACCAGCACGTCCACCGACGAGGTCGCGCAGATGCGGGCGAAGGCGCGTACGCCCAGCTTGCTGGAGTCGGCCGCGATGACCACCCGGCGGGCCCGCTCGCACAGCAGGCGGTTGACCGAGGCCTCGTCCTCGTGCCGGGTCGCGGCGCCGTCCGCCGGGTCGAAGCCGTCCACACCGAGCACCGCGGTGTCCACGGCGAGTTGGCCGAGCACCTGCTCGGCGAGGGGGCCCGTGAGCTCGTACGACTGGGGGCGGGCGACACCCCCCGTCAGCACGATCTTGAACTGCGGCCGGATCACCAGCTCGCCCGCGATGTTGAGGGCGTTCGTGACCACCGTGAGCGCCGGCGAGCCCTGGGCCAGGTCCGGGCGGCCGGCCAGGGCCCGCGCCACCTCGGTGGTCGTGGTGCCGCCCGTCAGGCCGATCACCTCGCCCGGGGCGACCAGGGCCGCCACCGCCTCGCTGATCCGGCGCTTCTCGGCGGCGCGGCGCGAGGTCCGGTAGCGCAGCGGGAGTTCGTACGAGACCCCGTGCAGCACGGCCCCGCCACGGGTGCGGACCAGCAGCTGCTGCTCGGCGAGCTGGTCGAGGTCGCGGCGGATGGTCGCGGCCGACACCCCGAGGGCCTCCGCCGCCGGCTCCACCTCCAGCTCGCCCCGCTCCACGAGCAGGTCCAGCAGTGTCTGCCAGCGCTCCTTGCGCGTCATCGGCCGCCCCCTTCGATGTTCTGCGTGTTCTGAGACATTCGTTCCACGACGTCCGCCGGTGGGTTCCCTCGGCCTCCACCGGCCGACCCGGCGACACTAACTCAACCGATCACCCCGTGGATGCTTGAAGTTGCGTGAAACTGCCCGATATCTTGCAGGAAAACGCATTCAGACCCGCCTGTCGCACGAGGGAGCCTGTATGAGTCACGTCGCGTACGAGTTGGGCACACAGCCCGCATGCTGGGAGCGGGCCGCCGAACTGGCCCCGGCCCGGCGGGCGGTGCTGCCGCAGCCGGGGGAGCGTACCGCGATCGTCGGGTGCGGGACCTCGTACTTCATGGCCCAGGCGGCCGCCGTCCTGCGCGAGGAGGCCGGGCAGGGGGAGACCGACGCCTTCGCCGCCTCGGAGTTCCCCCGCCACCGCCGCTACGACCGGGTCGTCGCCCTGACCCGGTCCGGCACCACCACCGAGGTACTGGACCTGCTGGGCGCCCTGCGCGACGCGGGCGTGCCCACGACCGCGGTCATCGGCGATCCCGCGACCCCGGTGATGACCCTCGCGGACGAGCTCGTCGTCCTCGACTTCGCCGACGAACAGTCCGTCGTGCAGACCCGCTTCGCGACCACCGCCCTCACCCTGCTGCGCGCCCACGTCGGGCTGCACACCCCCGCCGTGGTCGCCGACGCCCGGACCGCCCTCACCGAGCCGCTGCCCGCCGAGCTGGCGAGCCGGGGGCAGTTCACCTTCCTCGGCCGCGGCTGGAGCGTCGGGCTGGCCAACGAGGCCGCGCTGAAGATGCGGGAGGCCTCGCTGTCCTGGGCCGAGTCCTACCCGGCGATGGAGTACCGACACGGGCCGATCAGCGTCTCCGGACCCGGCACCGCCACCTGGTCGCTCGACGAGGCCCCCGAGGGACTCGCCGCGCAGGTACGGGCCACCGGCGCCCAGTGGGTGGCCGGGCGGCTCGACCCGCTCGCCGAACTGGTCCGCGTCCACCGCCTCGCCCTCGCCGTCGCCGCCCACCAGCAGCTGGATCCGGACGCGCCGCGCCATCTCACCCGCTCGGTGATCCTCACCACCGGCGAGGAGGCGGTCCGATGAGCCTCGTACCCGCGGGCCCCCTCGTCCTGGAGGCGGCCCGCGCGGGCCGCGCCGTCGCCGCCTTCAACATCATCACCCTGGAGCACGCCGAAGCGGTCGTGGCCGGGGCCGAGGCCGCCGGGTTGCCGGTCATCCTGCAACTGAGCGAGAACGCCGTGAAGTTCCGCGGCGGACGGCTGCTGCCCATCTCCCGCGCGGCCACCGCCTGCGCGGAGGCCGCCGGGGTCCCGGTCGGCCTGCACCTGGACCACGTCAAGAGCACGGAACTGCTCCGCCAGGCCTGCGACGCCGGGTACAGCTCGGTGATGTACGACGCCGCGCAGCTCCCGTACGGGGAGAACCTGGAGGCGACGCGCTCCGCCGCCGACTGGGCGCACGCCAACGGGCTGTGGATCGAGGCCGAGTTGGGCGAGGTCGGCGGGAAGAACGGGGCCGCCCCGCTGGACCCGCACGCGCCCGGCGCCCGTACGGACCCCGACGAGGCGCGGCGGTTCGTCGCCGACTCCGGGGTCGACGCGCTGGCCGTCGCCATCGGCAGCAGCCACGCCATGACCAGCCGGACCGCGGCCCTGGACCACGTGCTGCTGGGCCGGCTGGCCAAGACGGTGGACGTGCCGCTCGTCCTGCACGGCTCCTCCGGGCTGCCGGACGCCGAGCTCGCGGCGGCCGTCGCCGGCGGAATCCGCAAGGTCAACATCGGCACCGCGCTCAATGTGGCCATGACCGAGGCCATCCGCACCCACCTCACGGCGGCGGACCCCCGGCCGTACCTGACGGCCGCCCGTACGGCGATGACGGCGACCGCGGCGGCTATGATCAGCGCCCTGAACTGACGGGCACGGGGGGCGGGGCGGTCGTGGAAGCACAGCCGGGACGTACGAATCGGCGCAGGTTCCTGCTGATCGCCGGGCTTCCGCTGCTGGCCGTGGGCGGGCTCACCGCGTACGCCGCCTGGCCGGAGCCGGACCCGTCCAGGGTCCGGGTCCGCACCGACCTCGACCCGCTGAAGTCCCGCTTCGGGACGTACGTGGGCGAGCTGACCGAGGCGCACTGGCTGGGCTACGACATGGACGAGAGCCCCGGGGACCGGAGCATCCCGAGCCCGGACTCCCGGATCCGCCTGGTCGGTGTCGCCCGCCTCGCGGCCGGCGGCGCGGCCGCGATCGTGCGCAACGCCGAGTACGCCTTCACGCCCGCCGCACCCGCGTCCGCGCTGCCCGCCCCGCTGCAGAAGTACCTGCCCGCCGACGCCGCCTGGCAGCACAGCCCGCAGTACGACGCGTACGTGAACCGCCCGCAGTCGGATGCCGTCCCCTCGGGCGAGTACCACCTCGACGAGGCCCGGGACCTCGTCCGCTTCGACCTCGTCTACCTCTACACCTGACGCCCGACAGCGGCCGTCCGGGGGCGGTTCAGATGCCGACGGCCCCGTCGATCCGCTCGCGGAGCAGGTCGGCGTGCCCGTTGTGGCGGGCGTACTCCTCGACCATGTGGATGAGGACCCAGCGCAGGGAGACCCGCCCGCGCCACGCGTCCACGGCCTCGACGTCGAGGTGGGGCGCCTCGGCGACGTAGCGTTCGGCGAAGGCCACCTCGGCGCGCCACGCCTCCCAGCCCGCCGCGACGGCGGCGGGATCGGACACGGCGCCGTCGAAGTCCCCGTCGGGCTCGGCCGCGGAGGAGAACAGGGGCGGTGCGTCCTGCCCCGCCAGGACCCGCCGGAACCAGCGGCGCTCCACATCGGCGAGGTGCCGGACCAGTCCCAGCAGGGAGAGCGTGGACGGTTCTATGGACCGCCGCGCCAACTCCTCCGCCACGCCTGCGCACTTCAGCTCCAGGGTCGCGCGGTGGTCCGCCAGGAAGGCGACCAGCATGCGCCGTTCGTCGCCGGTGGCGGGGCCGCTGAAGCGGCCGTCCCGCTCGGGCTCGACGAAGAATTCCGCTCTGCTCCGTGGGCTCGTCATGACCGAGATTATGAACGCCTGCGCCGGACCGGGAGCACCCGGGTCCCTCCGCACCCCCGGCCCCTTCCTAATTTCTGAAACTGGTTCTACTCTGACCGCCGCCACAGCGAACCGGCTGGACCGCGAGACTCCCGGAGGGGCCGTGCACCTCGAATACACGCCTGAGCAGCAGCAGTTGCGCGCCGAGCTGCGTGCCTACTTCGCCGAGCTGGTACCGGACGACGTGTACGCCCGCTACGAGGACCCTGCCGCCCAGAAGCGCTACTACCGGGAGACGATCCGCCGGCTCGGCGCCGACGGCTGGCTCGGGGTCGGCTGGCCCAAGGAGTACGGCGGCCGCGGGATGTCCCCGATGGACCAGTTCATCTTCTTCGACGAGGCCGCGCAGGCCGTCGTACCGCTGCCCCTGATGGCCCTCAACACGGTCGGGCCGACCATCATGCAGTTCGGCACCGACGAGCAGAAGGCGTACTTCCTGCCGAAGATCCTCGCGGGCGAGATCGACTTCGCCATCGGCTACAGCGAGCCCGACGCCGGCACCGACCTCGCGGCGCTCAAGTGCAAGGCCGTCCGCGAGGGCGACGAGGAGACCGGCACCTACGTCGTCAACGGCCAGAAGATCTGGACCACCAACGGCGACACCGCCGACTGGGTCTGGCTCGCCGTGCGCACCGACCCGGACGCCCCCGCGCACAAGGGCATCACCATGCTCCTCGTGCCGACCTCGGACCCCGGCTACTCCTGCACCCTGATCAACACCCTCGCCTCGCACGACACCACCGCCAGCTACTACGAGGACATCCGCGTCCCCGCGAGCCGCCGGGTCGGCCAGGAGAACAAGGGATGGCGCCTGATCACCAACCAGCTCAACCACGAGCGCGTCACCCTGGCCGCGCACGGCACCATGGCCATCCGCGCCCTCCACGACGTCCAGCGCTGGGCCGCCTCGACCAAGCTCGCCGACGGCCGCCGGGTCATCGACCTCGGCTGGGTGCGCGGCCGCCTCGCGCGCACCCACGCCCGGCTCGACGCGATGAAGCTGCTCAACTGGCAGATGGTCAACGCCGTCCAGGCCGGCACCCTCACCCCGCAGGACGCCTCCGCGGTCAAGGTGTACGGCTCCGAGGCCCGCCGCGACGCGTACGCCTGGCTCATGGAGATCGTCGGCGCGGCCGGCTCCCTCAAGGACGGCTCCGCCGGCGCGGTCCTGCACGGCGAGCTCGAACGCGGCTACCGCAGCGCCGTCATCTTCACCTTCGGCGGCGGCAACAACGAGATCCAGCGCGAGATCATCTCCTGGATCGGCCTGGGCATGCCCCGAGTCCGCCGCTGACACCGTGCGACGAGGAGCCCGGCGCGTTCCTACTCAGGCCGGACCGGGGGCAGTGGTTCGCGGGCCGCGTGCCAGGTGGGCGGGAGGGCGGTGACGCCCGTGCGGGCGGCGATCACCCCGCCCGCGATGGCGCAGGTCGTGTCGATGTCGCCGCGTCCGCCGACGGTGAACCACAGGCCCTCGTGCAGGTCGTCGAGGTGTCCCGCCGCGCACCAGAGGGCGTAGGGGACGGTGTCGGGCCCGGACATCCGGTAGCCGGAGCCCAGTACCTCCGCGGCGTGCCGCAGCGAGGTGCGGGCCGACATCCGGGCCGCGACCCGCACGCCCGAGCGGACGTCGCTGTCGGGGAGCCGTGCGGCGACCGCCCGGAGGAAGTCCGGGCGTGCCGGGGCGGGCCCGCCCCGGCTGCGCGTGGCCAGCGCCGCGGCCACGGCCACCGCCACCGCCCCGGCGACCGCCTCCGGGTGGTGGTGCGAGACCGTGCTCTGGCGGGCGGCCTGCTCGACGACGGCGTCGAGGTCGGCGGCGTGCCAGGCGCCGAGCGGGGCGACGCGCATGGCCGCGCCGTTGCCCCACGAGCCCTGGCCGTCGAACTGCCCGGCGACCACCTCCCGCCAGGGCTCGCCCGCGCCGATGCGGCGGAGCACGTCGTGCATCGAGGCTCCGTAGCCGCGGTGCGTGTCGTCGGCGTAGGCCTCGGCGAGGCGCAGGGCGAGGCGGTCCTGGTCGACGGTGCCGCCGCCCTCGGCGAGTTCCCGGACGAGAACGAGCGCCTGGGCGGTGTCGTCGCTCCACTGCCACAGCGGCTCCGGGGGCGGGATCCGTGCCTCCAGGGCCGCCGGGCCTTCGCGGCGCAGGATGCCGAACCAGCGGTCGCCGAAGGCATCGCCGAAGGCGAGCCCGGACAACGAATCCAGCACGGCGGCAGGCAGATTGATCATCGGAGCAGTATCACAAGGCGACGCCGCCCCCGGCACTCCGATTTCGGCGCGCGTGCTCGGCTACGGGGTCCGCGCCGGGGCGAACTGCGTGAGGACCAGCAGGGTGTCGACGAGGTCCTCGGCGGGGGCGCCGGTGGCCAGGCGGCGCAGCTGCTGGCCGAAGACCAGGGCGACGGCCACGCCCGCCAGTCGTTCGGGGTCCGGTACGCCGAGCTGGGTCAGGACCCGGGTGGCCAGCAGGTCGTAGGCGGCGAAGCACTCGGCCGCGGCGACGCGCAGCCGTTCGTCGCGGCCGGCCTGGACGTACAGCTCGAACGGCGCGATGTGCCTGCTGTCGAAGGCGTTGCCGCCCGCGACCTGCGCCACCACCTCGGCCGCCTGCCCGATGTCGAAGCGGTCGTCGGAGCACGCGTCGGCGAGCGCCGTGAAGTGGCGGGTCTCCTCGGCCACGAAGTGCAGCAGGCTCTCGCGCAACAGCTCGTGCTGGGTGGCGAAGTGGTAGGTGACGGACCCGAGGGAAACGGCCGCCTCCTTGGCGATCCTCCGGTTGGTGACGGCGGCGATGCCGTCCTGCCCGATGATCCGCAGCACGGCGTCGATGATGCTCTGGCGGGTGTCGGAGGCATGGGGCATGTCCGCATTCTGCCCCATCGGATGGCGTGTCGGCCCCGGCGGGGAAGGGGAGTTGGGGCGTCCGCGGTGTGGACAGGGGGCAGAGCGATCCCTACTGTTCGTTCGAACGAACAGAAGAGTGCCGTCGCGCGGGAGTCACGGGAGTCGTCGTGGACATATCCGGATCGAACGTTCTGCTCACCGGGGCCACCGGAGGCATCGGCTCCGCCCTGGCCTCACGTCTGACCGCGCAGGGGGCCCGTCTCACGGTCACCGGGCGGCGGGAGGAGGCCCTCAAGGTCACTGCGGAGGCCTGCGGGGCCCGCACGGCGGTCGCCGACCTGGCCGTCCGGTCCGACGTCGTCGGCCTCGCCGAGAGCTGCGCCGAGACGGACATCCTCGTCGCGAACGCGGCCCTGCCCGCCAGCGGCAACCTGCTGGACTACACCGAGGAGCAGCTCGACCGCGCCCTCGACGTCAACCTGCGTGCGCCCGTGCTGCTGTCACAGCTGCTGGCGGCGCACATGGTGGCCCGCGGCCGCGGCCACATCGTGCTGGTCGGTTCCATCTCCGGCAAGGCGGCGACCAAGTCGACCTCCCTGTACAACGCGACGAAGTTCGGGTTGCGCGGATTCGCCCTCGCCCTGCGCCAGGAGCTCAGGGGCACGGGGGTGGGGGTGTCCCTGGTCCAGCCCGGCTTCGTCCGCGACGCCGGGATGTTCGCGGCCACCGGAGCCGCCACGCCGAACGGCATCAGGACCGTCTCGCCCGGCCAGGTCGCCGACGGCGTCGTACGAGCCGTCCGGCGCGACCGGTGCGAGGTCAACGTGGCGCCGCTGGAACTGCGGCTGCTGAGCGCCATCGCCGGCCAGTTCCCCGGCTTCGCAGAGCGGGTCCAGGCCCGGGCGGACGTCGACGGCTCCGTGCGACAGATCGTCGAGGCCCAGCGCTCACGCCGCTAGGACGCCACCGCACCCGCACGTCTTCCCTGTCACTTCACGTGAAGGAGAGCACGGCTGTGTCGAGTGAACCGAGTGAACCGAGTGAACCGAGTGAACACCTCCCGAACGCTGCGCCAGCCCCCGCCCCCGACCCCGGCCCGGGTGTCGAGCGCAGGTCCCTGCTCCGATTAGGGGCCATGCTCGCCGCGGGCGGAGCCGCCGCGCTGGTTCCCGCACCGGTCGTGTACGCCGCGACCAGGGGCCGGGGGACCGACGCGGAGACCACCACCTACAAGGGACACTCCCCGTACGGCAACGACCAGTGGGCGTACGTCGCCTTCGACGTCCCCGCCGGAGTGCAACGGATCTCCGTCTCCACCTCCCACGACGCCGCCGCCGGCATCCTGGACCTCGGCATCTTCGGCCCGTCCGGGTTCCGCGGCTGGTCGGGTGGCGAACGGGCCGGGTTCACCCTCTCCGCGGCGGACGCCACCCCCGGCTACGTCCCCGGGCCCGTCGAGCCCGGCGGCTGGTCCGTCATCCTGGGGCCGATGGTCGGCGCCGCCGGCGGCATGGACTGGCAGGTCGACGTCACCCTGCACCACGGAGACCCGCTGCCCCGGGCTCCGTACGACATCCTGCCGACCTCGGTGGCCGGGCGGGGGCCCGGCTGGTACCGGGGAGACCTGCACCTGCACAGCGTGCACTCCGACGGGAAGCGCACGGTGGACGAGATCGTCGCGGCCGCCCGCCAGGAGGGGCTGCACTTCATCGCCACATCCGACCACAACACCAGCTCCACCGGGGTGACCTGGCGCGGAAACGTGCCGACGGACCTGCTGGTCGTCAACGCGGAGGAGGTCACCACCCGCCACGGCCACTGGCTGGCCGTCGGCCTGCCCCAGGGCGAATGGGTGGACTGGCGCTACGGCCCCGCGGACCAGGGGGTGTTCGACGGCCACGCCCGGCGCGTGCACAGTCTGGGCGGACTCACGATCGCCGCCCATCCGCTCACTCCGGCGGCGGGATCCTTCTGGGAGTTCGGCCTCGACCGCGTGGACGCCCTGGAGGTGTGGAACGGACCGTGGACCCTGGACGACGCCGCCAACATCGCGGCCTGGCACGTCATGCTCTGCCTCGGCAAGCGGGTCGCCGCCGTCGGCAACAGCGACGCGCACAGCCCCGCGGACGCCGTCGGCCGGCCCCACAACGTGGTGCGCGCCACCAGCCTGTCGACGCCCGCCGTCCTGGACGCACTGCGCATGGGCCGGTCGTACGCCGTCGAATCCGCGGCCGTGACCCTGGACTTCACCGCCCGCGCGGGCGGGGCGGTCGCGGGACCCGGCGAGGAACTGCCCCTGTCGTTCTTCGACACCGTCGACGTGACCCTGAACGTGACGGGCGCCCCCGACAGCATCGCCACGCTGTACACCGAGTGGGGCATCATGGCCGCCACCTGCATCGACGGCAGCGGCAGGGGACAGCTGCGGTGGCGCGGCTGGGGCAAGGCCTCCCTGTTCGTCCGGGCCGAGGTGCGCCGGCCCGAGCCCGCCTCCACCACGCTGGACCAACTGGTCGCCCTCACCAACCCGGTGTGGTTCTACTCCGCCCAACTGCCCCCGTACGACGTGGAGCGGCGCGTGCTCTTCCACACCGAGCGCCACCCCGACGGATCGTGGAGCAGCATGCGTCCGCTGCCGGGTGCCGCCGCCGGCGCCGCCTCGTTCGCCGGGGTGCAGAGCGCCGCCGCCGGCATGGGGGACGGCTCCGTCGTGGTGCTGGGCATCGCGGCCGACAACGGCCTGTGGCTGACGGTCGTACGGGGAGCGGCCGCGGTCCGGCCCTGGCAGCGGGTCGCGGGACCGGACGGCTCGGCCGGGTTCACCGTGCGGGAGGCGGACATCGCGGCCTTCCCCGACGGCACGTGCCTGATCGTGGTGACGGCCATGGACGGCACCACCTACCACCAGCAGCGGCGCGCCGACGGCGGGCTGCCCGGGTTCCGGGCCCTGCCCGGCTTCACCGCGAAGAGCCGCTGGGGTGCGACGAAGGTGTCGGTCACCGCCATGCCCGACGGCTCCGCCCAGCTGCTCAGCTACGGCACGGACGGGGCCATGTACCACTGCGCCCGCGGACGGGACGGTATGTGGACGGCCTGGGGACGCCTGGCCGGCGCCAACGGGGCCCCGGCGTTCTCCGGCCCGGCCCTGGCGATCACCGGCATGCCCGACGGCTCCGCCCAGGTCCTCGCGATCGGGCTCGACGGGATGGTGTACCACCAGCTGCGGCGGCCCGACGGCTCCTGGTCCGGCTTCCGCGCCCCGCGGGGCGTCACCTCGGCCACCATGGGGGCCAGCGCCATCGGCATCGCGGGGACGCCCGACGGCTCCGCCCAGGTGGTGGCGGTCGGGCTCGACGGACGGATCTGGCACGACATCAGGAGGCCGGACGGCTCCTGGACCCCGTTCGCGCAGATACCCGGCCCGAACGGGAGGGACTCCTTCCGTGCGGGGCAAGTCCGCATCACCGCCCTGCGCGACGGCACCACGCACCTGACGGCCGTCAGCGCCGCCTAGCCGGAGCAGTGGCCCCGGCGTTGACACACAAGAGTGTGAGTGGTTGAGTACTCACATGAAGAACGAACGACCCCGGAAGCTGTCCACCGCCGAAGAGCGCCGCGAGACGGTGCTGCGCACCGCCATCGGCGCCTTCGCGGCGCGCGGCTACTGGGGCACCACCACGACCGAGGTGGCGAAGGCGGCCGGCATCTCGCAGGCGTACGTCTACCGCCTGTTCCCGAACAAGGAGCTGCTGTTCACCGCGGTGGTCGAGCACTGCTTCGTGCAGGTCCGGGCCGGTCTGGAGCGGGCGGCGGCCGAGGCGAAGGGCAGCTCCGCCGAGGTGGTGCTGGAGGCCATGGGGGATGCGTACGCGCTGCTGATCAAGGACAACGACCTGATGCTGATCCAGCTGCACGCCCAGGCCGCGGCCGTCTCCGAGCCGGCCGTGCGCGAGGTGGTCCGACAGGGCTACGCCCGGGTGGTGGAGTACGTCCGGGGCGCCTCCGGTGGCACCGAGGAGCAGGTCCAGCAGTTCTTCGCGCTCGGCATGCTGTGCCACCT
Organism: Streptomyces sp. NPDC048424; assembly: GCF_040651555.1. NCBI lineage: Bacteria > Bacillati > Actinomycetota > Actinomycetes > Kitasatosporales > Streptomycetaceae > Streptomyces > Streptomyces sp. NPDC048424. Next base: position 210,508 of record NZ_JBEZKE010000010.1, on the reverse strand, counting down.
CATCGTCTCCATGGGGGCCGACGAGGTGGACGCCCCCTGGATCCGCACGCTGTCCGCGGGCATCACGCACTACTAGGTCCGGCGTCACCGCGTCACCGTGCGGTCGGGCCCGTCGGCGGGGCACACGCCCCGCCTTTTCTTAGGCGTCAAGTGTGAGTGGTCAACCACTCAAGGAGGACAGTGTGAGGATCACCGCCACCACCCGGAGCCCCGGAGCGGCGCTCGCAGCTCTCGCGGCGGCGCAGTTCACGGTCATGCTCGCCACCTCGATCGTGAACGTGGCCCTGCCGCAGATCCGCGCCGGCGTCGGGCTCTCGGACAGCGGCACGACCTGGGTGGTCAACGCCTACGGCCTGGCCTTCGGCGCGCTGCTGCTGGCCGGCGGACGGGCGGCCGACCTCCTCGGCCGGCGCCGGGTGCTGATCGCGGGGCTCGCGGTGTTCGGGGCCGCCTCGCTGGCGGCCGGACTGGCCGTCTCCTCCTCGGTCCTGATCGCGGCCCGTGCCGTACAGGGTCTGGGCGCGGCGGCGATCGCCCCGGCGGCGCTGGCCCTGGTGATGGACCTGTTCCCGCCGGGGTCCGGGCGGGGGAGGGCGCTGGGTGTGTGGGGCGCGGTGTCCGGCGCGGGAGGCGCCGCCGGAGTCCTGCTCGGCGGGGTCCTCACCCAGGCCTGGGGCTGGCAGTGGATCTTCTTCGCGGTCGCCGTCGGCATCCTGCCGGTCCTCGCGGGCACCGCGGTGAGCGTGCCGCGGACCCCGGTCACCGGCAGCGGCCGGTTCGACCTGCCCGGCACCACCACCGTCACCCTCGCGCTGACCGCCCTGGTGTGGGGCCTGACCACCGCCCGCCGCTCGGGCTGGACGGACACCGCCGTCCTCGGGGCCTTCGCCGTCGCCGCCGTGCTGATCGCGGCGTTCGTCCTCGTCGAGCGCCGCCACCCGAATCCGCTGCTGCCGCCGCGCCTGTTCCGCGCCGGCCGCGTCACCGTCGGCAACGCGCTGATGGCCCTGCTCGGTTCGGTGTGGATCGCCCTGTTCTTCTTCCTGCCGCTCTACCAGCAGCAGGTCCTCGGCTCCAGCCCGCTGGTCACGGGCCTCGGCCAACTCCCCCTCGCCGCGGCCAACATGCTCGGCTCCGCGCTCGCCCCGCGGATCTCCCGCCGCATCGGCGCCACCGCGACGGTGACCGGAGCCCTGCTGACCGAGGCCGCCGGACTGCTCTGGCTGTCCCGGATCAGCGCGGACGGCAGTTACGTCGCCGACCTCCTCGGCCCCGGCATCCTCATCGGCCTGGGCCTGAGCATCGCCTTCGTCCAGCTCACCGCCCTCTCAGTGGAGGGCGTCGCCCGCCAGGACGCCGGGCTGGCCGGGGGCCTGGTGAACACCTCCCGGCAGGTCGGCGGCGCCATCGGGCTCGCCGTCCTGGCCACCCTCGCGGGCACCGTCACCAGCCACGCGGCCACCCACCAGCCGCAGCTCGAAGCACTCACCTCCGGCTACCGCACCGCCTTCGGCGTCTCCGCCGCCGTCCTCCTGGCCACCGCCGCCCTCGCCCCGCTCCTCACCCGCCGCACCGCGGCCGCCCCCTCGGGGGCGAGCCCGCACCCGGCCCCGCAGCCCGCGGCCGACGGCTGACCAGCCGGCCGTACGCACCACTGACAGCACACCAACCGAGAGGAAGAACCGCCATGTTCACCATCGACGAGACCGCTCCCGCCGTCGTCCGCCTGTCCACCGTCATCGACGCCCCGCTGGAGCGGATCTGGGCCCTGCACACCGACATCGACGCCTGGCCCAGCTGGAACGCCCACGTCGACCAGGCCGAGCTCGACGGTCCGCTGCTGCCGGGCCACTCCTTCAGCTGGAAGACGCACGGGCTGGACATCACCTCCACCATCCGCGAGATCGTCCCCGGTGAGCGGCTGGTCTGGGGCGGCCCGGCCAACGGCATCGAGGGCGTCCACGTGTGGACCTTCGAACAGACCGGCAGCCAGGTGACCGTCCGCACCGAGGAGTCCTGGAGCGGGGCCCCCGTCGAGGCCGCGCCCGCCGAGCTCGGCCAGGCCCTGCACGACTCGCTGACCGCCTGGCTCGCCGCCCTCAAGGCCCGCGCCGAGCAGACCGCCTGACCCCGGCCGCCCGGCCCGCCCGTTCCACCCGCGAAGCCGGCACCAGCACGAGCACCGCCCCCGTCACCGACCCCGTCACCGTCACGCAAAGCGAGGTTCTTGCCATGACCACCACCGACAAGAAGCCCTACCTCACCGGCCACTACACCCCGGCCGTCGACGAGATCACCGCCACCGAGCTGACCGTCGAGGGCTCCCTGCCCCCCGAGCTGACCGGCCGGCTCATCCGTAACAGCCACAACCCCAAGCCCGGAATCACCCCCACCCACTGGTTCAAGGGCAGCGGCATGGTCCACGGCATCCGGCTGCGCGAAGGCCGCGCCGAGTGGTACCGCAACCGCTGGGTACACACTCCCGCCCTGGACGGCGCCCCGTACATGACCGATCGCGGCCCGGACCTGACCGCCAGTACCGCCGGCACCCACGTCATCGAACACGGAGGACGCCTCCTGGCGCTGTGCGAGGCCAACTTCCCCTTCGAACTCACCCGGGACCTCGCCACCGTCGGCGCCTACGACTTCGGCGGCAAGCTGACCAGCGCGATGACCGCGCACCCGAAGACCGACCCGGTCACCGGCGAGCTGCACTTCTTCGGCTCCTCGCCGTTCCCGCCGTTCCTCACGTACTACGTGGCCGATGCCAAGGGGCAGATCAGCCACAGCACCGAGGTGCCCGGAGCGACCGCCTCCCTCAAGCACGACTTCGCCGTCACCCGCAACCACGTGGTCTTCTTCGAGGGCACCGTCACCTTCGACCCGGCCGAGCACTCCGGCATCCCCTACGGCTGGAACGACGCACAGCCGGCGCGCATCGGCGTCATGCCCCGCGGCCCGCACGGCGCGGCGAAGACGCGCTGGTTCCCCATCGAGCCGGGCAGCATGCTGCACGCCGCCAACGCCTACGAGGACGCCCACGGCCGGATCGTGCTGGAGGGGCCGACCGTGGACCGGGAGGGCTTCCGGCTCTCGTGGAACTGGTGGGTCGGCGCGCCCGATCGCGGCGCCGAGCCCAACACCCGCTCCTTCAACCGCCGCTGGGTCGTCGACCTGGCCGCCGGCCGCGTGGACGAGCAGGTCATCGACGACCTCGCCATCGAATTCCCCACGCTCAACGAGGAGTTCCTCGGCGCCGAGCACCGCTACCAGTACGCGGTCTCCTTCCCCGACCAGGAAGGTCACGACGGCTACGGCATCGTCAAGTACGACCGCACCACCGGCGCCCGTCACATCCACGAGGCCGGCGACGCCCGACTGCCCAGCGAGGCCGTGTTCGTCCCCGCCGCCGGGGCCACCCGAGAGGACGACGGCTACCTGCTCACCGTCGTCTCCGACCTCAAGCAGGACGCCTCCCAGCTCCTGGTCCTCGACGCCTCCGCCCTCGAGCGGATCGCCACGGTCCACCTGCCGCGCCGGGTCACCGGCGGCATCCACGGCTCCTGGATCCCCGACAGCGACCTGGACGGCGACCTCGACGGCGGCCGCGGCATCGGCCGCGAGGGCTCCGGCAGCTGAACGCCGGTGGCCGTGGCCCCGGGGGACTCCACCCCGGGCCCACGGCCACCGGGTGACTCCACCCCGGGGCCCGGCGCCGTCTCAGGGGGCGATCGGGAGCTGTCGCTTGTGTTCGGTGAGGCGGTAGCGGTGGGTGATGGCCGCGTACGCTGCCTCGCCGACGGGCTTGCCCTCCAGGAGGTCGTCGATGTCGTCGTACGTCACGCCGAGCGCCTCCTCGTCGGGCCGGCCCGGCTTCAGCGTCTCCAGGTCCGCGGTCGGGGTCTTCACGGTCAGACCGGCGGGCGCGCCCAGAGCCTGGGACATGGCCCGTACGCGCCGCTTGGTGAGGCCGGTGAGCGGCACCACGTCGGCCGCGCCGTCGCCGAACTTCGTGAAGAAACCGGAGACCGCCTCGGCGGCGTGGTCGGTGCCGACGACCAGGCCCTCGTGGGCGCCCGCCACCGCGTACTGGGCGATCATGCGCTGCCGGGCCTTGATGTTGCCGTGCACGAAGTCCTGGTGGTGCGCGTCGCGGAAGACCGTGCCGCCGGCCAGTGCGGCCTCCAGCGCCGCGTCGCTGGCCGCCTTCACGTCGACGGTCAGGACCCGGTCGGGCCGGATGAACTCCAGCGCCAGCTGCGCGTCCGCCTCGTCGGCCTGGGTGCCGTACGGCAGCCGCATCGCGAAGAACGTAGCGTCCTGCCCGGTGGCACGGACCCGCTCGACGGCGAGCTGGCACAGCCGGCCCGCGGTGGTGGAGTCCACGCCGCCGCTGATGCCCAGTACCAGGGAGCGCAGGCCCGTGGAGGTCAGCTGGCCGGCCAGGAAGGCCACCCGGCGCTCGATCTCCTCCTGCACGTCGAAGGACGCGCTCACCTGGAGATCCCGGGCGATCTCCTGCTGCAGGGTTATGGACGCCAGGTCGGTCACGGCTGCTCCTCGGTCGGGCCCGTGGGCGGGGGCGGGGCGCGCCGCAGGGCCGGGGCCACGGGCGCGTGCATGGTGGATGGGGGACGGAAGCACTCTAGAGGACGGCCGCGAGCGCACGCTCAGGGCATCCGACCAGGTGGGCGCCGCCCAGGCACCTGCGTACCGACGCGGAAGGACCGACGCGGGCGTCCCGGCGCCGCGGGCCCGCGCGGGGCCTGCTCGTCCGGCCGTCATCCTGTTGGCCCAGTGGCGACTGACATGCCGTCACCCGGGGTCCTACGCTGCGCAGTGCGCATGCCCCCGGGCATCCAGCAGCGCACCGCTGTCGCGACCTCGAGCGCCGCCCGACAGTGCCCGGGCCCGCCGGCGAGGTCCCGCCCCGACGGCGGGCCCGCCCCCGACCTCCGGCCGAAAGGTCTGCCTCCCGATGTCCCCACGCACCCCGTGCGGCTCCGCGCCCCGGACCCGCCGACGCCGCCCGCGCCGGGCGTTCCAACTGGCCGCCGCCCTGCTCCTCAGCCTGATCAGCCTGCCCGTGGCCTCGGCACCCGCCCACGCCGACGTCGGGGACGTCACCGAGCACCCGCTCCCCACGGCCGGCAGCTTCCCCGGCGACATCACCACGGGATCCGACGGGAACCTGTGGTTCACCGAGCAGGGCATCCGGAAGATCGCCCGGATCACCCCCACCGGGGACCTGACCGAGTACCAGCTGCCCGGTGACGACAACAGCCCCATCGGGATCACCGCCGGGCCCGACGGCAGGCTGTGGTTCACCGACGTCGGCCGCCGGATCGGGAACATCACCACGGCGGGCCTCATCACCGAGTACGACCTGCCCGCCGGCAGCGGCACGCCGTTCGCCATCACCACGGGGCCCGACGGGAACCTCTGGTTCACCGAGGACCCCGGTGACCGGATCGGCCGGATCACCCCCACCGGGAAGATCACCGAGTACCCCCTGCCGAACCCCGGCAGCGGCCCGGAGTCCATCGTGACCGGGCCCGACGGGAACCTGTGGTTCACCGAGATCTCCGGAAACCGGATCGGGAGGATCACCCCCCAGGGCAAGATCACCGAGTACCCGCTGCCCAACGCCGACAGCGGGCCGGACGTCATCACCGCCGGGCCCGACGGGAACCTGTGGTTCACGGAGCTCTTCGGCAACCGGATCGGCAGGATCAGCACGGCCGGTGCCATCACCGAGCACACGCTGCCGGACGCCGACAGCGGCCCGGACGGGATCGCCGCCGGGCCCGACGGCAACCTGTGGTTCACCGAGCAGCTCACCGACGGGATCGGCCGGATCACCCCCGACGGGAACTTCGCGCGGTACCCGCTGCCCACCCCGGGCAGCCTCCCGGTCCGCATCACCGCGGGGCCGGACGCCGCCATGTGGTTCACCGAGATCGGCGGCGACCGCGTCGGACGGCTGGAGCTCGACGCCGGTCCGCCCCGGGCCGACCTGGCGGTCCGGCTGAGCGCACCGGCCTCCGTACGCGGCGGCGCCGAGTACACCTACGACATCACGGTGACCAACAAGGGGCCCTTCGCCGCCGCGGACCTGGCCGTCACCCTGACCCTGCCGCGCGGGGTGACGGTCACGGACGCGCCCCCCGGCGCCGACCGCCGCACTCCCACTCCGCTGACCTGGCGCGTCGAGGCCCTGGGGGCCGGACAGTCGCGGGTCTTCCACGTCACGGTACGGGCCACCCAGCGGCCCGCCATCACGGCCAAGGCCGCCGTGACCTCCACGACCCCGGACCGGAACAGGAGGAACGACACCGACCAGGCCACGACCCGGATCCTCGGCCGCTGAGCCCCGTCACGAAGGCCGCCGGAACGCGGCCCGGAGAGCCGGATCCACGGCCGGCACAGGCGCGTCGACCCCCTGACGGGATCCTGGAGGGACCCCGACGGCGGTCGGCCCGCTGCATACGCATCACTGACGGGCGCCCCGGATCGGTAGGCTGGGACCGCCGGGCGCCTGCGACGGGGAGGTACGGGATGGGTGACACCGCGACCGCACCAGAACCGGGACCCGCGCCACGACCCGCGCAAGGCCCCGGCCCGGGGGCCGACGCCGATCCGGGGCTGTACGGCCCGGCCTCCGTCACCTGGCACTGCCACGGCGATCCGATGATGTGGATCGCCGGCGTCCGGGCGCTCTACCTCCAGGCGCTCCACCCGCGCGCCGTCCGCGGAGTCATGGAGAACTCGGACTTCCGCAGGGACGCCTGGGGCCGACTGCTGCGCACCGCCGACTTCGTCGGCACCCTCACCTACGGCACCACCGAGGCCGCCGAGCGCGCCGGCAGCCGGGTCCGCGCGATCCACCGCAAGCTCTCGGCCACCGATCCGGGCACCGGCGACCGCTTCCCCGTCGACGACCCCGAACTGCTGCTGTGGATCCACTGCGCGCAGATTGACAGCTTCCTGCACGTCCTGCGCCGCTCCGGCGTCCGCCTCACCGCCGCCCAGGCCGACCGCTACGTCGACGAGAACCGCGTCAACGCCCGCCTCGTCGGCCTCGACCCGGCCGACGTGCCCGCCGACGCCGCCGGGCTCGCCGCCTACTTCGAGCGGATCCGCCCCGAGCTCGCCGCCGGCCCCGACGCGCACGCCGTGGACGACTTCCTGCGCGCCCCGCCGATCCACCCGCTCCTCGTGCCTGGCCGAAACCTGCTGTGGCGCCCGCTCGCCGGCCTCGCGTACGGTTCCCTCCCCGGCTGGGCGCACCAGCTGTACGGGCGACCCGCACCGGCCCCGCGCAGCACCTCCCGGCGCCTGCGCCTCACCGGACGCGTGTTGCGCACCATTCCCGCAGGTCTGCGCTGGAAGCTGCCTCCAGGTCACATCTTGAAAGCGATGCGCCGCATGGGCCCCGGGAGTCGCCCCTCGCCGTACACACTGCGTACATCAGCGGCCATACTGGACCGGCCGGGGAGGGCGTAGCACGACAACGGGGGCGGCTTTAAGACATGGCGGAGTCCAGACTGATCCAGGGCCGGTACCGGTCGCTCGATCTGATCGGGCGCGGCGGCATGGGCGAGGTGTGGCGCGCCCGCGACGAATCGCTGGGCCGGCAGGTCGCGGTGAAGTGCCTCAAGCCGATCGGCGCCGAGCAGGACGCCCACTTCACCCAGGTGCTGCGCGAGCGGTTCCGGCGCGAGGCGCGCGTGGCCGCCTCCCTCCAGCACCGCGGTGTCACGGTGGTCCACGACTTCGGTGACGACAGTGCCGCCGGCGGTCCCCTCTACCTGGTCATGGAGCTCCTCGAAGGCCGCAACCTCAGCCAGCTCCTGGAGGACAACGAGACCCGCCCGCTCCCCGTGGACGTCGTCGTCGACATCGCCGAGCAGATGGCCGCCGCCCTCGGCTACACCCACGACCAGGGCGTCGTGCACCGTGACCTGAAGCCGGCCAACATCATGCGGCTCACCGACGGCACCGTGAAGATCTGCGACTTCGGCATCGCCCGCCTCGCCCACGACATCGGCTTCACCGCCAAGCTCACCGGCGGCGGCATGGCCATGGGCACCCCGCACTACATGTCGCCCGAGCAGATCGCCGGCGGCGAGGTCGACCACCGCAGCGACCTCTACTCCCTCGGCTGCGTCCTCTACGAGATCGCCACCGGGGCCCCGCCCTTCGACCTCGGCGACTCCTGGTCGGTGCTGGTCGGCCACCGCGACACCCCGCCCGTGCCGCTGCGCGAGCACCGCCCCGAACTGCCCGTCTCCTTCGAGCGGGTGGTCCTCGACCTGCTCGCCAAGCGCCCCGAGGACCGGCCCGGGGACGCCCGCCACGTGCACCGCCGGCTCGTCGAGGCCCGGCTGGGACCGGGCGGGCTGCCCGGCGCCCGGGCCCCGCTCCCGGCCTGGGCCCGCGGGATGACCGCCGGGCGCAAGGCCGGGATCGACGCCCGCCCCGCGAGCGGCGAATGGGCCGTGCTCACGGGCTCCTGGACCGCCGGCCGCCCCGGCGGCGGGCCATCCGCCGTCCGTCCGAGCGGCGGGCAGCCCGTCCTGCGTCCGAGCGGCGGGAACCCCGTCCTGCGTCCGAGCGGCGGGCAGCCCGCCGTGGGTCCCGGCGTCCGCATCGTCCGCCCCGAGCCCACCGAGGACCCGCGCCTGACCGTGGCCTACGGCGTCCCGCGCGTCCCCGGCCCCCGGGAGACCGGCCCCGACGCGCTCGCCGCCGGCCACACGCGGGCCTACGCCCTCAGCCGTTCGGGCCGGCCCGAGGAAGCCCTCGCCGTGTACACGGCCGTGGCCGAGGGGCGCACGCGCGAACTCGGCCCGGACCACGCCGACACCCTCGCCGCGCGCCAGGAGACGGCGTACGAGCTGGGCCGGCTCGGTCGCCACCAGGAGGCGTACGACACCTACCGCGCGGTGCTCGTGGCCCGCGAGCGGACCACGGGCCCGCTCCACCCCGACACCTTGCGCTGCCGCCACAACCTGGCCTGCGCCCTGGGTGCGCTGGGCCGGTTCGCGGAGGCCCACTCCACCGCCGTCGCGGTCGCCGCCGACCGGGCAGCCGTCCTGGGCCCCGAGCACGCGGACACGCTGCTGACCCGGTACGAGGCGGCGTACGCGCTCGGCCGCCTGGAGCGCTGGCAGGAGGCCCTGGCCGGCTTCCGCGAGGTCGCCGCCGTACGGGAGCGGGTGCTCGGCCGCGACCACCCCGACACCCTGGCCGCCCGCTACGAGGTCGGCATCGCGCTCGGCCGCACCGGGAACAGCGCCCAGGCCCTCGACCTGTTCCGGGCCCTGGTCCGCGACCGCACCCGCGCCTACGGGGCCGCCGACCCCGAGACCCTGCGCGCCCGGCACGTCCTCGGGGTCAACCTGGGCCGCCTGGAGCGCTGGGAGGAGGCGGTGGCCGAGTCCCGGCAGGTGGGCGCCGTACGGGCCGAGGTGCTCGGCGTCGAGCACCCGGACACCCTGGTCAGCCGCCGGGAACTCGCCGTGGGGCTCGGTCGGCTGGGCCGCTGGGACGAGGCCCTGCCCATCTACCGGGAACTCTCCGGCATCCGCGAACGGTCCCTGGGCGACGAACATCCCGACACGGCGCTGGCCCACGCCGACGAAGCCCACTGTCTGGAGCGACTCGGCCAGGTGTGCTACCAAGAGCCATGACGACCTTCGGGCGGGACGTGTACGACGACGTGATCGTGGGTGGCGGGCACAACGGCCTCGTGGCCGCCGCGTACCTGGCCAGGGCGGGCAGATCGGTCCTCGTCCTGGAACGGCTCGGGAACACGGGCGGAGCGGCCATCTCCAGCCGCCCCTTCACCGGAGTCGACGCCCGCCTCTCGCGTTACTCGTACCTCGTCTCGCTGCTCCCGGCGAAGATCGTGCGCGACCTGGACCTGCGGTTCGCGGTGCGCAGGCGGACGATCTCCTCGTACACGCCGGTCGAACGCGACGGCCGGCCCGGCGGACTGCTCGTCGGCGGCGACGAGCAGCGCACCCGGGAGTCCTTCTCCCGGCTGACCGGCTCGGACCGGGAGTACGAGAGCTGGCGCGCCTTCTACGGGACCACCGGGCAGGTGGCGCGGAAGGTGTTCCCCACCCTGACCGAGCCGTTGCCCACCCGTGCGGAGCTGCGGGCGAGGATCGACGACGAGGCCGCGTGGCGGATGCTGTTCGAGGAGCCGCTCGGGCGGGCGGTGGAGCGGCACTTCACCGACGACCTGGTCCGAGGGGTGGTCCTCACGGACGGGTTGATCGGCACCTTCGCGGACGCGCACGACCCCTCGCTCGCGCAGAACCGCTGCTTCCTCTACCACGTCATCGGCGGCGGCACGGGGGACTGGGACGTCCCGGTCGGCGGCATGGGAGCCCTGACGGACGCCCTCGCCGCCGCCGCGCGGACCGCCGGGGCCGAGATCGCCACCGGTCACGAGGTGCTGCGGATCGACACGGACGGGACCGCTCCGGCCGAGGTGGTGTTCCGTACGGCCACGGGGGAGGGCCGGGTCGTCGGCCGCACGGTGCTGGTGAACGCGTCACCGCGGGCGCTGGCCGAACTCCTCGGCGAGGAACCGGCGAAGGAGGCGCCCGAGGGCGCCCAGCTCAAGGTCAACATGCTGCTGCGCCGGCTGCCCCGGCTGCGGGACACCGCCGTGGACCCGCGCGAGGCCTTCGGCGGCACGTTCCACATCGCCGAGGGGTACGCCGAACTCGCCCGGGCGCACGCGGAGGCCGCGTCCGGCGAACTGCCCTCGGTACCGCCCTCGGAGATCTACTGCCACTCGCTGACCGACCCGACGATCCTCGGACCCGAGCTGGTGGAGCAGGGCTACCAGACGCTCACCCTCTTCGGCCTGCACACCCCGGCCCGGCTGTTCGCACACGACAACCACCAGGCCCGCGAGGTGCTGCTGACCGCCACCCTCGCGCAGCTCGACGCGCACCTGGCCGAACCGCTCACCGACTGCCTCGCCTTCGACGCCGACGGCCGCCCGTGCATCGAGGCGAAGACCCCGCTGGACCTGGAGCGCGAACTGCGGCTGCCCGGCGGGCACATCTTCCACCGCGACCTCTCCTGGCCGTTCGCGGACTCGGATTCGGATTCGGGCGGGGGCGGCCGGTGGGGTGTGGAGACGGCCCACCGCAACGTACTGCTGTGCGGTGCGGGGGCGGTCCGGGGCGGCGGCGTCAGCGGGGTCCCCGGGCACAACGCGGCGATGGCGGTGCTCGGACACTAGGGGGCCCTGGCCGTCGCCGCTGCGGAAACACTTCCGGAGGAGTGGCTGGATCCAGCCGGTCCCGCAAGCGTCCGTGCCTAGAGTTCTACTCATGAGTAACTTAACTGAAAGTACGCAGAGCGACGCGCGGCGGCCCGGTGCGCCCACCTTCGTCCTCGTCCACGGCGCCGGCAGCAATTCCTACGGATGGTCGCCCGTCCTGCACGAACTCGGCATGCGCGGGCACCGGGCGGTCGCGGTGGACCTGCCGGGGCACGGGACGGGCGCGTACTTCCCGCTCTCCTACCAGACCCCCCAGGACCCGGAGCGGCTGCGCACCGAGCCCTCGCCGATCTCCGCGGTGACCCTGGCGGACTTCGCGGCGCACGTCGTCGGCGTCGTGCGCGCCGTGCACCGCAACGGCCCCGTGATCCTGGTCGGGCAGAGCCTCGGCGGGGTGACGGTGAACGCGGTCGCCAACCAGGTGCCCGAGCTGATCTCCCACCTGGTGTACGCGTCCGCCTTCTGCCCGACCCGGCACGCCTCGGTGGCGGAGCTGATGGCGACCCCGGAGGCGGCCACCAGCGCCCTGTTCCGGCTCAGCGCCGTCCAGACCCCGCCGGAGCTCGGCGTCAACCGCGTCAACTGGCGCTCGGCTGACCCCGCCTTCTTCGCGGCGGCCAAGGAGGCGCTCGGCAGTGACCTGCCCGACGCCGAGGTGCGCGCGCTCCTCAACACCCTGGAGCCGGACGAGTCCGCGGCGATCGGCGCCGCCGGCGCCCGGGGGCTCCCGCAGGCGTGGGGGCGGGTGCCGCGGACCTTCCTGCGCTTCACCGAGGACCGCTCCATCCCGCCGGCGCTGCAGGACCTGATGATCCGCGAGGCGGACGCGACGGCGCCGCGCAACCGCTTCCGCGTACGGTCCCTGGCCGCTCCGCACATCGGCCCGCGGGACGTGGCCGCGTGGGGGGACGAGCTGGAGCTGGTGGCGCGCACGTGCCACTGAGCTGACGGAGCTCCCGGCGATGCCTACGCGATCGGCTCGATGACCACGATCGGGATCTCGCGGTCCGTCTTGGTCTGGTACTCGTCGTACGCGGGCCAGTGCTTCACCATCACGGGCCAGTACGCGGCGCGCTCCTCGGCGGTCGCGGTCCGGGCCGTGCCCTGGAGGATCCGGGCGCCGACCTGAATGCGGACCTCGGGGTGCGCGGTCAGGTTCCGGAACCAGAGCGGGTGCTCGGGGGCGCCGCCCTTGGAGGCGACGAGCAGGTAGCGGCCGTCCGCCTCGCCGTAGATGAGGGGCGTGCGCACGGGGTTGCCGGAGACCCGGCCCACGGTGGTGAGCAGGAGGGTCTGGGTGCCGTTCCAGTCGTGGCCGTCGGAGCCGTTGGAGGCCACGTACTGCTTGACGTGGTCCAGCTGCCAGCTTCCCGGCCTGGGGTCGGTCGGGTTGTCCCAGTCGATGGCTGTCGTCATGCGGTTTCGCCTACCTTCGTGTTGAACGGTCAACGAACCTCACCAACGAGTGTCAACGCCCGCGGGCACGGTGCCCATTCCGTCCGGAAGGGTGAATCCGGCGAAGAGGGCGTCCATCGCCCGGTGCGTGGCGCGGGCCGGGGTCGCGCGGACCGCGAGATCGCGGACGGCGACGGCGAACGGGTGGGTGAGGGCGGCGATCCGGCCCGTGCGGCGGGCGCGGACGCGGATGGCGTCGGTGCGTGCGCAGCGGGCCGCGCTGTAGGCGGCGAGCGCGGCCGGCACGTCCGTGCCGCCCGCCCCGTCCAGCAGATGGGCGAGGACCACGGCGTCCTCGATGGCCTGGCAGCCGCCCTGCCCCAGGTTGGGCGTCATGGCGTGGGCGGCGTCGCCGAGCCAGGCGAGACGCCCGTGGTGGAAGCGGGGGAGCGGGGCCGCCAGGTCGTACAGGTCGTGCTGGAGCACGGCCGCCGGGTCGATCCGCTCCAGCAGGGCCGGGATCGGGTCGTGCCAGGTGCCGTAGCGGCGCAGGAGTTCGGCGCGGACGTCGGCGGGGCGGTGGCCCTCGGGGGCGACGGCGGTGGCGTAGACGTACGTCCGGCCGTCGGCGAGCGGGACGACGCCGAAGCGCTCGCCGCGCCCCCAGGTCTCGGCGGTGACCGCTTCGGCGCGGCCCCCGTCGGCGGGCAGGACGGTGCGCCAGGCGGTCTCCCCGCTGTAGCGGAGGCCGGGGTGGTCCGGGAAGTACCGGCGCCGGAGCGGGCTGTGGATGCCGTCGGCGGCCACCACCAGGTCGGCGCCCCCGAGGTCGCCGTCCGAGGTGCGGACCACCGGGGACCCGTCCGCATCGGTCACCGAGTCCACCGCGACGCCGTACCGGATCGCGCCTTCGGGGAGCGCGGCGGCCAGGGCGTCGGCGAGGGCCGAGCGGTGCACGGCGAGCGGCGGACCGCCGTAACGGGCGGCGAGCGCGGCCGTGTCGGCGCGGCTGAGCCAGCGGCCGTCCGCGCGGCGCAGGCCCATCGCGGCCGGGACGGCCCGGCCCACCGCACGGGTGATGTCGAAGCCGATGGCGTCGAAGGCGTGCAGGGCGTTGGGGGCCAGGACGATCCCCGCGCCGACGGCGGTCGGCCCGGGCGCCCGCTCGCACACGGTGACCCGCCAGCCCCGTCGGTGCAGGGCGACGGCCGCGGTGAGTCCGCCGATCCCCGCGCCCGCCACGACCGCGTCACGCTGAAGTGCCGACATCACGCATCCCCTCTTTCTTCTGCCTCTTCCCCGTCCTCTACATCCGTAGAGGACCGAGGGTCCTCACTCTACAGCTGTAGAGTGAGGGAATGTCCACCCCTCGCCAGAGCGCACGCACCCCGGACCGCAGGACCCTGATCGCCGACACCGCGATCGGCCTCGTCGCCGCCACCGGGCTCCGCGGCCTCACCCACCGCGCGGTCGACGGGGCGGCCGGGCTGCCGGCGGGCAGCACCTCGTACTACTTCCGTACGCGGACGGCGCTGATCGCCGCCTGCTACCAGCGGCTGGCCGACCTGGACCTCGGCGACCTCGGGGACCTCGGGGACCTCGACGGCGGGGGCCCGCCGGTGCCTGCGGTGCCGGACCGGGACGCGGCCGCCGCCGCGCTGGCCGGACTGCTGTACCGCTGGCTGACGGTGGGGCGCGAGCGCCAGCTGGCCCGCTTCGAACTCAGCCTGGAGGCGGCCCGCAACCCCGCACTGGAGGCGGATTTCCTCCGGGCGGGGCAGGGGCCCCGGGCCCGGGCCGCGGGCATCCTCGCGGCCCTCGGGTCCGAACGGCCCGAGGAAGCCGCCGAGTTGCTGGTCGCCTGGACGGACGGGCTCCTGTACGACCGGCTGGCCGGCGCCCTCGCCCGCTCCCGCGTGGCCCCGGACCAGGCCGAACTGGCCGCCGTAGCGCGCCGGATGATCGACGCGGCCCTCGCGCATCACGGCTAGGATCCGGCCATGATCGCCGAACTGCAGTGCGTGGTCCTGGACTGTCCCGATCCGCAGGCGCTGGCCGCGTTCTACCGGGCCCTGCTGGGCGGGAACGTCAACCAGCCGGACCGGCGCTGGGCGGTCGGCGCGGACTGGGCGACCCTCCATGCGCCGTCGGGTCTGGTCCTCGCCTTCCAGCGCGCGGCGGACCACCTGCCCCCGCGCTGGCCGGACCCCACCCGACCGCAGCAGTTCCACCTGGACTTCGGCGTCCCGGACCTCGACCGCGCGCAGGAGCAGGTGCTGGCGGTCGGCGCGACGCTGCTCGACGGGGACACGGGCGGACGCGGCTGGCGGATCTTCGCGGACCCGGCGGGGCACCCGTTCTGCCTGGTCCGCCACTAACGCGTGCCGGGTGCCGGGCACCGAGTGGCAGGCGTCGGGTGTCGGTGTCCGACAAGTCGGACCCCGCCCGCATCGACCAAGATCATCAGATGCAGAATGTCCACATGTTGATACCGAACACGCTGAAGACGGCAGCGATCGACGATGCCGCGCTGATCAGCCGCTCCCTGGCCCGGGCCTTCGACGACGACCCGATGATGCGCTGGTTCTTCCCCGACGACGCCACGCGTGAGGCTTCACTGGGCAGTTACTTCACCACGCTCTTCACCCGGCAGTACGTCTCCAACGCCGTGTGCGAGGTCACCGAGGCCGCCGCGGCGTTCTGGGTGCCGCCGCAGGCGCAGGCCAAGGCGGTTCCCGACGCGGAAACCATCCAGCAGCTGCAGAACATCCTCGGCGACCGCGCCGAGCTGTTCGGGGCCGCCGTCGAGGCTGCCGCGCAGCACACCCCCCAGGAACCGCACTGGTACCTCGCGGTGATCGGCGCCGACCCGGCCGCCCAGGGAACGGGCCAGGGGGCCGCGCTGCTGCGCTCGGGCCTGGCCAAGGCCGACGCGGCGGGCCTGCCCGCCTACCTGGAGTCCTCCAAGGCGTCCAACCTCCCCTTCTACGCACACTTCGGCTTCACCGTGCGCGAGGAGGTCCGGCTGCCCGGTGGCGGCCCGACCCTGTGGGCGATGCGCCGCGAACCGCGCCCCGCGGCCGACACCCGGGCCGTGTGACGCACCGGGGCGAGCGGCCATCCGTCCGAGTGCGTACGGATGGCCGCTCGCCCCGGCCTCACCACGCGTCGTAGGCTGCGTCCCGCACGGGACGGACGGGAGGCCGAGATGGCCGAGACGGTGGTGGCCGAGGTGACGGTGACCGAGGTGATGGCCGAGCTGGCCGCGCTCGAGGACCCGAAGGCCCGGGCGGTCAACGAGAAACACGGCGACGATCACGGTGTGAACCTCGGCAAGCTGCGCGCGCTCGCGAAGCGGCTGAAGACGCAGCAGGACCTCGCACGCCGGCTCTGGGAGACGGACGACACCGCGGCGAGACTGCTTGCGCTCCTGATCTGCCGCCCGAAGGCGTTCGAGCGGGACGAGCTGGACGTCATGCTGCGCGGGGCGCGCGCCCCCAAGGTCCACGACTGGCTCGTGAACTACGTGGTGAAGAAGAACCCGCACCGGGAAAAGCTGCGCCTGGCCTGGTCCGCCGACCCGGACCCGGTGGTCGCCAGTGCCGGCTGGGCGCTGACCACCGAACGCGTGGCGAAGCAGCCCGAGGGCCTCGACCTCGCAGCACTCCTCGACGTCATCGAGGCGCAGATGAAGGACGCCCCGGAGCGCCTGCAGTGGGCGATGAACCACTGCCTGGCGCAGATCGGCATCGAGCACGCCGAGTACCGCGCCCGTGCCCTCGACATCGGTGAGCGCCTCGAAGTGCTCAAGGACTACCCGACCTCCCCGGGCTGCACCTCCCCGTTCGCGCCGATCTGGATCACCGAGATGGTGCGCCGACAGCACACCAAGTGAAGGCCCGCCAGTACCGGACCTGAGTCCTCTCTCCCCGGACGCCGTCCGTCCGGCCTGCGATAGCTTCGCCACCATGAACTCATTGGCATGACCGATACTCGCCGCCCTGCTCCTCTCCCTCCCCCTGGCCTCGGTCGGCACCGGCTTGTACGTCCAGGGCACGGCAGCGGTCCGCACCGCTGCGTACGCTGCCGAGATCACCCGCCTGAACGCCACGTCGGAGGTCTGAGCGGGGGTCGGGGGGTCGGGCCGGGGGCCGGGGTCGGCGACGTCACGTGGTCCGCACGGTGGCCGCGAGGGCGATCTCCCGCAGGGCGGCGGCCACCGCAGGGGGGACGGGGGCCCGCGCCAGCGCGTGGAGGGCTTGCTCGAGGCGGTCCTGGATGAGACGTTCCACCGCGGCGCGGGCGCCGGTGTCCTCCAGGATGCGGCGGACGCGGGCGGCGCCCGCTTCGTCGAGGGTGCGGTCGCCGATCAGTGTGAGCAGGGTGCGCTGCCGGGCGGGGTCGGCGCGCCGGACGGCGAGGGTGACCAGCACGGTGTTCTTGCCGTCGCGCAGGTCGTCCAGGCGGGGTTTGCCCGTCGTCGTGGGGTCGCCGAAGGTGCCGAGCAGGTCGTCGCGCAGTTGGAAGGCCTCGCCGATCGGGAGCGCGAAGTCGGACAGGGCGGAGCGAAGGGACGTTTCCGCTCCGGCCAGGGCGGCGCCCAAGTGCAGCGGGCGCTCGACGGTGTACTTGGCGGTCTTGTAGCGGGAGATGGTCAGGGCGCGCTCGGTGTCGGTTTCGGTGTCGGCGATGGCGGTCCCGCCGGTGGCGAGCAGGTCGAGGTACTGGCCGTACACGAGCTCGCTCCGCATGGTGTCGGTCACTGCCAGGGCGTCCGTGAGCTGACGGGGGGTGAGGCCGGCGGTGTGGAGGAGTTCGTCGGACCAGGTCAGCGCGAGGTCGCCGAGCAGGATCGCGGCGCTGACGCCGAGCCGGTCCGCGTCCGGGCGCCCGGCGTGGTGGGCGGCCAGGGCGCGGTGGGCGGTGGGCCGCCCGCGGCGGATCTCGCTCGCGTCCATGAGATCGTCGTGGATCAGGGCGAACGCGTGGAACATCTCCAGCGACGCCGCCGCGGACACCACCGGTCCGGCCGGGCCCGCACCGGTGGCGGCGTGCCAGCCGGCCACGCACAGCAGGGGCCTCAGCCGTTTGCCGCCGGCGAAGAGGAACCCGCCCAGCGTCGCGACGAGCTCGCCGGGCAGCCGGTCCTCGGCGGCGGCGCGGGCCTTGCCGTCGAGGAAGGCGGCCAGGTGCGCGTCGATGTCGGCACGGACGCCGGCCAGGCCGAGCGGGTCCGTACCCAGCAGGACGTCGGCCCCGGTCACCTCGCCCCCTTCACCTCGCGACGGGCGGGACCGCCGGTGCAGGGCCCCGTTCGGGGTGCCTCGCGGCGGAGACACAACGAAGAAGTCATGCCCGAGCGGGGAACTCCGTGATCGGCCCGATCGGGGGATCCTGTGACCCCACTGGACGGGAGCGACCCTGGGGCGCTGCCGCTGGTCGGGAACCCGGTCCGGCCGGCGCGGACCCGTTGGGGTTCCTGCGATCGTCGCCCGAGCGCGCGGTGACCGAGCACATCGACGCGCCCACCGGCACCTGGTACGGCGGGCAGGAAATCGACGTCCTCACGGAGATCCTGACCCTCACGACCCGGATCCTGACCGCGCCGACCCTACGGATCCGGCACGGCCCCTTCGCGCCCCCGCCGGCCGGCGTCTGGCCCGACGCAAGGCCCCCCAGAGCTTCATCCTCCAGGTATGCCGATCTTGCTGCCGGCGTTCCGCCAACCGCCCATACTGTCAGCACGGTTGACGGGGGTTGGGGGACAGGATGGTCTCGGAACCGAAACAACGGCACGCCACCCTTGCGGTGACGGCCTTCGCCGCGGCGGTGGCCAGCGCCGGGCTCGCTGCTCCTCTGCTCTCGCTGGCCCTGCAGGAGGGAGGTTTCGGACTCCTCTTCCTGGGTCTGACGGTCGCCGCCCTGAGCGCCACGGCCCTGGGTTACGGGGTGTGGCACCTCTGGCAAACGCTGAGCGCCTCAGCCGCCTCGTCCCTCTCCAAGGGCCTGCTCGTCGGAGCCCTGACGGTGCTGTCGGAGGTGGGCCTCACCTGGCTCTCCTTGGCGTTCGTCCTCGACGGCCGGATGGGGCCGGCCCGGGTCGTCGGCGCCGTCGCGGTGCTGCTTCTGGTGCCGTTGACGGGGCTGGTCATCCGGCACAACGAGATGGAGAACCACGAGAGGATCGTGGTCGTCACCGGCGTCGTCTTGTCCGCCGGGTCCCTCGGCTGGCTCGCCATCCACCTGATGGCGGGCGACAACCCACAGCGGACCTGGCTACTGGCCGGGCTCGCCGCCGTCCTGATCGTGATCACCGCGCGGTTGCGTGGCGCGGACGGCCTGTCCGGCCGTCCCGGCTGGCTACTGGCGCTGGTCTTCACGTCGACGCTGCTCCTCGTGGTGGCCACCCTCGCCGGCGAGGGCCACGCCGTCCCCGCCTGGCTCGTCGGCGGGCTCGGGCTGGGCGGGACGCTCGGCGTCCTCGGGATCCTGAACGACTGGTCACTCCCAGTCCCACGGCGCAGAACCCGGCACAGGGAGGTCCCCGCGCCCTCCGGGCCTCCGCCGGGAGCCGTGGTCCCACTGTGGGCGCGCGCCGCGGGCCTCGTCGTACCCCTGGGATCCCTCGGGTGGGCGGCGCTCGACGGAACGGAGCGCCGGATGGGCACCGGCCCGGCCGAACTACTGGTCCTGTCAGCCGGATTGGCGGTCGCCGCAGTCGTGCTGATGGGGCTCCAGGCGCTGATCCTCGGCTGGTTGCGCCCCGGGTGCACGCCGGGGATCGCGGAGAGGGCCGCCTCGCGCGTGGGGCGGCTGGAGATCCCTTACGACGACCCGCGCCAGCGGAGGTGGCCGGGGCCCGAGGAGCATCTGCGGGATCGGGAGTTCGCTCTGCGGGAGCACGTGCGGCACGCCAGGTCGATGTCTGAACGGGACATGTACGAGCGGGAGTTGGTCGCCCTGGAGCGGGATCGGGCCCGGGTGGAGTGGGAAATCGCCCAGGAGCGACAGGCGCGATCTCGGCGCGCCGGGATCGAACTCAGGACGGCGTTTCGCCGCGAGCGTCCCTCGCCGGGAGCTCTTGGACTTCTGGTGCGTCCGTTCTCTCCCGTCGCCTGCGACGATGCCGTCGTGGACGCGGCGTTCACGACTGGTCTGGTGGTAGACAGGGTGTGGCCGAGGGTCGAACTCGTCGCCCCGCCCGGGGTGCGGCGCGAGGCCCGTCGCCGTGGCCGGGATGTCGCGCTCCTGCGTGTCAGTGCCGCCAGCGCCTTGTGTACGGGTCTGGGCTGGGCGTTCGCGGTGGGGGTTGTCGCCCGGTCCCAGTTGGGCAGTGGCTCTGTGGCCGTGCTCGTCCTCGGCCCGCTGCTGGTTGCCGTGGCCGCGCTCGTGCTGGGGCGGCGGCGGGTCGTGGAGGCGTACGAGCACCGCGTGACCGCGGTGGAGGTGTACCGCTTCGATCTGGCCGAGGCCCTGCGGCTGCCGCTGCCGGACAGCCATGCCGAGCTCCTCGGGCTCAGCGACGTGCTGCAGGGAGCGGGGGAGTTCGATCGGCCGCTCGCCTGGACCGGTGCCGCACGGGCCGACACCTCGCAGCCCCCGCCCCCGCCCCCACTGACGAACGCGGCAGTCGAGGTGTCGGGCGGGAGTCGCGAAGCTCTGGTCTCCCAGGTGTCGGAGCGGGTGCTCCGCGAGGTCCGCACCGCCCTGCGGGACGAGCACGAGGCCCTGGCCCAGCGGTTCGTATCGGGCCGGCTCGGCAAGAAGGACCTGGCCCGGCTTGCCGAGGAGGTTGCCCGGCACACCTCGGTGTCGGTCGGTGAACGTCTCGGACGCACGCTGGCGGACCTGCACGGGAGTTCGGCCCGTGAGCTCGAGCAGGCTTTGCGGAAGGGCCTGGAGGAGGCGGTCAGCGGGCCGCCGCTCGTCAACTTCACCGGCTATTTCGCCCTCCAGCTCGACGCCGGGCAGGAATCCACCGCGGACGTGGCTGCGGGCGGCGGGGCGGCCGGTGGGGCCGCGCACGGTACGACCGTGGTGGCGTCCCCCGGGCAGCGCCTCGGCCTGGTCCTGTTCGTGGTGCGCGACCCCCGGGGCCGGGAGGCCGGATCCACCCAGCAGACCTCGCCCGAACGGCAGTTCTTCGCTCTGGAGCCCGTACACATCGAGGGGGGTCGGGATGTGCCTGCCGCCGACTTCGAGGCCCTGGTGGACAGCCCGACGCTCACCCCGAGCCCCCACCGGCGGACGCTGCGGACCGAACGGGAGGCGCAGACGGTCTTCCGCTTCCCGTTGCCGGAGGAGGAGGGGCTGCACGAGGTGTGGTTTCAGCTCTACCAGTCCGGCCGGCTCGTTCAGGTGATCGCCGTCTCCATCGCGGTCCGGGCTGCCGGTACTCCGGACAACCCCGTCGAGCTCCCCGGAGGAGCCTCCGAAGAGGCCCGTGGGGAAGCCCCCGACGTGCCGGCCGAGGGCTCTGGCAGGCAGGTGCCCGGATGACGGGAAGCCAGCCCGCCGATGTCACCGTCCGCGTGCGCCGCACCGCCCGGACCACGCAGGTCACCTTCCACGCGCGCAACGGCACCCCGCCGCTGCGGATGACTCTGCCCCAGCCGGGCGTCATGGACGTGGCCCGCCGCCGCCTCGACGCCGGTCTGTTGGGACTCAAGGACGTGTTGCCCGGCCTGACCGTGGAGGACGAGGACGTCCCCGAGGTGTTCGACGTGCTGCACCGCATCGGCCGGGGGCTCGTCTTCCTCCTGTTCGGCCTTGAGAGCAAGGTCATTCAGGGCCTCCAGACCTTCTGGAACAGTGCGTTGCCCGTCGGCCGCAATCCCGTCCTGCCGCCGCCGCTCGTGGAGTGCGTCGGCGACCGCGACTGCTTCCTGCCCCTCGAAGTGCTCCCCCTCCACCGGATGTACCCGACCACACCGACCGACCGCGCGGAGCTCATCGCCGAATGCCGCAACCTGGTCGGGTTCTCCTGTGTGGTCAAGAGGACGATGCTGCCCGCTCCGGTCCCCACGGGACTGTCGCTGCGGACGTTGCCGGGTGGGCGGCTGCCCCTGCGCTTCCTCCAGCACGCGGAGCTCGCCGGAGCCCGGCGCGAACTGGACTGGCTGACTTCCTCGGCGGCCGAGCGGGTGGATGTCGACGGCCCCTACCCCGGCGGCGACCCCGGGGCGGCCACCCTGGCGGAGCAGATCTTCGACCCCCGGCGCTCGCTCGCCGGAGAGCTCCGCGTCGTGCCCGACCAGGTCCAGCACTTCGCGTGCCACTGCTACGCGACGCTGGACAGCCCCCTCGACAACGAGATCGAGCTGTACGGGGGCGGCGAGGACGTGCGGGTGAAACTCGGCACCATCGCGGAGGACCTGGTCGCTCTGAAGTCCCGGCCCGGTCAGGGCGACCACGAAATGCCGCTCGTGGTCATGAACGCCTGCGGTTCGGCGCGCATGCACGCGACCAGCTCCCTTTCCTTCCCCCACCTGTTCCTGACGAACGGGAACCGGGGCTTCATCGGTAGCGAGATCGAGGTGCCGGACGAGGTGGCGGCGGCCTTCTCCGAGGCGATGTACGAGCGCTTCCTGCTCCGTCGCCTCCCACTGGGCCGCTCGGTGTTCGAAGCCCGCAACAGCCTGTTGCACACCTACGGGAACCCGCTCGGCATCGCGTACGCGGCCTATGCGGATCCTCAACTCCATGTCCGCACCGAACCGACGGAGGATGCAGATGCCCATGTCCCAGCGAACCGGGTCCCCGCGCGCTGACGAGCCGAAGCCCGACGACACCGAGGTGATCCGGGTTCTCGGCCTGGAGGACGGCGACGACCGATCCCTGTTCCGGCGCTCGCAGGAATGGCGGCTCGGTCGGGCCGAGGTCCCCGTCGAGGTGTTCCAGGAGCGGGTCAGCGGCTTTCTCGACTCGATGCGATCGGTCATCGCAGCCCTGCCTGCCAGCTGCGGGGACTTCCAGCTCAACGAGGTCACCATCAGTGCCGAGGTGAGCGCGAAGGGCCAGATCTCCCTGTTGGGCTCCGGCGGAGAACTCGCGGGGTCGTCGAGCCTGGCCTTCACCTTCACCCGCGGAACGCCCGGGTAGCCGGCCGCTGCCGGGTCCGGGCACCGCCGGCCCGCCACCGGCAAGGCCGGGAGGGAGCCCGACGCCCCGGCCGGGGCGTCGGGCTGCTGCGTCGCCCGGCCGATGCGGCAAAGGAGATCAGGGCCCCGCGAAGTCCGTTCGGCGGCCTGGGCCGGCTTTTCCGGCGCATAGTGATGATTTTCTTTCTATTGGTGCATCCGGATTGCTCGTGATCTTCCTCGGGTTTTTCCGTGCTTATGATTCCCGCGCTATGACAGAAAGCCGGAATTGCCGATCGTTACGTGAATCAGCCGATGTGGTCGTCCTCGGTGCCGGTCCCGCCGGCCTCGTGCTCGGCAACCTGCTGGTCGCCGCCGGAATCGACTGCGTGGTCCTCGAACGCGCCACCCGCTCCCATGTACAGACCCGCGCCCGGGCCGGCTTCCTCACGCCGAACACGGTGCGGATCCTGGACCGCCACGGCCTCGCCGACGGCCTGCACCGCCACGGACGCACCCACGGAACCTGCGAGTTCCGCACGGCGGACGGCAGCTTCCGCCTCGACTACGGCGCCCTCGGCCGCCGCGAGCAGCACACCGTCTACCCGCAGCAGAACCTGGTGACCGACCTCCTGGCCCGCTACCTGGAGGCAGGCGGGCGGATCCGGTTCCGTACCGAGGCGGTCACGGTCCACGACGCCGACGGAGCCCGCCCGTACGTCACCACCCGCGAGCCGGACGGACGCCCCGCCCGCTGGGACGCCCGGTACGTCGCCGGCTGCGACGGCCGGCACGGCGCGGCCCGCCGCTCGCTGCCGCCCGGCACGGTCCGCCACCACCACGACCACGGCGTGAGCTGGCTCGGCCTGCTCGCCGAAGCGCCGCCCAGCCTGGACGCCGTCGGCTACGCCGTCCACGACCGCGGCTTCGCCGGTCACATGGCCCGCAGCCCGCAGGTCACGCGCTACTACCTCCAGTGCCGACGCGGAGCCCTTGCCGACGCCTGGTCCGATGAACGGATCTGGGACGAACTCGACCTGCGGATGGGCGCTGTGGAACACGGCCCGCTGCTCAGGGGCCCGATCGTCGAGCGCGGCATCGTCGACCTGGCGTGCGACGTGATCGAACCGCTGCGCCACGGCTCGCTCCTGCTCGCCGGTGACGCCGCGAGCCTGACCGCCCCGGCCGCGGCGAAGGGAGCGAACCTCGCCGTCCTGGAGGCGGAGCTCCTGGCCGGTGCGCTGGCCGCGGCCCTCGCCGAAGGAGACGGCGCAGCCCTCGACCGCTACTCGGAGCGGTGCCTGGCCCACATCTGGCGGGCGCAGGAGTTCACCCAGTGGATGACCGGCCTGCTGCACGCGATCCCCGGCCAGGACCGGTCAGGCGGATCGTTCTTTCACGCCTCCCTGCGGCGCGCCCGCCTTGACTCCCTGCGCACCTCCCGCGCGCACCAGGACTGGTTCGCGGAGAACTACGTCGGCGTGTGAACCGGCGCCCCGTTCCTGCCTGTTCAGCCCTGCCCGGTTCGTCCCTGTTCCGCCCTGCCCCGCTCGGCCCCTGTTTCCGCCCTGCCCTGCCCCGCCCGCCCCCGCACCGGTCTGAGGACACCATGACGATGACGACCACCCTTCCCGACGGACCCCACCTCCCCGCCACCGCAGCACGCCCCGCCGTCACGACGCCGCACGGCGAAACGATGCTTCTCGACGACGCGGCCCGCCTGCGCGCCGCAGCGGCCTTCGTACGGGAACACGAGAGCCTCACCCTGCTGCCCCTCCTGCTGCCCGGCCTGCACGGCCCGGAGCTGGAATCGGTGGCCGCGCACTGCCGGTTCGCCCACGCGGGCCTGCTGCTCTTCCCGGCCGACGCGCAGGACCTGCGCCGGCGGCTCGCCGACTGCGGCCTCGCCGCCGACACCCCGTCCCACCCCAGCGTCGTCGTACGGGAACGGCTCGCCCGGCGCCACCGCCGCGACGCCGCCGACCTGGACGTCCGGATCCTGCGCCCCCGCGTCCACGGCCCGGCCGGAGAGCGCCGCGCGGTGGAGGTGTTCGCCCTCACCGTGCCCGACGGGTCGGACCTGGAACCGATCGCCGCCCACGAGCGCGCCCGCGGCCACGAGGCCCACCTGGCCTTCGAATTGGAGCACCCCGATCCGCTCGTCCTGCGCGGCCTGTGCGCCGTACTCACCCGGCACGGCGCACGCCCCGACGGCGGCGGGTACAACCCGCACGAGGACGGCACCGTCCTGTACTTCACCGCCCCCGCGGACGCGACGTGCGGCTACCGGCGGCTGGAGCTCTACGCGCCCGGCGACCACCGCGACGCCCTCGCCGCCCACCTCGACCAGCACCCCGGCGCGAACCGGCCCGCCGAAACGCTCCTCCACCTGCTCACCGGAGCGTGGACCACACAAGCCCTGGCCGCGTTCGCGCGGCTGCGTCTGCCCGACGCCATGGACACCACCGCCGCCACCGGCATCCGGGAACTCGCCCGGCGCACCGGCACCCACCCCGACGGCCTCGCCACGCTCCTGCGCTACCTCACCATGCTCGACGTCGTGACCGAGGACGCCGAGGAGCAGGACGGCTTCCGCCTCACCCCGCTCGGCTGCCTGCTCCGCGCCGACCTCCCGGACTCGATGCGCCCCCTGGCCCTGATGTACGCGGGCCCCTTCTACCGCTCCTTCGCCGCCCTCGAACACACCGTACGGACCGGCCTGCCGGCCTTCGACCACCTCTTCGGCGAGAACCACTTCGACCACTTCGCCCGCCACCCCGAACTCGCCGACCTCTTCGACCGGTCCATGGCGGCGAGCTCACGCATGTTCCGGCCGATCCCGGCCCACCCCGTGATCACCGCAGCGGCCCAGGCGCCCGCCCCCATGACCGTCGTGGACGTGGCCGGCGGCAACGGGGAACTCCTCGGGCACGTCCTCACCGCGCACCCGTCGCTGCGCGGCACGCTCCTTGAGCGCCCCCACGCCGTCGAGGCCGCCCGCCGCTCGCTCGACGCGATGGGCTGCGGCGACCGCTGCGACTACCGCGGCGGCGACTTCGCCGACGTGCCCCACGGCGGTGACGTCTACGTCCTCTCCCGCGTCCTGCACGACTGGGACGACGACAGGTGCCGTGAGATCCTGCGCCACTGTGCCCGCGCCATGCCCGCCCACGCCGACCTGCTGATCGTCGAGCGGCTCCTCCCCACCGACGGCTCCCCCTCGCTGGCCACGGCCTGGGACCTCCACATGCGGTGCAACGTCGGCGGCCGCGAGCGCAGTGCCGAGCACTACGCCCGACTGCTCGAGGACGCCGGACTGGAGCTCCGCGGCCGCACCTCCCTGCCCCTGGAAGCCCATGTCCTGCACGCCCGCAAGGTCCCCGGAGAGCGCTGACGCACCGAGCGGAATTCGGGGGCGCGAACACCCGGCAGGTCGGATACTACGGGTGCCGCAGACCCACCGAGGAGTTCCGATGATCACCTGGCGCCGGCTCGCCGAGACCGACTTCCCGCGACTGGGGCAGTGGCTGGCGCAGCCGCACGTCGCACGCTGGTGGAACCACGAGACCTCCCCGGAGGCCGTCGAGCGCGACTTCGGCCCCGCAGTTCGCGGGGAGGAGCCGGCCGAGGACCTGCTCGTCCTGCTCGACGGCGAACCGATCGGTCTCGTGCAGCGCTGCCGCCTCGCCGACTACCCCGACTACCAGGCCGAGCTGGCGGTCGAAGTCGACGTGCCCGACGGGGCGGTGACGATCGACTACCTGATCGGTGATCCCCGCCTGGCCGGCCGGGGACACGGCACGCGCATGATCCACGCGGTCGTCGAGGCGACCTGGACCGACCACCCCGACACCACCGCGGTCATCGTCCCGGTACAGGCCGCCAACCGTGCCTCCTGGCGGGCCCAGGAGAAGGCGGGCCTGCACCGCGTCGCCGAGGCCTCCCTGGAACCCGACAACCCCGTCGACGACCGCAGCCACTTCGTCTACCGCACGGACCGCCCGCCCCACCCGACCCCCACCCGACAGGCCCGGCAAGATCCGAAAGAGACGGCCTAGGTCCTGTCCGAGGGACTCGGACGGTCCCGGGGCGGCCTGACCTGCAAGACCCACCTTGCCGGCGAAGGCGGATGAGGGCCTACGTCTTCCACGGCATCGTGACCATCGCCGCGATCCTGCTCTGGCTCCGCCCGTGATCACTCGACAGGAACTCGGCCTTGTCAGGGGTGAGCATGATGAAGGCTGCTCTCCACGACGTACCTCAGTTCATCTCGGCGGGTCCTCGCCTGTGAGCCCGTCGACGGATTCACGGATGAGGTCGGCGTGACCGGCGTGGCGGGCGTACTCCTCGATGAGGTCAAGGAGGATGCGGCGGAGGTTGGGGCGTTCGCCGCTACGGGTCGTGTAGGCGCCGAGCTGGTCCAGCCCGCCCGTGTCGAGCGCCTTGTCGACGATGGCGCGGGAGCGGGCGACCGATTCCTGCCAGAGACCGCGCAGTTGCTCGGGGGTGTCCTCCTCAGCGGAGCGGTAGTCCCAGTCGGGGGTGCTGTCCCAGTCGACGCTGTCCCAGGGAGCCCCAACGGGGGAGCCGAGCCACAGCCGGGCGAAGTGGCTGTCTTCCACGTGCGCCAGGTGCTTGAGAAGGCCGCCCAGAGTGACGGTGGACGTGCCGAGTGTGGCGCGAAGACCGGAGGCGTCCAGGCCGGAGCACTTCCAGGCCAGGGTGGCCCGCTGCCGTTCGAGGGCACCGAGGACGGCTGCTGCCTCGGTGCCGGCGAGTGGAGGTTCCGGCCAGGCCTCGGTCGTGATCTCAGTCATGGCCGCAGACCTTAGCGAACGGAACTGACAGCCCAGCCGACGGATGAACCAACAACATCCGCCGGACAGGCTCTAGTCCGTGGAGCGGGTCCAGCCGATGGCTTCGAGGCGGGGAGCGTCGGTGGGGCGGTCTTCCGCGAAGAGGAGGTGGGCCGGTTCCGACACGCGGACGATGTCGACGTAGATCCCGCGGCCGACGTAGCGGCCGGTCGCGGCGTGGCGGAAGCGCAGGCGAACCTCGCGGCCCGACCAGGCGGCCGTGAGGGGGGCTTCGAGGCGGTGCCAGGTGCGGCCGGACCAGCCGCTCACCGAGCCGCGGGGCCATTGCTCGGGCGTGCCGCCGGTGGACCGGACGGTGCTGAAGGGCAGCGGTTCCCAGTGCTCCCCGTCGGGTGAGGCCTCCAGGTGCAGGGCGCCCTCGCCGGGCACCGTGTCCCACCACACGGCGCAGCGCAGCCGGGCGGCCGCCGTGGCCGGGGTGAGCGGCGGCAGGGTGAGCGTGCCCGAGGCACCCGGCTGGATCCCGGAGAACCAGGCCGCGCCGCCGTGCCGGGTGCGGACCGGTACGGCGCGGGCGAAGCGGTTGCCGACGGCGACGCGCGGCGCGCTGCCCGCGCGCCAGGTGCGCACCGGGTGGACGGAGTTGCCGAGCAGGATCAGGAAGGAGTCGGTGGACGGGTCGAGGACCAGGGAGGTGCCGGTGAAGCCGGTGTGGCCGGCGGAGTGCGGGGTGGCCATCGCGCCCATGTACCAGTGCTGGTAGAGCTCGAAGCCGAGACCGTGGTCGTCGCCGGGGAAGGCCGTGTTGTAGTCCGTGAAGAGCAGCTCGACCGAGGCGGGGCGCAGGATGCGCTTGCCCGCGTAGACCCCGCCGTCGAGGAGGGCGCGGGCGAGGACGGCCAGGTCCCAGGCGGTGCCGAAGATGCCGGCGTGGCCCGCGACCCCGCCGAGCGCGTACGCGTTCTCGTCGTGGACCTCGCCCCACACCAGCCCGCGGTCGAGGCCGGACCAGGGCGGGCGCTGCACCTCGGTGGCGGCGGTGACCCGGCGCCAGGAGAGCGGTGGGTTGTAACGAGTGCGCTGCATCCCGAGTGGAGCAGTGATCTCGTCGTGGAGCAGGACATCCAGAGTGCGACCAGTGATCCGTTCCAAGAGCAGCTGGAGGGTGATCAGGTTCAGGTCGGAGTACCGGTAGACCGTCCCGGGAGTCTCCTGCGGCCTCACCGACCACAGCAGCCTCAGGCGACCCTCCCGCGTGGACTCCTTGTAGAAGGGCGCCCAGGACCGCAGCCCCGAGGTGTGCGTGAGCAGTTGACGGACCGTCACCACCTCCTTGCCGCCCCCGGTGAACTCCGGCAGGTACCGGCGCACGGGGGCCTCCAGCTCCAACTTCCCCCGCTCCACCTGCTGCACGGCCAGGATGGAGGTGAACAGTTTGGTCAGCGAGGCCAGATCGAAGACGGTGTCCTCCGCCATCGCGATCCGTTCGGCCGCCGGGAACTCCCGGACCCGGTCGGTCCGCCCGTCGTAGTCCGCGTAGCGCACGGCCTCGCCCATGGCCCGGTGCAGGGCGATGGTGCGGCCCCGGCCCGCGAGGACCACCGCACCGGCGTAATAGGGGTGTTCGGGGGAGGGGCCGAGGAACCGCCGCGCCTCGTCCGCGACCCCCTCCAGGTGCTTCTCCAACAGCCCGGCCTGGCGCGCGGACCCGTACCGCAGGCGCAGGCCCTGGAGTGCGCGCCGCTCGGCCGGGTTGCCCGAGGCGCCGGCGGGGCCGGGGAGTGCGGCGTGCAGGACGAGTACTCCGCCGAGGGCGAGCAGCCGCGCCCCGAGCCGACGGCGGCTCAGCCCGCTGCCGTGCCTCCGGGGCTCGCCGCCGGGCTTCCCGGGCCCGCCGCCGGGCTTCCCGGGCCCGCAGTCGGGCTTTCCTGGCCCGCCGCCGGCCTTCCCGGGCTCGCCGCCCGGCTTCCCGGGCCCGCCGTCGGCCTTCTCGGGCCCGCCGTCGGCCTTCTCGGGACCGCCGCTCGCCCTCTCCGGCCCGCCCGTTGCGGCCTGCGCGGGCCGTGCTTCTCCGCTCGCCACGCCGAAAGCCCCCGTGCGTACCGTCATGTCGCCCTCCTGTCCGCTGTCCACCTGCGGCGTCGTCTCCCGGGGTTCCACCCAGGACCCCGCGCCTCAAACGCCGGCGGGGCTGGGACAGCCCCGGGTTCCGCGCCTCACGTGCCGACGGGGGGCCGGGCCCCGGATCCGCCGAGCGCGCCGCAGGCGCCACCGCACGCTAGTGGGTATCTGCCCGTCCGTCGGGCACCCTCCGCACCGACCGGCCCGTAAAGAATCTGACACTGCATCAGAAAACCTCTTCCCTCGCATGCCGGGCTGCGGCATCCTGCCGCCCATGGAGACGGAGCTGAGCAAGAAACTGGGAGTCGAGCACGCCATCTTCGGCTTCACGCCCTTCCCGGCGGTCGCCGCTGCCATCACCCGCGCGGGTGGCTTCGGGGTGCTCGGCGCGGTCCGCTACACCGCTCCCGACGACCTCAAACGCGACCTCGACTGGATGCAGGCGCACACCGACGGCAAGCCCTACGGCCTCGACGTCGTCATGCCCGCCAAGAAGGCCGTCGACGGCATCAGCGAAGCCGACATCGAGGCGATGATCCCGGCCGGGCACCGCGCCTTCGTCCGCGACACCCTCGCCAAGCACCACGTGCCCGAGCTCGCCGAAGGCGAAGCCTCCGGCTGGCGGATCACCGGCTGGATGGAGCAGGTCGCCCGGGGTCAGCTCGACGTCGCCTTCGACTACCCCATCAAACTCCTGGCCAACGCCCTCGGTTCCCCGCCCGCCGACGTCATCGCCCGCGCCCACGACCACGGCGTCCTCGTCGCCGCCCTCGCAGGCAGCGCCAAGCACGCCCGCCGCCACGCGGAAGCCGGCATCGACATCGTCGTCGCCCAGGGCTACGAGGCCGGCGGCCACACCGGCGACATCGCCACCATGGTCCTCGTCCCGGAGATCGCCGAAGCCGTCGCCCCGCTCCCGGTCCTCGCGGCCGGCGGGATCGGCAGCGGCGAGCAGATCGCCGCCGGACTCGCCCTCGGCGCCCAGGGCGCCTGGCTCGGCTCCCTCTGGCTCACCACCACCGAGGCCGACCTCCACTCGCGCGCCCTCACCGAGAAGCTGCTCGCCGCGGGCTCCGGCGACACCGTCCGCTCCCGCGCCCTCACCGGCAAGCCCGCCCGCCAGCTGCGCACCGAGTGGACCGACGCCTGGGACGACCCGGAGGGCCCGGGCGCGCTCCCCATGCCCCTCCAGGGCCTGCTCGTCGCCGAGGCCGTCTCACGGATCCAGAAGTACGAGGTCCACCCGCTGCTCGGCACCCCCGTCGGACAGATCGTCGGCCGGATGAACACGGAACGCAGCGTCCAGGCCGTCTTCGACGACCTCACCAGCGGCTTCGAGCGCGCCATCGACCGCATCAACCGCATCGCCGGCCGGGCCTGAGAGGTGTGACCAGCATGAGTGACCAGCCCCCCAACGGTTTCTGGGCCCAGGCGGCCGCCGACCCCGAGCGCACCGTCCTCGTCACCCCCGAGGGCGAGGAGTGGAGCGCCGGCCGGCTGCACGCCGACGTCAACCGCCTCGTACGCGGCCTGCGCGCCGCCGGCCTGCAGCAGGGCGACGTCTTCGCCGTCGTCCTCCCCAACGGCGTCGAGTTCCTCACCGCCTACCTCGCCGCCTCCCAGGCCGGCTTCTACCTCGTCCCCGTCAACCACCACCTCGTCGGCCCCGAGATCGCCTGGATCGTCTCCGACTCCGGGGCCAAGGTGCTCATCGCCCACGAGCGCTTCGCCGACGCCGCCACCGCCGCGGCCGACGAGGCCGCCCTCCCCGCGAGCCACCGCTACGCCGTCGGATCGGTCCCGGGCTTCCGTCCGTACGGGGACCTCCTCACCGGGCAGCCCGGGACGGTCCCCGGGGAGCGCACCCTCGGCTGGGTCATGAACTACACCTCCGGCACCACCGGCCGCCCGCGCGGGATCCGCCGTCCGCTGCCCGGCAAGCTCCCCGAGGAGACGTACCTCGGCGGCTTCCTCGGCATCTTCGGCATCCGCCCCTTCGACGGGAACGTCCACCTGGTCTGCTCGCCGCTCTACCACACGGCCGTCCTCCAGTTCGCGGGCGCCGCCCTGCACATCGGGCACCCGCTG
Source organism: Streptomyces sp. NPDC048424 (assembly GCF_040651555.1). Classification (NCBI taxonomy): domain Bacteria; kingdom Bacillati; phylum Actinomycetota; class Actinomycetes; order Kitasatosporales; family Streptomycetaceae; genus Streptomyces; species Streptomyces sp. NPDC048424. Next base: position 178,697 of record NZ_JBEZKE010000010.1, on the reverse strand, counting down.
GTCCTGATGGACAAGTGGACCCCGCAGGAGATGCTGCGCCTGATCGACGGGCACTCCTGCACGCACACCCACATGGTCCCCACCCAGTTCCACCGGCTCCTCGCGCTCCCGCAGGAGACGAAGGACGCGTACGACGTCTCCTCGATGCGGCACGCCATCCACGGCGCCGCGCCCTGCCCCGACCACGTCAAACGGGCGATGATCGACTGGTGGGGCGGCTGCGTGGAGGAGTACTACGCGGCCAGCGAGGGCGGCGGTGCCTTCGCGACCGCCGAGGACTGGCTGAAGAAGCCGGGAACCGTCGGCAAGGCCTGGCCGATCAGCGAACTCGCCGTCTTCGACGACGACGGCAACCGGCTGCCCGCCGGGGAACTGGGCACCGTCTACATCAAGATGAACACCGGCGGCTTCAGCTACCACAAGGACGAGGGCAAGACGAAGAAGAACCGGATCGGCGACTTCTTCACCGTCGGCGACCTCGGCCTGATGGACGAGGAGGGGTACCTCTTCCTCCGTGACCGCAAGATCGACATGATCATCTCGGGTGGGGTCAACATCTACCCGGCCGAGATCGAGTCGGCCCTGCTCACCCACCCGGCCGTCGCGGACGCCGCCGCCTTCGGCATCCCGCACGCCGACTGGGGCGAGGAGGTCAAGGCGGTCATCGAACCGGCCGAGGGCTTCGCCGCGGGCGAGGCGCTCGCCGCGGAGATCCTGCACCACTGCGAACGCCGGCTCGCCGGCTACAAGCGCCCCAAGACGGTCGACTTCATCGAGACGATGCCGCGCGACCCGAACGGCAAGCTCTACAAGCGGCGGCTGCGCGACCCGTACTGGGAGGGCCACGACCGCGCCATGTGAGCGCGCGGGGCCCGCCGGTCCTGCCGGCCCCGCCGGTCCAGCTGGTCCAGCTGGTCCAGCTGGTCCCGCGTCACCAACGGGTGAAGTCGTGGACCGCGGCGCAGTACGGGTCCCGCAGCGCGATGTCCACGCCGATCCGCGCGGCCGGCCCGGCCGTCCGGCCGACGTACAGCCGTACCGTGGCGGTGCCGGTGCGGAAGGGGTGGAAGGCGCGCCCGCCACGCCCGGCGTGCGTGAGAAGGGCCACGTCAGGGCGGTGCGGGCGACGCTCGGGCCGCATCGGAGGGACACTTCTGGCAAGTTGGCTGATATGAGTACGGCTACCCGCAGATCCCCCCTGACCGACTGGACCCTCGTCGTCCCCCTGGTGGCGCTCGTCGCGCTCGTCCTCAGCTGGGGCCGCGACCTGCCCGCGCTCGGGGTGGTGCTGGTCGCGCTCTGCCTCGCGGGCGCGGTGCTGGCGGCCGTCCACCACGCCGAGGTCGTCGCCCACCGGGTCGGGGAACCCTTCGGCTCCCTCGTGCTCGCCGTCGCGGTCACGGTCATCGAAGTCGCCCTCATCGTCACCCTGATGGCCGATGGCGGGGACAAGACCGCCTCGCTCGCCCGGGACACGGTCTTCGCCGCCGTCATGATCACCTGCAACGGCATCGTCGGCCTGTCCCTGTTCGTCAGGGCCCTGCGCAACCGGGTCGCGGTCTTCAACCCCGAGGGCTCCGGCGCGGCCCTCGCCACCGTCGCGACCCTCGCCACTCTCAGCCTCGTGCTGCCGACCTTCACCACGAGCAAGCCCGGCCCGGAGTTCTCCTCCGCCCAGCTGACCTTCGCCGCCGTCGCCTCGCTCGCCCTGTACGGCCTGTTCGTCGCCGTCCAGACCGTCCGCCACCGGGACTACTTCCTGCCCGTGGAGACCGAGCGGCCGGCCGACCGGCCCGACGGCCACGGCGACGACGACGAGGACCACGCCGCCCCGCCCACCGCCCGCGCCGCCCTGATCAGCGCCGGCCTGCTGCTGGTCGCTCTCGTCGCGGTGGTCGGCGATGCCAAGGCCGTCTCCCCGACCATCGAGAAGGGCGTCGCCGACGCCGGCCTGCCCAACGCCGTCGTCGGCGTGATCATCGCCCTGCTCGTCCTGCTGCCCGAGACCCTCGCCGCCGTCCGCGCCGCCCGCCGCGGCCGGGTCCAGACCAGCCTCAACCTGGCCTACGGCTCCGCCATCGCCAGCATCGGCCTGACCATCCCCGCCATCGCCCTGGCCTCGATCTGGCTCTCCGGCCCGCTCCTGCTGGGCCTCGGTCCGGTCCACATGGTGCTGCTCGCGCTGACCGTCGTGGTCAGCGCCCTCACCATCGCCCCCGGCCGCGCCACGCTGCTCCAGGGCGGCGTGCACATCGTGCTGCTGGCCGCGTACCTCTTCCTGGCCGTCAGCCCCTGAGGGCCGACGGCCAAGGAGAGGACCCGGTCAGCGCCGCTCGCGGGCCCAGACCACCTTCAGCTGCGGCGAGGTGAGGATGTCCCGCTCGCAGAAGCGCGCCGTGACCCAGCGCTCCCGGGAGAACAGCCGGGTCTGGTCCGCGGAATGGGGCGAGCCCGGGTCCGAGGACTGGCCGTACGTCAGCAGGGTGCGCGCCACCGGGCAGTGGCCGCGGTCCCAGCCGACCGCCTGGATGTGGCTGGAGCCGTGCGTGACCTCCGCGTAGCCGCCGGCCGCCGCGTTCCACGGAGCCTCGATCTTGTTCCAGACGCCGAGCGCCTCCGTACCGCCGCCCACCGGCAGCTTCTGCCCGCCCCGCACCACGAACTGGTGCTCGCCCAGCGGGGCGTCCAGCGCGATCCCGGCGGCCCTCAGCTCGGCCACCGCGTCCGCGAGCGCCCGCCCGACGCCGGGCGCCGCCTGGTTGAGCGTACGGGGAGTGCGTACGGGATCGGCCGCCGAGAACGGCACCAGCCACAGGTCCTTGGCCGGGGTCGAGGCCGCCAGCCGGCGCCAGAACCGGTCGAAGAGCAGCGCGCCGCGGCTCGTGCTGTCGGTCGTACGGTCCCAGCCCGCCAGGACCGGGCAGGCGGCCGAGACGTCCACCGGGCTCCCGTCGCTCCCCGTGGCCGTACCGCCGGGCAGTGCGGCGCAGGCCTTCGCCGCGTCCGCCGCGGCCAGATCACCGGCCGGGGCCCGGTTGGCGAACTGCTGCTTCTCCAGGTCGGCCACGGTCAGCCGGCCCTTCGCGGCCATCGCCGCCACGTCCTCGATCGCGCCGCGCGTGCGCAGCGAACGCGGGGTGGCGACGCTGCCCCAGACCCGCTCGTACCCGGTCAGCGGCCGGTCGGCGTGGGCCAGCCAGGCGCTGTCGTTGGAGTTCTCGGCGTACGGGGCGTCGCGCAGCGTCGGCGCCTTCCCCGGGCCGAACACGCCCGGCTGCACCGCGTCCGGATCCGAGCCGAGCGCGCAGTCCGTGCGCGAGCCGTCCAGCACCGCCAGCCCCGAGGCGGGGTAGGTCGCCCGGCCCAGCGGGGTGGAGCAGCGGGCCGCGAGCTCGTCGGTGATCCGCGGGAGCACCTGGGACTGGGTGAAGAGGGTGCCGCCCGCGGAGTCGGCGGCCACCGTGTTGACCCACGGCAGGCCCTGGGTGCGGGCCAGGGCCTCCTGGATCCCGGCGACCGAGCGGGCCCGGCCCATCGCCAGGGCGCTGTCGGAGCCGCGCAGGTTCGCCGCGTTGGGGTCGTTCAGCGCGTACGCCGTACCGGCCGTCCAGGGCAGCGGCAGGCCCGCGCCGAGGTTCGAGACCACCGGTCCGTAGCGCGTCCACCACTGGGTACGGGTGACCGGATCGCCGCCGGACACCGGGACGGTGACGGTCCGCCGCGTCATGCTCTCCGGCTTGCCGTCGACCAGGTAGGCGGTCGGGTCGGCCGGGTCGAGCGTGAGCTGGTGCAGGCTGACGGGGGTGCCGGTGGCCACCGTGTGGCTCCAGGCCACCTTCTCGTTGAAGCCGATGTTGACCACGGCGGTGCCGAGGAGGGAGCCGCCCGAGACGTTCAGCTTGCCGGGGATGGTCTGCTGCGACTGCCAGAAGCGGCGCCCGCCCCGCCACGGGTAGTGCGGGTTCCCGAGCAGCAGCCCGCTGCCGCTCGCCGTGGTGGAACCGGCGAAGGCGACCGCGTTGGAACCCATGTCGTACCGGCTGGTGTCGAAGAACTCCCGCGCGGCCTCGGCCGCCATCGCCGGATCGGGCGCGGCGGCCGGGGCGAGGGCCGTCGCCGACGGGCCCGGCGGGCCCGACGAGCCCGGCGCAGCGGCGGCGGGCGGCTGCGCGGCGGGCGGCTGCGCGGCCGTGATGCCGTCGATGCCGCGCCCCTGGCCGCCGAGGACGGAGACCGCGAAGCCCCGCGCGGCCACGTCGGTGGTGGTGACGGGGCGGACCCAGCCGGCGCCCTCGCAGGCGGGGTCGCCGATCCTGTTCTGGGCGAGCCAGGCGTTGTACCCGGCGGCCCAGCCGCGCATCAGCTCCTTGAGGTCCTTGGTGGGACCGGCCGGGGCGGGGGTCGCCAGCAGCTTCTCCACCGTGCCGGACTCGCGGACGCCCTTGAAGTACAGGTCGCTGGAGAGGTTCCGGGTGGCGGAGGAGAGGGATCCGTCGGGTGCGGCGTCGGGCCCGAACCAGCGCGAACGCTCACCGGCGACGGTCACGAACCCGTCGGCGAGGACACAGACCTGATCGGCCGCCTGGGCCCAGCCGGTGCCGAAACCGAGCTGGGCGTAGTCGCGGGCGAGGATGTGCGGGATGCCGTTCTCGGTGTACCGGATGACGGCGGACAGACCGCCGCCGGCCGGTATCCGGTCACCGGTCGCCGCGGAGGCCTGCGGCATCGCGGCCGTCGCGGCGAGCAGCGCGGCGCCGGTGAGGGCGACACGGCGGAGTATCGGACGGGTGCTGAGGTGCAAGGTGCCTCCCAAGTAGCCTGCGGGTGGGCGTGGTTGCCCGTGGGACAGGCGGTGCGTCCGTGCCCCCACACTCATGCAGGCGGTCCGATGATCTGTCAACATCCCGTTCGGTATCCCGGTCATTGACCTGGGGAGTCCGGGGGACGAGGATCGCGCCATGACGGCAGCGCGAGCAGGGCGGGCAGTGCGAGCAGTGCGGGACAACACGGTCGACGGGCTGGTGCGCGACAGCGCGCGAAGGGTCCCCGACCGCCTGGCCGTCCGTTACCGGGACCGCAGCTGGACGTACGCGGAACTCGACGCGGCCGTCACCACCGGCGCCGCCGTCCTGCGGGAGCGGTACGGCCTGGCCGCGGGCGACCGCGTCGCCACCTTCGCCCACAACTGCGACGCCTACCTCCTCGCCTTCCTGGCCTGCGCCCGGGCCGGACTCACCCACGTTCCGGTGAACCAGAACCTCACCGGCGAGGACCTCGCGTACATCCTGGACAACTCCGGGAGCGCCCTGGTCCTCGCCGACCCGGACCTGGCGGGGCGGATCCCCGGCGGGTATCCCGTACGCGCGCTGCGCGACGCCCCCGGCTCGTTCCTCGCGGAACTGTCCGAGCCGTCGGCCGTGGCCCCCGGCGCGGACGCGGACGTGGACGCGGACGTGGACCCGGGCCGGGTGGCGCAGCTGCTCTACACCTCGGGGACCACCGCCCTGCCCAAGGGCGCGATGATGACCCACCGGGCCCTCGCCCACGAGTACGAGAGCGCGATCGAGGCGCTGGACCTGGCCGAGGAGGACCGGCCGGTGCACTCACTGCCGCTGTACCACTCGGCGCAGATGCACGTCTTCCTGCTGCCGTACCTCGCGGTGGGGGCGCGCAACACCATCCTGGACGCGCCGGTCGCGGAGCAGGTCTTCGACCTGGTGGAGGCGGGGGAGGCGGACAGCCTCTTCGCCCCGCCCACCGTGTGGATCGGCCTGGCCAACCACCCGGAGTTCGCGGCGCGCGAGCTGGGCGCGCTGCGCAAGGCGTACTACGGGGCCTCGATCATGCCGGTCCCGGTCCTGGAACGGCTGCGGGCTCGGCTGCCCGGGCTCGGCTTCTACAACTGCTTCGGGCAGAGCGAGATCGGGCCGCTGGCCACCGTGCTCGGACCGGACGAACACGAGGGGCGGATGGACTCCTGCGGGCGGCCGGTACGCCACGTCGAGGCGAAGGTCGTCGACGAGGACGGCAAGGACGTGCCGGACGGCACGGCGGGCGAGGTCGTCTACCGCTCGCCGCAGCTGTGCCTCGGGTACTGGAACGACCCGGTGGCCACGGAGAAGGCCTTCCGGGACGGCTGGTTCCGCTCGGGCGACCTCGCGGTGCGCGACGCACGGGGCTACTTCACGGTCGTGGACCGGGTGAAGGACGTCATCAACTCGGGCGGGGTGCTGGTCGCCTCGCGCCAGGTGGAGGACGTGCTCTACACGCACCCGGGAGTGGCCGAGGCGGCCGTGGTCGGGCTGCCGGACGAGCGGTGGATCGAGGCGGTCACGGCGGTGGTGGTCCCGCGCGGCGAGGTGACGGAGGCGGAGCTGATGACGTACGCCCGGGAGAAGCTCGCCCACTTCAAGGCCCCGAAGCGGATCCTCTTCGTGGACACCCTCCCGCGCAACGCCAGCGGCAAGATCCTCAAGCGCGAACTCCGCGACCGCTTCGGATCCTCATCGGCCTCCTGAGAGCTGTCCCGTCAATGAGTCGTTGCGGGAGTGCGGACGAGTGTCCGCATCATCGCCGCGCCTGCCACCACAGCGCAGAGATGCAGCACCAGCGCGACGGTGGGGTTCTCCGGCAGCGGGACATCGGCCGGATCCGCCACCGCCACATACAGCACGAGGGGCAGCTTCCAGCCGCTCCATGCGAACATCGAGCCTGTTCCGACCCACCCGAATGTCAGCGGGAGCCAGCGCGGCAACCGGGCGGGACGCGCCCGGGCGACCATCCAGATGGCGGCGGATCCCGCGAGTGCCCAGAACCCCCAACCAGCGGCCAGCACGTACCCGTCGGTGTTCCGCTCGGCCGGGTAGGCGATTCCCAGGGTGCCTCCGGCTGCCCAGTAGAGCCAGACCAGACCGACCGTGGCACCGACGACAGCCGCCCACGGCGGTGCCGCACGCGGACCGTCACCGACCCTCCCGATGAATGCATCCGGCCAGCGGCGCCGCAGGTACGCCGGAACGGCGAGAGCCAGCCCCAGCCCCATCCCCACGAAGCTGAACTCGACCAGTACGCCCTCCCAGACCGGCATCGCAGGGTCGTCACCGCCGCCGCCCTGCGGGTCGCCGCCCACATCCAGGAGCGCACTGAACAAACCGACGGGCAACACCGAGACGAGGAACCCCGACCCCACCCAAGAACAGAACGCGACCAGCCTCCCCGGAATCCGCATCCCCCAAGGCCGCACCAGAGCGAGCGCCAGAGCAATCCCGATCACCGCCATACCGACCGTGACGGTGTTGAGCACCACCCACTCCGTCAAGCCGAATCCATCACCGATCGGCAGCACCCCCGCGAGGGAGCCGATCACCCACGAGACTTTGATCAGCAAGTACGGCGACAGGGCCAGAGCCGCCCCATACGCCGCGTTCCGCCCGACCCGATCCCAGCGCTCCACCCGGACTCCCCTTCCACCAGCAGGAATCCCAGCCTTCGGCCTGACCCGCCCCGGCACGTCCCCCGCCGGACGTATCCGCCTCCCCCACCCGGGGGAGACGGCGTGTGGCACCTGAATACCGAAGGGTCACCACGACGAGTCCTCCCGCACCGGGCGGTGAGCGAGCCCTACGGGGCGTGCGACATCGCCACGTGAAGGGGCCGGGGCCCGGTCATCGCGGGTGTGAGGTGTGAGGGGGGAAGGCTTCGGGCGGGAGGAGCCCGCTCTGGCGGAGCCGGCGCAGGGTGAGGTGTTCGTGTACGAGGCGGCCGACGAGGGCGCCGCCGTACACGACGAAGCCGACGCCCACCAGCCAGGACTGCACGACCAGCAGGGTGCCGAAGGGGCCGTACGTCACCGCGTTGGACGCGATGAGCGGGGAGAACACCAGCTGCGAGAAGACGCGCAGCCCCAGCAGCCCGAGGCTGGTCGCCACCGCTCCCGGCACCAGGGCGCGCCAGCGGACCCGGCCGCCGAGCAGGAGACGCTGCGAGCCGATGAAGAACAGGCAGGTGCCGAGGAGGTCGCCCACCGTGCCGAGGACGGTGCCGATGACGTCGTTCGAGGGCGCCGGGATCTCCACGAGCAGGGCGAGGTAGCAGACCAGCAGGGCCAGCCAGACGACGTGCCGCCACATCGTGTGCCAGCGGGCGGTCGGCAGGTCCCAGACCTTCTCGTAGCCGGTCTGCACGGCCGAACCGAAGGTCAGGCCGAATACGGCGAGGGCGGCCAGACCGAAGGCGGTGGTCCGCTCCAGCGCCAGGTCCGCGGCGCCGAACAGCATCTCGACCCGGGCCCGCGAGGACTGCGCCACCCCGAGGGCCTGGCCGAGCCACCGGCCGAAGCCGGAACCGCTGCCCGGGGCGGCGGCCGCCACGACCACCAGCAGCGGCACCAGGGTGAGGAACCCGAGGGCCGCGAAGCCCATCGCCCGGTGCATCAGCTCCATCTCCCGGCCCCGGCTCCAGGCCAGCCCGATGTGGGAGCCCTGGAGCCGGTCGTGCAGCTGCCGGAAGAACGAGGTCACAGGTCATGCACTACCCGCGAGGGCGATCACGCTCCCGGGCGCCGCCCCGAATTGGGCCCGAAGGGGTGGTTTCAGCCGCCCGGACGCGTGTCCGCCGCCTCCCCCGCGCCGCGGAGGTCCACCAGCCGCTTGATCTTCCCGACCGAACGCTCCAGGGTCTCCGGGTCGACCACCTCGACCCGGACGGAGACCCCGATCCCCTCCTTGACGGCCCGGACCACCTGGGCGGCCGCGGCCTGCCGCCCGTCCGCGTCCGTCTCCCGGCGCGCCTCCACCCGCACCGTCAGGGCGTCCATCCGGCCCTCCCGGGTCAGCCGCAGCTGGAAGTGCGGAGCCAGTCCGGCCGTCCGCAGGAGTATCTCCTCGATCTGTGTCGGGTACAGGTTCACCCCGCGCAGGATGATCATGTCGTCGCTGCGGCCCGTGATCTTCTCCATGCGGCGGAACGCGGGCCGGGCCGTGCCGGGCAGCAGCCGCGTCAGATCGCGCGTGCGGTAGCGGATGACGGGCATGGCCTCCTTGGTGAGCGAGGTGAACACCAGCTCGCCCTGCTCGCCCTCCGGCAGGACCGCGCCCGTCAGCGGATCGACCACCTCCGGGTAGAAGTGGTCCTCCCAGATGTGCAGGCCGTCCTTGTGCGACGCGAATTCCTGCGCGACGCCCGGGCCCATGACCTCGGACAGGCCGTAGATGTCCACCGCGTCTATGCCCAGCCGCTCCTCGATCTCCCGGCGCATCTCCTCGGTCCACGGCTCCGCCCCGAAGATGCCGGTGCGGAGCGAGGTGGTGCGGGGATCGATGCCCTGGCGCTCCATCTCGTCGAGCAGGGTCAGCATGTAGGACGGGGTCACCATGATGACCTCCGGCCGGAAGTCCTCGATGAGCCGGACCTGGCGGTCGGTCATCCCGCCCGAGGCGGGCACGACCGTACAGCCGAGGCGCTCCGCGCCGTAGTGCGCGCCGAGGCCGCCGGTGAAGAGCCCGTAGCCGTAGGCGATGTGGACGATCTGGCCGGGCCGGCCGCCCGCCGCACGTATGGACCGGGCGACGACATCGGCCCAGGTGGAAAGATCCCCGTCGGTGTACCCCACGACCGTGGGGCGCCCGGTGGTGCCGCTGGAGGCGTGGATGCGCCGCACCTCGGACCGCGGCACGGCGAACATCCCGAAGGGGTACTGGTCGCGCAGATCGGCTTTGGCGGTGAAGGGGAACAGGGCGAGATCGGCGAGCGAGCGGCAGTCGTCCGGATGCACGCCCGCCTTGTCGAAAGCCTGCCGGTAGAACGGCACGTTCTCGTAGGCGCGGTGCAGGGTCGCGCGCAGCCGCGTCAGCTGGAGGGCGGCCAGCTCGTCGCGACTCAGCCGCTCGCCTTCGTCGTGGAGATCCGAGTACACCGCCATGCCGTCACCTCATCCTGAGTCACCCGAACGATCATTCGGTAGATTGCCAGGACCCGGCATGCCAAATCAATGACTCGAACGAGTGATCGTCTGTTGTGATGGCTCCGGACGCACCTCGGCCTGGAGCGCACGGACCCCCTCGCGCACTCGGCCGGCGGCAACCTCGCCCAGCTCCACGCGGCCGCGCACCCGCGGCGGCTGCGCCGGACCGTCCTGGTCACCCCGACCGCCTGGGCGGCGGACCTCCCGGCCACCCCGGAGCAGCGACCGGAGGGGGCCCGGGCGCACTGCGCGGTGAACGGACGGCAGCAGAACGAGAAGGCCGCCGACGCCTACGCGGGCCCCGGCGCCTGGCTGGACGACGCCGCCTGGTTCGCGGCTCGGGTGGAGCGCTTCCTCACCTCCGGCACCTGACGGCCGACGAGCACGCCGAGCCGCGAGCCGCCGGCCCCGGGGCCGGTCGGGGCCCCGGGGTCGGGTCGGTCAGTCGGAGGTGCGGCGCAGGACCAGGGAGACGAAGCCCCAGGTGTCCCGGTAGACCCGCAGCCATTCGGAGCGCCGGAGGGCGGCGGTTTCGAGCGCCTGCGCGCTGTCCGGATGGGCGGGGTGGTCCAGGGCCCACGAGGCCAGCGATCCCCAGCAGGCCCATTCGTAGTCGTCCAGCTCGCGCCGCGTGCTGACGTGCCCGGTGACGGGGGTCCACCCGTCGGCCTCGACGCGGTCCACGGTGGTCGCCAGGTCGGTGAACTCCCCGAGCATCTCGACGGCCTCCGGGGAGGGGGTGCGGTCCCAGAATCCCTCACCGATCAGGACGCGGCCGCCCGGGGCCAGGTGCTTGCGGGCCGCCGCGAGGGTGGGGAGCAGACCGCCGAAGGCGTGCGTGGCCCCGACGCTCACCACGAGGTCGAAGGGCTGCGGCGAGACGAAGTCCTCGGCTGCCCGCTGATGGAGGACGAGACGTTCCCGGACGCCGAGGCGCTCCGCTTCCGCGCGGGCCTGTGCGAGGGCGTCCTCGGAGATGTCGACGCCCTCGGCGTGCAGCCGCGGCCGCGTGGCCAGGGCGCGCAGGAGCCATTCCGCCGTGCCGCATCCGAGGTCGAGTACGCGCTCGTCGCCGCGCGGGGCCCCGCGTTCGAGGAGCCGGCTCACGGAGTCGTCGTCGAGCGGGGACTTGATGGGGTGATCGGCATGGGCGATGCGGGATATCTGTTCACGGTTCACCGGGACACGCTGTCAGTGCCGGGGGCCGCCCGCACCTTGTTTTGGAGGGGCCGGATCGCCGGGGGGAGCCGGCCCCTCCTTCGTCTCCTTCCCTTCCTTCGTTTCCTTCGTCCGCCGGAGGTTCCCTACCCCTGCGGGGCCGTGTCGGCCTCCGTCGCCACCGTCTTCGCCCAGCGGTAGTCCGCCTTGCCGCTCGGGGAGCGTTGGATGGCGGGGGCGATGACCAGCTGGCGGGGGATCTTGTAGCCCGCCAGGCGGGTGCGGCAGTGGCTCTGGATCTCGTCCAGGGTCGGCGCCGGGGAACCGGAGCGGACCTGGACCACCGCGGCCACGTGACTGCCCCACGTCGGGTCCGGGACGCCGGCGACCAGGGCGTCGTACACGTCGGGGTGGGACTTCAACGCCTGTTCCACCTCCTCCGGATAGACCTTCTCGCCGCCCGTGTTGATGCACTGCGAGCCGCGCCCGAGCACCGTGACGATGCCCTGCTCGTCGACCGTCGCCATGTCGCCGAGCAGTACCCAGCGTTCGGCGCCCTTCTGGAAGAAGGTCTCGGCGGTCTTCGCCGGGTCGTTGTAGTAGCCGAGCGGTACGTGCCCGCGCTGGGCGAGCCGCCCCGGTTCGCCCACCGCGACCGGCTCGTGCGTGACCGGGTCCACCACCTGCGTACGGTCGTTGACCACCAGGCGGAAGCCCTTCTCCGGGCCGGAGTCGTCCGCCGCCCGGCCGTTGGAGCCGGACTCGGACGATCCGAAGTTGTTCAGGAGCAGTACGTTCGGAACGAGCCGCTGGAACTCGGCGCGCACCGTCTCCGACATGATCGCCCCGGACGAGGACACGCTGAACAGCGAGGACAGGTCAGTGCCCTGGAGGGGGCCCTTCAGGGCGTCGATGAGCGGCCTGAGCATCGCGTCGCCGACCAGCGACACGCTCGACACCTTCTCCTTTTCGATCGTACGGAGCACCTCCTCCGGCGCGTACTTGCGGTGGATGACCACCCGCTGGCCGTAGTTGAAGGCGATGAACGAGGTCAGTGTCGACGTGCCGTGCATCAGCGGGGGAGCGGGGAAGAAGGTGAGCCCGGCCCCCTTCGACGCGACCCGTTCGGCCAGTTCCTCCGGCCGCTTCACCGGCTCGCCCGACGGCTCCCCACCGAAGAGGCCCGCGAAGAAGAGGTCCTCTGCCCGCCACATGACGCCCTTGGGCATGCCGGTCGTGCCGCCGGTGTAGATGATGAACAGGTCGTCGGGGGAGCGGGGCGGGAAGCCGCGCTCGGCCGAGCCGGCCGCCTCGGCGTCCGCGTACGCGACCGGGGCGATCGAGGGCTCCGGGGCGCCCTCGGGGACCTCTCCGACGCGGATCAGGTGCCGGAGCCGCGTCGTCTGCGGCAGCGCCGCCGCCACCCGCTCGGTGAACTCGCCCTCGAAGACGAGCGCGGCGAGATCGGCGTCGTTGTAGAGGTAGACCAGCTCCTCCTCCACGTACCGGTAGTTGACGTTCACCGGGACCAGCCGGGCCTTCAGGCAGGCCAGTACGGTCTGGAGGTACTCGATCCCGTTGTAGAGGTGGAGCCCCAGGTGCTCGCCGGGCTTCAGCCCGCTGTCCAGCAGGTGGTGCGCGATCCGGTTCGCCGCCGCGTCCAGCTCCGCGTACGTGAGGCGGCGCTCCGCGCCGGTCCCGGGGTGGTCCACGTAGACGAGGGCCTCACGGTCCGGGACCACGTCCACGACCGACTCGAACAGGTCGGCAAGGTTGTACTCCACCGTTCCTCCTGACCCCGGATGTTCCCGATGTTCCCGACGACTGGCCCCGTGGCCGGCCTGCTCCGGCGGTCATTAGAGCGTCGGAGCCGGCAACTGGGAAGGGCACCGCCCAAGAAATCTGACTAGGTGTCAGAAAACTATTGAACTGCACCCGCCCCTATTGCAACCTGTTCTAGGTCTTGAGACGGGAGGACGGCAATGGGTGGGACAGAACACCTGACCGTGGAACGGCACGGCGCCACGCTGGTGCTCACCATGAACAGGCCCGAGGCGAAGAACGCGCTCTCGCTGCCGCTGCTGGTGGGGCTGTACGACGGCTGGCTGGAGGCGGACGCCGACGACACGATCCGCTCGGTCGTCCTGACCGGCGCCGGCGGGGACTTCTGCGCCGGCATGGACCTCAAGGCGCTGGCCGGGAAGGGGATGGCGGGCGACCAGTACCGGGACCGCCTCAAGGCCGATCCCGACCTGCACTGGAAGGCGATGCTCCGTCACCACCGGCCGCGCAAGCCGGTGATCGCGGCGGTGGAGGGGTACTGCGTGGCCGGCGGGACCGAGATCCTGCAGGGTACGGACATCCGGGTGGCGGGCGAGGGAGCCACCTTCGGGCTCTTCGAGGTCAAGCGGGGACTGTTCCCGATCGGCGGCTCCACGGTCCGGCTGCCGCGCCAGATCCCGCGTACGCACGCCCTGGAGATGCTGCTGACCGGGCGCCCGTACTCCGCGGAGGAGGCGGCGCGGATCGGGCTCGTGGGGCGGGTGGTGCCGGACGGCACGGCGCTGGAGGCCGCGCTGGAGACCGCGGAGCGGATCAACGCGTGCGGGCCGCTGGCGGTGGAGGCGGTGAAGGCGTCGGTCTACGAGACCGCCGAGCTGACGGAGACGGAGGGGCTGGCCTCGGAGTTGCTGCGGGGGTGGCCGATCTTCGAGACGGCGGATGCGAAGGAGGGGGCGCGGGCCTTTGCGGAGAAGCGGCCCGCGGTGTATCGGCGGGAGTAGCCGCCGCGTCGCCGCCGCCGTTGCCTTGCCGGGGGCGCTGCCCCCGTTCCCCCGCGCCTCAAACGCCGGCGGGGCTGAAAGATCGGGGCTCCGCCCCGGACCCCGCGCCTCAATCGCCGGCGGGGCTGGGTTGGTCGGCGGGGCTGAAAGACCAGGGGCTCCGCCCCGGGCCCCGCGCCTCAAACGCCGGCGGGCTGGGTTTGCCCGCGGGGCTGGAGTTGCCGGCGGGGCTGGGTTTGCCCGTGGGTTGTCGGAATCAATGCATCGGAGAGCCACCATGACAGCTGCCTCCCCACCGGAGGTGCTCCGCGCGCCTCTCGTCGTCGAGTTTCCCTTCACCCGGTCCCTCGGGCCCGTTCAGAGTGCCTTTCTCACCGGCCTGCGCGAAGGCGTCGTCCTCGGGGTGAAGACCTCCGACGGGAAGGTGATGGTCCCGCCCGTCGAGTACGACCCCGTCACCGCCGAGGAGATCCGCGAGCTCGTCGAGGTCGCGGCCACCGGCACCGTCACCACCTGGGCCTGGAACGGCCTGCCCCGCCCCAACCAGCCCCTGGACACCCCCTTCGCATGGGTGCTGGTCAAGCTCGACGGCGCGGACACCGCCCTCCTGCACGCCCTCGACGCGCCCGGCCCCGAGGCCGTGCGCACCGGCATGCGGGTGCGCGTCCGCTGGGCCGCCGAGCGCACCGGGGCCATCACCGACATCGCCTGCTTCGAACCGTACGAGGGCCCGGCGGGCGGCCGGGCCGCCCCGCACGACGGGGAGTTCGCCGACGCCGTCACCGGCATCGTCGCGCAGGCCCGCCTGGACTACGTCTACAGCCCCGGCCGCGCCCAGACCGCGTACATCAACGCCCTCTCCGAGCAGAAGACCGTCGGCGAGCGCTGCCCCTCCTGCCACAAGGTGTACGTCCCCCCGCGCGGCGCCTGCCCCACCTGCGGGGTGGCCACCACCGACCAGGTGGAGGTCGGCCCGGCGGGCACGGTCACCACGTACTGCATCGTCAACATCAAGGCCAGGAACCTCGACATCGAGGTCCCGTACGTCTACGCCCACATCGCCCTCGACGGCGCCGGCCTCGCCCTCCACGGCCGGATCGGCGGCATCCCGTACGACCAGGTGCGCATGGGCCTGCGGGTCGAGCCCGTGTGGACCGAGGGCGGCCGCTACCCCGACCACTACCGCCCCACCGGCGAGCCGGACGCGGACTACGACGCGTACAAGGAGCTCATCTGATGGCCCGATACGCCCGTGAGGTCGCGGTGGTCGCCTTCGCGCAGAGCGACCACCTGCGCCGCACCGACGAACTCAGCGAAGTCGAGATGGTCATGCCGGTCCTGCACCAGGTGCTGGCCGCGACAGGCTTGAAGGCCGGGGAGATCGGCTTCACCTGCTCCGGCTCCAGCGACTACCTGGCCGGCCGGGCCTTCTCCTTCACCATGACCCTCGACGGGGTCGGCGCCTGGCCGCCGATCTCCGAGTCGCACGTGGAGATGGACGGCGCCTGGGCCCTCTACGAGGCCTGGGTCAAGATCCAGACCGGCGAGGCCGACACCGCGCTCGTCTACTCGTACGGAAAGTCCTCGCCGGGGTCGGTGCGCGACGTGCTGACCCGCCAGTTGGACCCGTACTACGTCGCTCCGCTCTGGCCCGACTCGGTGGCCCTCGCCGCCCTCCAGGCCCAGGCCCTCATCGACGCGGGCGAGACCGACGAACCCGCCCTGGCGGCGATCGGAGCGCGCAGCCGGGCCGCCGCCGAGGCCAACCCGCACGCCCAGCTGAGCGGTTCGGTGCCCCAGGGCGACTACCAGGTCCGGCCGCTGCGCACCGGGGACTGCCCGCCCATCGGCGACGGCGTGGCCGCCGTGATCCTCGCGGCCGGCGACCTCGCCCGGCAGCTGTGCGCACGCCCGGCCTGGATCACCGGCATCGACCACCGCATCGAGGCCCACAGCCTGGGGCTGCGCGACCTCACCGACTCCCCGTCCACCCGGATCGCCGCCGAACACGCGGGCGTCTTCGAGGCGCCCGTGGACACGGCGGAACTGCACGCCCCGTTCTCCTCGCAGGAGGTCGTGCTCCGCAAGGCGCTCGGCCTCGGGGAGGGCGTGGCCGTCAACCCCTCCGGAGGCGCGCTCGCCGCCAACCCGGTCATGGCCGCCGGCCTGATCCGCATCGGCGAGGCGGCCGCCCGCATCCACCGCGGCGAGTCCGACCGGGCCGTCGCCCACGCCACCTCCGGCCCCTGCCTCCAGCAGAACCTGGTCGCCGTCCTGGAAGGGGACCGAGCATGAGCACCACGGGCAAGGAGCCGGTGGCCGTCGTCGGGATCGGGCAGACCAAGCACGTGGCCGCCCGCCACGACGTGTCCATCGCCGGGCTGGTCCGCGAGGCGGCGGTGCGCGCCCTCGCCGACGCCGAGCTGACCTGGGCGGACATCGACGCGGTCGTCATCGGCAAGGCTCCCGACTTCTTCGAGGGGGTGATGATGCCGGAGCTGTACCTGGCGGACGCCCTCGGCGCGGTCGGCAAGCCGATGCTGCGCGTTCACACGGCCGGTTCGGTCGGCGGGTCCACCGCGCTGGTCGCCTCCAACCTCGTCGCCGCGCGCGTCCACCGGACCGTGCTCACCCTCGCCTTCGAGAAGCAGTCCGAGTCGAACGCCATGTGGGGGCTCTCCCTCCCCGTCCCCTTCCAGCAGCCGCTGCTGGCGGGCGCGGGCGGGTTCTTCGCCCCGCACGTGCGCGCGTACATGCGGCGCACGGGCGCGCCCGACACGGTGGGCTCGCTCGTCGCGTACAAGGACCGGCGCAACGCGCTGAAGAACCCGTACGCGCACCTGCACGAGCACGACATCACCCTGGAGAAGGTCCAGGCCTCGCCGATGCTGTGGGACCCGATCCGGTACTCCGAGACCTGCCCCTCCTCGGACGGCGCCTGCGCGATGATCCTCACCGACCGGGCGGGCGCGGCCCGTTCGCCGAAGCCGGCCGCCTGGGTGCACGGCGGGGCGATGCGCAGCGAGCCCACCCTCTTCGCGGGCAAGGACTTCGTCTCGCCGCAGGCCGGCAAGGACTGCGCGGCCGACGTCTACCGGCAGGCGGGGATCACCGATCCGCGCCGGGAGGTCGACGCGGTGGAGATGTACGTGCCGTTCTCCTGGTACGAGCCGATGTGGCTGGAGAACCTCGGCTTCGCGGCGGAGGGCGAGGGCTGGAAGCTCACCGAGGCGGGCGTGACGGAACTCGACGGGGACCTTCCGGTCAACCCTTCCGGCGGGGTCCTGTCCACCAACCCGATCGGCGCCTCCGGCATGATCCGCTTCGCGGAAGCGGCCCTCCAAGTCCGCGGACAGGCCGGGGAACACCAGGTTCCGGGAGCCCGGCGGGCCCTGGGCCACGCGTACGGCGGCGGCGCCCAGTTCTTCGCGATGTGGCTGGTGGGGGCCGAGGAGCCCACGTCCTGACGGCGGCCCGGCCGGCGGCGGACGGGCGGCCCGGGGTACGGGACAGGCCACGGTGACTCACCGTGGCCTGTGCGCCACGCGCTGCGGTGGTTAACCTTGCCCCCGGACGACGTACCGGGAGGAGCACGCACGTGGCCGAGAGCATGATTTCGCAACCCCTCGCCGGCTGGGGCAAGCCGGACCTCGATCTCACCGAGGCGGACTGGCAGTCGAGCAGCCGGGGAGCGGGTGACGTCCAGATCGCCTTCGTGGAGGGCTTCATCGCGATGCGCAACAGCGAGCGGCCGGAGAGCCCTTCGCTGATCTTCACGCCGGACGAGTGGCACAAGTTCGTGCTGAACGCCCGGGGCGGGGAGTTCGACCTGACCTAGGTCGATCTCGTACGCGCGGCACCACCGGGCGCGGAGCCGCCGCCCCGGTGGCCGCCCGTACCCCCTTGCCGCGCGCCCGCAACCCCCTTGCCCGCCGTGGAGCGCCCCGGCAGGATGGGGCCATGAGGATCATCCGCCGAAAGGGCGATGCCGCGTAGACGGCCCGGCGCGCTGCGCGCCGAACGAGGAACGTACGAGGGCCGGCGGCCACCCGCCTGGACGCGGCCGCTCCCGCCCGTGGACCGGCTGCCACCCGCTGCCGCTGCCGCCGCCCACTGGGCCCGGCCCGGCCGCGCCGACGAGATCGCGGACCTGCTGAGCAGGTACCGGAACTTCCTGCGCCGCCCCGGCGGCACACTGCTCCTGAGCCCCTCCCCGTGCCCGGGCTGCCCCGGCTGCGCACGTGACGACATCGCCGTCGTCCGCGACGCACTGGCCGACCTCCAGCGGACCCTGCCGCCCGTCGCCCGGACCGCGCTGGGCTGCCTACTGCGGGACCTGGACGCGCAGTTCCTCCGTCGCACGCTTCCCGACCCCGACCCGCCCGCCGGACGGTGGGCCGACCGGCAGGGTCGTCCGCGCGCCTGGTGGCACCGGCGGCTCCACGAGGACACCTGAGCCGGCGGCCAGGACGCCCGGCCCGCAGCGCCCAATCGGGCATATCGGGATGATGGGTAGGGTGGGGGCATGAGTGGAGAGAACGATCTGCGCAAGCTCCTGAGCGGTATGCGGCCCGAGTTGAACGAGGGGCGGTACGTGTTCTGCACCGTGCCCGGAGGCGCGGTGCCCGCCGGCACCGCGCCCGTCGCCACCGTTCTGGAGCGGGAGGGGCTCACCCTGGTCCTGCGCCAGGAGGACGCCGACGCCGCCGGGCTCGCCTACGACTACACCGCGGGCTGGATCACCCTGCGGATCCACTCCGCCCTCGACGCCGTCGGACTCACCGCGGCCTTCGCCGCCGAACTCGGCGCACACGGTCTGAGCTGCAACGTCATCGCCGGATACCACCACGACCACCTCTTCGTGGCCGCGGACCGGGCCGCGGAGGCGGTGGCCGTGCTGGAGGAGCTCGCGGCGCGTTCGGCACGGGACTGACGCGCCCCGGGAGACCACCCCGGAGCGCACCTCCGAACGTCAGTCGGAAGGCCGCCGGAAGGCCACTGGAAGGCCGGTGCAAGGTTGTCGGAAGGTCGTCGGAAGGTCGGTTGTAAAGAAGATCGGATTCTTTCCTCACTGTGGGGCACCTCACCGTGTGCGCGGGCGTACGCTGAGCTCCCGAACAGGCCTGGGGGGTACCAGCCATGACGGACCGCCGGACCCGTATGCGGCGCACGATGGTCGAACGCGAGGCCGAACTCGCCACCGTCGACGAGGCCCTGGACCAGCTCACCGGTCCCGGGCCGGACGCCGGCGGCGCGCTGCTCGCCTTCTCCGGCCCGGCCGGACTCGGCAAGACCACCCTGCTCGCCGAACTCCGCCGCCGCGCGCACGCCCGCTCCTGCACCGTGCTCGCCGCCCGCGGCGGGGAGCAGGAGCAGAGCCAGCCCTTCCACGTCGCCCGCCAACTGATCCAGCCCCAGCTGGCCGGCACCTCCGAGCAGGAACTGCGCGCGGCCCTCGGGGGCTGGTACTCCATCGTCGGACCGGCCCTCGGGCTGTGCGCCCCCGAACAGGGCGCCCCGCCCGACCCCCAGGGCCTGCGCGACGGACTCGACTGGGTCCTCACCCACCTCGTCGTCAAGCGCGCCCCCGTCACCCTCGTCCTCGACGACGCCCACTGGGCCGACCCCGAGTCCCTCGGCTGGCTCGCCGCCTTCGCCCCGCGCGCCGAACACCTCCCGCTGCTCCTCGTCGTCGCCTACCGGCCCGACGAACTGCCCGCGGACGCGGCGGCTTTCCGTACGCTGCCCGGCCGGGCGGGACAGCGCCCGCTGCCCCTCGCGCCGCTCACCCCGGCCGCCGTCGCCGCCCTCGTCCGCGAATGGCTCGGCGACCACGCCGACGACGCCTTCTGCCAGGAGGCCTGGGCCGTCACCACCGGCAATCCCTTCGAGGCCGTCGAACTCGCCGCCAAGGTCCGCGACAAGGGACTGACCCCGGTCGAGGCGAACGCCCCGCTGCTGAGCGACCTCGTCGCCGCCCAGCGCGGCAGCGGCCTCGCCGCCCGCCTCGAACGCCTAGGCCCCTCCACCGTCCGCTTCGCCTGGGCCTGCGCCGTCCTCGGCACCGCGATCCCGCAGGACCTCGCCGCCCGGGTCGCCGCCCTCGGCACCGAGGAGGCCGTGGACGCCACCGGGCGGCTGCGCGACGCGCGGATCCTGTCCGCCGCGACGGACGAGCGCGACGCGGGGCTGGAGTTCGTCCACCCGCTCATCGCCACCGGCATCTACCGCGCCATCCCCGACGCGCTCCGCGTCGCCCTGCACGGCAAGGCCGCCGCGGCCGTCGTCGACGCCGGACTCGGCTCCTCCGCCGCCGCCCGCCACCTGCTGGAGACCCACCCCGAGAACGACCCCTGGGTGGTGCGCGTCCTGCGCGAGGCCGCCGGCGAGAACCTCCGCGCCGGCGCCCCCGACGCCGCCCGCCGCCAGCTCGCCCGCGCGCTGCGCGAGCCCCCGGACTTCGACGAGCGCGCGGCCGTGCTGTACGAACTCGGCTGCGCCTCCCTGCTCACCGAGCCCGCCAACACCGTCAACCACCTGCGGGCCGCTCTCGCCGAGCCCTTCGACGACCCGGCGCTGCGCCAGGGCATCGTCATCCGGCTGGCCCAGGTGCTCGCCCACAGCGACCGCCTCGCCGAGGCCTCGGAATCCCTCGCGCGGGAGATCCCGAACACCCAGGACGTCCGCGCCCGACTGCGCCTGCAGTCGGAGCAGTTCATGTGGGACGCCTTCAACGCCGCCGAGACCGACTCCCCGGCCCGCTCGCGGCGCCTCGCCCGGCTCGCCGACCGGCTGACCGGCCGGGACCTCACCGAGCGGTACGTCATCGCGTTGCGGGCCTGGGACGCCTGCCTGCGGGGAGAGCCGGTGGACGTGGTGCTGCACCACGCCGGACGGGTGCTGGAGCGGCCCTTCAGCTGGGCCCACGAGGACCGCGGCTTCGAGGTCCCGGTCCTGGTCGCGATGGCCCACATGTACGCCGACCGGCCGGGACGGGCGGAGGAGCTGTTCGAGGCGGGCACCGCCGAGTTCGAGCGGCAGGGCTGGCGCGGGGCGCACCTGTCCTTCGCGTACAGCCTGCGCGCCTACATCCGCTACCGGCGCGGGCGGCTCGCCGAGGCCGAGGAGCTGGCACGCGCCGGGCTGCGGCTGGCCGAACGCGTGGGCCGGCGCACCCCCGTGCACTGGTACGCCATAGCCATCCTCCTCACCACGCTGCTCGCGCGGGGCCGGGTCGACGAGGCCTGGGAGCTGGCACGGGAGCACGAGTACGGCAGGCCCTTCCCGGCGGCCGTGGTCTTCCCCGACTCCCAGACCGTCTACGCCGAACTGCTGTTGGCCCGCGGCCAGGTACGGGCGGCCGTCGCCGAACTGGAGGAGGTCGACCAGCGGTTGACCCCGCGCGGCATCCAGAACCCGGCGTGGTGCCCGTGGCAGCTGCACCTGGCCCGGGCCCTCGCCGCGGACGATCCGGACCGGGCGCGTGCCCTGGCCGGCGATGCCGTCCGGCGGGCCCGCGCCTTCGGTGCCCCTTCGGGCATCGGCCAGGCCCTGCGGGTGGCGGCCGAGGTCGCGGCGCCGGAGGACCGGGCCGGACTGCTGGAAGAGGCGGTCGCCCTGCTCGCGCGGTCACCGGCGGGCTATGAACTGGCCCGCGCCCTGGCGGCGCTGGGCACCGAGCTGCGGGACGCGGACCTGCTGGCACGGGCGGTGGTGACGGCCCGGGAATGCGGGGCCGACGGGCTGGTGGCCCGGGCGAGCGACGTCCTGCTCGGGCTGGGCGGCATCCTGCCGTGCGGGCCGGACGCGAAGGCCGCGAAGGCCGCGAAGGCCGGGGAGGCCGGGGAGGCCGGCGAGGACGGGCCCGCGCAGGGCGGGCTCACGCGGGACGGGCTCGCGGAGGAGGAGCTCCGGGCGGCGCGGCGGGCGGCGGGCGCGTCCGTCCCGGACGGCTCCGGCCGCCCCGGACAGGGCCCGGAATGGGCCCTGTCCGCGGCGTGCCGCAAGCTCGGCACCGACCTCCCGGGCCTGCCGGCCGCCCTGAAGGCCTACGCACCGTAGGCCTCCGGGGCACGCGTCAGTTCTTGGCGTACACGCCGAACAGGTCGATGATCAGGTCGGTGCGCTCCCAGCCCCGGTTCCAGAAGTCGACGATGTCGTTCTTGCCGGCGCTCGCCTGGACCAGGTTCGAGACGGTCTCGCCCTTCGTCCAGTTCAGGTTGGAGGAGTTCGGCGGGGTCGGCCGGACCGCCTTGCTCTGGCCGTACGCCTCCCGGGTGTTCGGGTCCGGGGCGACCGTGAGGTGGCCGCTGCCCTCCGTGTTGGTGACGGTGGCGTTCATCACCGCACCCGCAAGGGTGACGCTGGGCTCGAACAGCGTCTGGTAGCGGTAGTCCTGGCCGTCGACCGGCCAGAAGAACTTCCGCGAGTCGTGCAGGCGCTCCGGCGCGAGCGGCAGGTAGGCGGCCTTGCCGTCGGCGCTGTAGTAGCCGGTCACGTCCACGATCACATCGGTCGGGCTCCAGGAGCCGTTGCGTATGTTGATCTTGCCGTCCGGGCCCACCGGCACGATCACCGAGTTGGCGACCGTCTGGCCGGCGGTGAAGTTCACGTTCGAGGTGATCGGAGCCTGCTGCCCGCTCGGGAAGACGGTCAGGTGGCCGGAGTCCTTCGGGGCGGTGATCGTGACGTTGAGGGCGACGGCCGTGATGCCCGCGGCCGGCAGCTCGCCCTGGCCCGCGACCTGGACGCCGAAGGAGCCCTGCCCGGCGACCTGGCCCTTGGCGGCGCCCTTGCCGTCCCGGGTGTCGACGAGACGGAACGGGTCCATGGGGGTGTAGCCGCTGGAGGCGGAGCGGGCGAAGTAACCCGTGACGTCCGCGATCAGGTTCACCGAGCCGGCGCTGCGGTTGACCAGTTCGACGTAGCCGTCCGCGCCGACCGGCACGATCG
Source organism: Streptomyces sp. NPDC048424 (assembly GCF_040651555.1). Lineage (NCBI taxonomy): Bacteria > Bacillati > Actinomycetota > Actinomycetes > Kitasatosporales > Streptomycetaceae > Streptomyces > Streptomyces sp. NPDC048424. The sequence continues at coordinate 155,843 of NZ_JBEZKE010000010.1, read as the reverse complement.
CCAGGTTCGGGACGGACCGCCCCGCGGTGAAGTTGACGTTCGACGTGGTCGGCTGCTCGGTGCCGGACGCGTAGGCGGCGACGTGCCCGTCGGCGGCGGCGCCGGTCGCGGTGATGTTGAGGGCCACGGCGGTCACCCCCTCGGGGATGCCGCTGTTGCCGCCGACCTTCACCCGAGTCGTCCCGTACGGGGCGACGGGCCGGGACGACGAGGTTCCGGTGCCGTCCCGGGTGTCCAGCAGCCGGGTGGGCGCGTGCGGGGTGAAGTCGGAGCCCGCCACGACGATGTCGACGCTGTTGGTGACGGCCTCCTTGGTCCCCAGATCGGTCGCCGTGACCGTGATCTTGTGGGTACCGACCTTGGCGTACGTGTGCTTGAAGCGCAGGAACTCGTCCGTGAGGGAGTGCTCGGGGTCGGTCGTGTGACCGTCACCCCAGTCGACGACCACCCGGAACACCTCGGTCTTCTCGCTCGAGACCCAGGTGGAGAGGTCCATGGTGCGCGCACCGGATCCGGTGGTGACCAGACCGACGTAGTGGTCGGCGGCCGCGGCCGGCGCGCCCTCGGCGGCCGACGCGGTGGCAGGAGCCGTGCGGACGGACCGCTCGGGCGGGCTGCTGAAGGTGGCGGTCTTCGTCGCCTCCTGCACGGCTGCCGCGAGCTTCTTGCCCGCGTCCTGTGTGTGGCTCGCGGCCGGCTCGGCCGCGTGGGCCGCGCTCGGTACGACGAGACCGACGGCTGCCGCGACGACGGCGGCGGAGATCATGACGCGGTGACGGTACACCGGCCCCCCAGTGTTGTTGAACCTGTTCAGATGGTCATGATCAGATTACATGGCCGTCCGATTTCCATCGCATTGGCTCGTACGTACCGGCCGGCGTGTCGCGCCGGAGGGGTTCGCCCGGAGCGCAAGGCGGGAGACTCCGCCGTCCCGTGGGCAGGGTCAACCGTATGGATCACAGTGAACGCATCTCCCACTTCCGGAACGAGGCGTCGGCATTCGAGAAGGCCGTCCGCCGCGCCCTCGACCTCGGCGAGCCGGTGCCGACGGTCCCCTCGTGCCCGGGCTGGACGGTCTCCGACCTCGTCGCCCACCTGGGGGGCGTGCACCGCTACCTGGCACACGTCCTACGGGAGCGGCTCGCGGTCCCGCCGGACCCCGGCGGCCTCGACCTCCCGCAGGTCCCGGCCGCCCCGGAGGAGCTGACGGAGTGGTTCGCGCAGGGCGCCCGGGAGCTGGCGGAGCTGCTCCGGGAGCTGGGGCCGGACACCCCGGTGTGGACCTGGTCGGCCGAGCAGACCTCGGGATTCTGGCTGCGGATGCAGCTGATCGAGCTGGCCGTCCACCGCTGGGACGCGCAGTCCGCGACGGGGACTCCCGGCCCGCTCGACCCGGCCGTCGCGGCGGACGCCGTCACCCAGACGTGCGAGGTGATGGCCCCGGCCCGCCGTTCGTGGAAGGCGGCCCCCGCCGGAACGGGGGAGCGGTACCGCTTCCGGAGTACCGACGGACCGGAAACCTGGACGGTCGTCTTCGCGGCGGACGAGGTCCTGCTGGAGTGCAGCCGCGCCCGCGAGCCCGGCCCGACCGTCCCGGCGGACGTCGAGGCCGCCGGGACCGCCTCGGACCTCGCCCTCTTCCTCTGGGGACGGCTGCCCGCCACCGCCCTGCGGGTCACGGGTGGTGACGCCGCCCTGCTCCGGCACTGGTTCACCCTGGTTCCCCCGGTCTGACCGGCCGGTCCGGCGCGCCCGGCCCGGGCGGCGTCGGGATCAGGGCCCCCGGGCCGGAAAACCCGTGCGGCCACGTACCATGGCGGCATGTCCTTCCTCCGCCGCCACCGCGCCGCCACACCCGCCGGCCCGGACTTCGACGTCCTGGCCATGGACCCGGGGGACTGGCCGGGCAATCTCGGGGCCGGGCTGCTGCCCGCGCCCGACGGCAGCTGCCAGGGTGTCTTCCTCCGCTACGACCTGTTCGGCGGACGCGGCCCCGCGATGATCATCGGAAACCTCCCCGAGGGTTCCCCGGCCCGGGAGCTCTCCGACGGCGAGGTCCCCTTCGAGGTGGCCCAGCTCCTCGACGCCCTGGAGAACGACGAGGACGTCGAGGTCACCGGTGTCGAGGACTGCCCCGTCATGCAGGGCGACAACCTCCTCATCGTCCGGAAGATCAAGCTGTCGGAGTCCCGCATCTCCTGCGTCCAGTTCGACCGCAGCGACAACGTGCTGGTGACCATCGCCAGCTGGGACCGTCCGATCACCGATGACCTTTACGCCCTCCTGAAGCCGCTCCCCGCCGAGCTCTTCCAGCAGGGCTAGGTCTTTCGCTCGCGCTGAGCCCGGGACGTCACGCGTCCGCGATGTCGTTCGCCGCGACGTAGCCGAACGTCATCGCGGGCCCGATCGTCGACCCGGCCCCCGCGTAGCTGTGGCCCATCACCGCCGCGCTCGCGTTGCCCGCCGCGTACAGGCCCCGGATCACCGAGCCGTCCGGCCGCAGCGCCCGGGCCCGCGCGTCCGTCACGATGCCGCCCTTGGTCCCGAGGTCCCCCGGCACGATCTTGAACGCGTAGAACGGCGGGGCCCAGATCGGCGCCAGGCACGAGTTCGGGTGCACGTTCGGGTCCGTGTAGTAGTGGTCGTACGCCGTGTCGCCCCGGTGGAAGTCGGAGTCGCTGCCGCTCCACGCCTGCGCGTTGAACCGGCCCAGCGTCGCCCGCAGCGCGCCCGCCGGAACCCCGATCTGGCCGGCCAGCGCGTCCCACGTCCACGCCTTCTTCGCCGCGCCCGCCTGGTACCAGGCATCGGGGAAGGCGAGCGTCGGCAGGATGTCCTTGAACAGGTACCTGTTGCGGTAGTTCTGATCCACGATCAGCCACGCCGGTATGTGCGAACCGGTGGCGCCCCGGTCCTTCTCGTACATCACGTGCACCACATCGCTGTACGGCGCCGCCTCGTTGACGAACCGCGCCCCGTTCGCGTTCACGATCAGCCCGCCCGGCAGGGTCCGTTCGGCGAGGCAGAAGTACGGCTCCCCGGGCAGCGGGATCGACGGCCCCCACCACGCGTCCTCCATCAGGGCCAGCGCCGCCCCGGCCCGCTTGCCCGCCCGGATCCCGTCGCCGGTGTTCTCCTTCGCGCCCACCGACCACTGCGTGCCGATCGGCTGCTGCTGGTACTGCGCCCGCATCGTCGCGTTGTGCTCGAAGCCGCCCGAGCCGACGATCACCCCGCGCCGGGCCCGTACGGTCCCCCGTACGCCCTCCTTCTCCACCACCACGCCGGTGACCGCGCCGCCCTCCTGGACCAGGTCGACCAGCGGGCTGTTCAGCCACACCGGGACCCCGGCCCGCTGGAGCCCCGCGCGCAGCCCGGCCGCCAGCGACTGGCCCATCGTCAGCGGCTTCTCCCCGCGCAGCGCCGCCTTCGTGCCGCGCGCCAGGCACTCGGTGGACACCGCGAGCCCCTTGGCGCTCACCGCCGCCAGGTTCAGCCACTTGTAGTCCTGGCTGAAGACCACCATGCCGGCCGGGACGGGCATGTACGCCGGGTTCAGGCGGGCCAGTTCGGCGCCGAGGATGTTGCCGTCGAGCTGGTCCGGCTCGATGGACCGGCCGTTCGGGAGGCCGCCCGGCAGATCGGGGTAGTAATCGCTGTACCCCTCCATGAACCGGAACCTGAGCGGGCTGTTGGCCATCACGAAGTCCAGCATCCGCGGACCGTTGGAGAGGAAGGCGGCCTGGCGGTCGGCCGGCACCTCCGGCCCGACCACGGCCGCGAGGTACGTCGCCGCCTTCTGCGGCGTGTCCGGCACCCCGGCGCCCAGGATCACGGAGTTGTTCGGCAGCCAGATCCCGGCCCCGGAACGGGCGGCCGAACCGCCGAAGGTGGGCGCCTTCTCGACGACCAGCACGCTCAGCCCCCGCTTGGCGGCGGTGAGTGCGGCGGTCATCCCGGCGGCCCCGGACCCGACCACGACGACGTCGAACTCGCCGAGCGGGGGGCCGTCCTGGGCGGCGGCCCGCGCCGCGGCGGAGGGCAGGACGGTGGCGGCGAGCACCCCGGCACCCGTACCGGCGAGGACCGTACGTCTCGACGGGAGGGTCTCGGGGGAGGTGCGTGAAGCGCTTGCGGACATGGGCAGGCTCCAGCGGTGTGGGGAAGACGGGGATCGGCTCCAGCACGTCTGATGCTGAGTCAGAAAAGGTCTTCGGGGGATCATGTGATGTCAAGTCATCCGGCGTCCGAGCACAAGACCGACACCTCAACCCTCCCCCTGCATCCGGGCGTCCAGTTCCCTCACGTGCCGCTTCAGGGCCACGGTGCGGTAGCTCTCCTCCACCCACTCGCACAGCACCTGCGCGGAGGGCGCCCCCTTCTCCGCCAGCGGGACGGACACCCAGCCGGAGCGGCCCAGACCGTATCCGGTGGGCTCCGCTCCCGGCGCCGCCATCGCGTGCCCGTGCAGTGCCTCGTCCTTGAGCTTGACGGACAGGCCCGGCTGCCCCGGCCCGTCGGTGTTGCCCAGGAAGACGAAGATCTTCTTGTTCACCTTCACCACGCAGTCCTCAGGACCCCACGGATGATCCTCCACGGCCTCCGGAAGGCCGAGGGCGAACTCCCGCACCGCCTCCCACTTGCGCACTCCGGACTTCATCAGCGCCTCCCGTCGATGGTCTCCCCACGCTAACGGAGCCCGACGGGACATCCGGGGCGCGACCGCACCGCGCGGCCGGGAGAGCCGCCCGCGCCTTCCCCGGGCGTCTGCGCACCCGCGAACGAGCGAAGTCCCGTGGCGGTGGGGGCCACGGGACTTCGCGTACATGGGGCGCCCGGGCCGTCCGGCCCATCGGGCGGATCAGCGCGTGCCGACCGCCGCGCGGACCGCTCGGCGCGCCATCCCGGCGTCGTCGTGCAGGCGGCGGAGCAGCAGCCGCTGCTCCTCACCCGAGGAGAGGGAGCCCGCCGGCAGCGGCTGGGTCGGGGCGGTCGCCAGCATCGAGCGCTGCACCGCCGTCTCGGACATCCGGATCTCCCGGGTCAGCACCAGCATCAGATTGACCAGGAAGGCGTCCCGCGCGGCCGGACCCGCCGACTGCGCGAGCCGGCTGATCTGGGCGCGGGCGGCCGGGGCGTCGCCCAGGACCGTCCACAGCGTGGCCAGGTCGTACCCCGGCAGGTACCAGCCCGCGTGCTCCCAGTCGAGCAGCACCGGACCGGCCGGGGACAGCAGCAGGTTCGACAGCAGCGCGTCACCGTGGTTGAACTGCAGCGCCGTGCCCGACAGCTTCACGCCGTGCAACAGCTTCTGCAGGTCGCCGAGGTCCCGGTCGGTCAGCAGCCCCAACTCGTAGTCGCGGGCGATCCGCCGCGCGTAGTTCATCGGGGTGCCGAACAGCTCGGCCGGCGGCCGCCACTGGTTGACCCGGCACACCGCGCCCAGGGCCGCCCGCAGGTCCACCCGCGGCGGCGGCTCCACCGGGTGCCGCTGCAGGGCCGCGACCCGGCCCGCCATCCGCTCCACCACCAGCGTGCAGTTCTCGGGGTCGGCGGCGATCAGCCGCGGCACCCGGACCGGCGGGCGGTGCCGGACGAACGTCCGGTATGCCGCTATTTCGTGCCGGTAGCGCTCGCGCCACTCCGGCGAGTGGTCCAGTAAAACCTTCGCGACGGCGGTCATCCGCCCTGTGGTGCCGACCAGGAGGACCGAGCGGCCGCTGCGCCGCAGCACCTGCACCGGCGCGAACTCCGGACAGATCCTCTGCACCGAGGCGAGTGCGGTGCGCAGTTGCGCCCCCTGCGGCCCCGAGAGATCGATTCTGCCGCTGACGGGCTGTGAGCCGGTACCCGGCATGCGCCGCGCCCGGACGGTGCCCTGCACCGGTGCCGACGGGCGGCCGGGTTCGAGGTAGGGGCCGCCGCCCGCCGGGAGCGTGCGGTGCGGCCGGACCGGTGCGGACACGGAGGACGTTGCTGCGTACATGGTGATACGGATCCCTTCGTGCGCCGACGAGTTGCGTACGCCGCCCCGCCGGATCCCGTGCTTCACCCTGGGGAGTTCCACCGGTGACCGGGGCGGGGAGGCGCATTCCTACCTGACACCCGGCGCAAGGTGGCGAACCATCGGGCGTGCCCTGGCGAAGCCTGGCGAATAGTCGCTGGGCATCTGACGGGGGGCTACTGTCAACTCAGCCGAGAACCTGGGGGCTTGACGTGAGCAAAGGTCCAAACACCCGCTTGAACGACCTGTTCGGCCTGGCCGGCTGGTCGAAGGGCGAACTGGCGAGGATGGTCAATCGGCAGGCGGCGGCCATGGGCCACCCCCAGCTGGCCACCGACACCTCGCGGGTGCGGCGCTGGATCGACATGGGGGAGACCCCGCGCGAACCGGTGCCCACGGTACTGGCAGCACTGTTCACCGAGCGGCTCGGTCGTGTCGTGACCATCGAGGACCTCGGGTTCGTACGGCAGCGGCGCACCTCCAGACGGCAGCCGGAAGGGGCTCGTGAGAACCCCGACGGGATGCCGTGGGCGCCCGAACGCACAGCCGCGGTCCTCACCGAATTCACGGGAATGGACCTCATGCTCAACCGTCGCGGTCTGATGGGCGCGGGCGCCGTGCTCACCGCCGGCTCCGCCCTCAGCAACGCCATGTACGACTGGCTGCACACCGACCCCGCCCGCGCGAAGGAGGCGCGGCACTTCGGGGAGGCCTTCCAGGTCGATCCCGCGGGATACGACCGCTACGAGGCGGCCCCCATCGGCTCCCAGGAGATCGAGGCCCTGGAGCGCTCCGTCGAGGTGTTCCGCGCCTGGGACGCCTCCAGAGGCGGTGGACTCCAGCGCAAGGCCGTCGTCGGCCAGCTCAACGAGGTGGGCGGGATGCTCGCCTACCACCACCCCGACCACCTCCAGCGGCGGCTCTGGGGGGTGGCGGCCAACCTGGCGGTGCTCGCGGGCTGGATGTCCCACGACGTGGGCCTGGAGCCCACGGCGCAGAAGTACTTCGTCATCGCGGCGCACGCGGCCCGCGAAGGGGGCGACCGGCCGCGCGCCGGCGAGGCGCTGTCCCGCGCCGCCCGTCAGATGGTCCACCTGGGCAAGCCGAACGAGGCCCTGGACCTGATGAAGCTCGCCCAGTCGGGTTCGGGAGAGCAGACCCTGCCGCGCACCCGCGCCATGCTGCACACCATCGAGGCCTGGGCGCAGGCCGCCATGGGCAAGGGCCAGGCGATGCGCCGCACCCTGGGCGAGGCGGAGGAGCTGTTCGTCTCCGACAAGGGCGACGTACCGCCGCCGAGCTGGATGCAGCACTTCGACGAGGCCGACCTGCACGGCATGCAGGCCCTCGCCTACCGCACCCTCGCCGACCACGACGCCTCGGCGGCTCCGATCGCCGCGCGCCACGCCCGCGAGGCCCTGCGGCTGCGCGGCGAGGGCTACCAGCGCTCGCAGATCTTCGACTACATCTCCATGGCCTCGGCCTGCTTCATCGCCGACGAGCCGGAACAGGCCGACCGCTACGCGCGCCTCGCCCTGGTCTCGATGAACGAGACCTCCTCGCACCGGACCTGGGACCGGCTGCGCGAGATGTACCGGCTCACCGCCCAGTACTCCGGCTATGCGCGCATCGAGGACCTGCGCCAGGAGATCAAGCTGGCCCTCCCGGACAGCCCGGCGCCGCGCGCCACGGGGGTGTAGTCCCACGCCGGCCCCCGTCCGCCCGAGTGCCCCGAGTGCCCCCACACCGTGTACGTGTACGGAGACGAGAAAGGCCGCGCCTTCCGGCGCGGCCCCTGAATCCGTCGGCTGACCCGTGGGCGAACCCGTGGGCCCTGAAGCCCGTACGGTTCGCGCCCGTTACCCGCCCACCCGGGCCACGAGCACGCAGGCGTCGTCCTCCCGCTCGCTCTCGCCGAACTCCTCGATGACGAGCCGTACGCAGTCCTGCGCCGACCGCGCCGCCGAGAACCGCGGCGCGAGCGCCAGGAGCCGCTCGGTGCCGTCGGCCCGGCTGAACTCGATGCTGCGCGGGGTCAGTCCGTCCGTGTGCAGCACCAACAGGTCGCCGACTTCGAGCCGTTCCTCGGCCTGCCCGTACGAGGCTCCGGAGGTCGCGCCCAGCAGGACGCCCTCCGGCGGCAGCAGGGACCGGCCCGACCCGCGGCGGAACAGCAACGGTGCCGGGTGGCCCGCCTGCGCCCAGGACAGCACCCGGCGCGCGGGGTCGTAGCGGCAGCACACGGCCGAGCCGAGCGCCGGCTGCACGGAGGTCTCCAGGAGCTGGTTGAGCCAGCCCATCAGCGGTCCGGGGTCGATCCCCGCCATGGCCATCCCGCGCAGGGCGCCCAGCATCATCGCCATCCCGGAGGTGGCGGTCACCCCGTGCCCGGTCAGGTCACCGACCGTCAGCATCGGTCGTCCGTCGGGGAGTTCGAGCGCGTCGTACCAGTCGCCGCCGATCAGCGCGCTGGTCGCCGACGGCAGGTAGTGGGCGGCCACGTCCAGCGTGCCCGCGCTGCTGTGCGGGAACCGCAGGGAGCCGCGCCACGGGGGGAGCACGGCTTCCTGCAGCTCGACCGCCAGCCGGTGCTCGGTCTGCGCGATCTCCCGCTGGCGCTGCAGCGAGTCACGGGACTCGCGCACCGCACGCTGGCTCCGGCGCAGTTCACTCACGTCCCGGAGCACGGCCCACATGGAGGCCGTGCAGCCGTCGGAGTCGAGTACCGGCTCGCCCCTCATGTGCAGCGTCCGGACGCGGCCGTCGGCCCGGACGATGCGGAACTCGCCGTCGATCGGTTTGCCGTCCACCAGGCAGGCGGTGACCCACGCGGTGAGCAGCGGCTGGTCCTCGGAGAACAGGGTGGAGCCCAGTTCGTCGAGGGGGGGCGCACCGGCTTCGGGCGAGCGTCCGAAGATCTGGAACAGCTCGTCGGACCAGCTGACTTCGTCCGTCAGCAGGTTCCACTCGGCGCTGCCGACGCGGGTCTGGGCCTCGGGTCCGACCTCGGGCGCCGCCTGGGGGAGCTCGATGGTCTCGGGCACCGGCGGCAGGCCCTCTTTGAGCTGGCCGAGGTGCTCGCGGAGGTCGTCGAGGTGGTGGACGGCGAGATCGCACAGTGCGCGCTGCCAGCGGCCCTGGGCGTCGTCGTCGTCCACGACGGTGTCGCGGCGGACCGCGTCCACTTCTCCCCGCAGCCGCCGGGTCTGAGAGATCAGCGCGTCCACCGACCCCGGCTCTGGCGGCTGCGCGGAACGGTCCGCGAACAGGTGGGACGGCATGAGAACTCCGATACAGGCGCGGCACGGCCAAGTCTGAAGGAAGGACCGGTAACGACTGTTGCACAGGGCGCGACGGTGTGTAAGGCGTTTGGCAACATCCGCAACGTTCTTGCTTCCGGCATATGTCATAGGCCTTCCGGCGGCTGTTTCGTGTGCGAACGAATCCGGTCAGTGCCCTTCGGCGGGGCGGGACCGGCACCTGCCGGTGGGGGCCGGAGCGGGGTGGCGGCGGCGGCCGGAAACCGGCCCTCCGCCGGCCGCCGCTCGATCGTACGGCCGAGGTGTGCGAGCCCGGCCGACCGCCGTACTCGTACCGGGCCCGGATCAACGAGCCTCACCGGGATACCCCCGAACGGAGGACCCCCTGCCGCGAGTCGATGCGGAGCCCAGGCTTCCCACCGCACCGGCGGGTCGCTACCCTACGTGCCGGTAATGAACCGGGGGAGGTCCGCGCGGGCGGGCCCGCACAGCGTGGGGACACAACGAACATGAGCGGGTACGACCACGCCGCCGGGCAGGACCGCGCCACGCGTCAGGACGACACCGCCGGGCAGAACCGTCCCGCCGGGCAGAGCCGCCGGTCCTTCCTCACCTACCTGGTGGCCGCGCCGACCCTCGCCCTCGTCACCCGCGCCGGCGCCGACGCGCTCGCCCCGCAGCCCGCCCACGCCGTGGTGCCGTCGCTGCCCGCCATCGCCGACGTGATCGACCTCGGCGACCTGTTCATCCTGGCCGGGGCGCCCACCTCCGCCCTGCTGGCGCTCGCCGTGGAGGCGGACGGCACCATCCGCTTCCGGCTGCCGCGCGAGGAGGTCGGCCAGGGCCTCACCACCGCGGTCGCCATGCTGGTCGCGGAGGAACTCGACGCGCCCCTGGCCGACGTACGCGTGGAGTTGGACGACGCGCGGCCCGAGCTGCTCTTCAACCAGCTCACCGGATCCTCCAACTCGATCCGCTCCCTCTACGGGCCCGTCCGCCAGTGCGCCGCCACCGCCCGGGCCCGTCTCGTCGCGGCCGCCGCCCGCCGCTGGGGCCTCTCCGCGGCGTCACTGACCACGGCGAACGGCGCCGTCCGCGCCTCCGACGGCCGTACCGCCGACTACGGTTCCCTCGCCGCGGCCGCCGCCGACCCCGGCTTGATCGTCCTCGGCGCCGCCCCCAAGAAGACGGCGAAGCACACGCTCGTGGGCAGGCCCACCAGCCGCGTCGACGCCCGCGCCATGGTCACCGGCGCCCAGCAGTACACCCTCGACCTCGACGTGCCCGGCGCCAAGCCCTGCGTGGTGCGCCGCCCGCCCACCCTCGGCGGCACCGTCCGCACCGTCACCAACCTCGCCGCCGTCCGGGCCATGCCCGGCGTCCTGCACGTGGTGACCGTCCCCACCGGGGTCGCCGTCGTCGCCGAGACCTTCGGGCAGGCGATCACCGCCAAGTCGGCCCTCCAGGTCACCTGGGGGCCCGGCCCCGCCGACCAGCTGTCCGACACCCAGATCCGCGCCAAGCTGCGCGCCGCCACCCCGCCGCTGCTGGTGCCGCCGCTCCTGACCCCGTACGTGGACGCCGAGTTCGACTTCGCCTTCGTCAGCCACGCCCCGATGGAGACCAACTCCGCCGTCGCCGACGTCCGCGACGACCGCGCCGAGATCTGGTCCGGCCTCAAGTCCCCGATCGTGGCCCGCGAGAGCATCGCCGCCGACCTCGGCCTGCCCCTGGACAAGGTGAAGGTGCACGTGGTCCAGGCCGGCGGCTCGTTCGGCCGGCGGCTCTTCTTCGACGCGGCCCTGGAGGCCGCCCGCATCTCCAAGGCCTGCCGCCGCCCGGTCAGGCTGATGTGGACCCGCGTGGACGACACCCGGCACGGCCGGATGCGCCCCGCCACCCACCACAAGATCCGGGCCACCCACCTGCTGGGCGAGGTCCTCAGCTTCGAGCACCGGGTCGCCGCCGCCGAGACCGACTTCCGGCACGGCCTCGGCGAGATCATCACCGCCACCGCGGCGAGCCTGCCGCTGGGGATCGGCAACGCCACCCTCGCCCAGACCCTGTTCCTGACCACGGTGAAGTCCCCGTACCACTTCGGGCTCACCACCCAGGCGCTCACCGAGGTGCCGACCGGCATCCCCACCGGATCCTGGCGCTCGGTGTACTCCGCCAACACGCGCGGCGCCGAGGAGATCGTGGTCGACGAACTCGCCGCGCGCACGGGCCGGGACCCCTACCGCTTCCGCCGCACCTTCCTGAAGACCGACGCCCAGCGAGCCGTACTCGACAAGGTGGCCACGGAAGGGGAGTGGGGGCGGCCGATGGAGGCGGGCCGCGCGCAGGGCATCGCCTTCCACGAGGAGTACAAGTCCCGCACCGCGTGCCTCGTCGAGATCGACACCCGGGACCCGGACCACGTCCGCGTCACCAAGGCGGTCATCGCCGTGGACGTGGGCCTGCCGGTCAACCCGCGCGGGCTGGAGGCCCAGATGATCGGCGGTCTCACCGACGCCATCTCCACCACCCTGCGCGCGGGCCTGCACCTGGACAAGGGGCTGCCGCTGGAAGGCAGTTACAGCCAGTTCCACTGGGCGCAGCAGCGGGACACCCCGCGCGACGTACGGGTCTTCGTGCTGCCGGCGACCGGTGAGGAGCCGGGCGGCGCGGGCGAGCTCGGCGTGCCCGCCGCCGTCGGCGCGATCGCCAACGCCTGGGCCCGGGCCACCGGTTCCAAGCCGCGCAGCTTCCCCCTCGACTTCGACGTCGACTTCACCCCCTACCCCCGCTAGCCCGCTTCCCCCGCCACTCCCTCACCCCCCTCGCCGGTCCCGGATCCAGGAGTACGCCGTGCCCTCGCACACCTTCACCGTCAACGGGCAGAGCGTCACCGTGGACGCGCCCGACGATCTGCCCCTGCTGTGGGTGCTCCGCGACATGCTGGGAGTCCGCGGCCCCAAGTACGGCTGCGGGGTGGACGTCTGCAAGGCCTGCACGAGCCACCTCGACGGCGCCGACGTCCGCCCGTGCGTGGTGCCCGTCTCCGCGTGCGCGGGCAAGTCCGTGACCACCATCGAGGGGCTGGCGAACGGGGACGACCTGCACCCGGTCCAGGAGGCCTGGCTCGAACAGGACGTCGCCCAGTGCGGCTTCTGTCAGCCCGGCCAGATCATGGCCGCCGTCGCCCTGCTCCGGCGCACGAGCGAGCCCACGGACGAGGACATCGACGCCATCGCCAACATCTGCCGCTGCGGCACGTACTTCCGCATCCGCGAGGCCATCCGCAGCGCGGCCGCCAAGATGTGAGCGGCGGCGGACCCCGGTCTTCCCCCGTGGATGCCGGGACCCGGCCGCTCCTGGCCAAACCTACGCGGCCCGGCGGCCGTTGGCAGGGTTCGCCGTGCCCAGTGACCGGGCGAGACGGGTATCACAGCGCACAGTGAGCGGTGGGTGGTTGAATGCGCGCGTGCCCCGGTCCGAGGACGTTCTCAAGCTGCACCGGCTCGCCCACGCCGGAGGATCGGCCGCGCTGCTGGAGTGGCTCTCCGCCCGCCTCGGCGGATGGACCGGGGGCGTGGACGCCGGGCGGGGCCCGGGACCGGAGACCGCCGTGCGGGGCGCCGCCGAGCTGAGCGCCCGCGGCGTACGGTCGGCCGTCCTGCACGCCCCCGGCTCCGCCACGCTGCTGTACGCGCTGGACGGCGGGCGCGCGCTGGCCGCCGTACTCGCACAGCCGCACCACCCCGACGCCGCCACCCTGCTCGCGGACGCCGCCGCACCGCTGGCGCTCGTCCTGCGCGCCGAGGAGGCCGCGCGGCGGGAGGAGCGGGCCGCGCGCGCCGAGTCGCGGGCCCGCGAGGCCGTGCTGCACCTGCTGATGAACGGGCGGCTCTCCACCGCCCACCAGATCGCCGAGGCGCTGGGGCCCGCGCTGCCCGAGCCGATGCGGATGTACGTCGTCGAATGCCGCAGCGGCCGGCGCGCCGAAGTGGCGCGGCTGTGCGAGGAGCTGACGGACGGCCGGGCCTGGATCGTGCGCTGCCCGGTCTACGTGCGCCACCTCATCGTGCTGGTCCCGGCCGGCCCGGCGGCGGTGTCCGCCGGCCACGACCCCCTCGCCGAGGCTCTGGTGGCGGTGGCCCCGGACTGCACGGTCGGGGTCAGCGGGGAGCTGCGCCTGCGCGAGGCCCCGGCCGCCTACCACCAGGCCTTCCACGCCCTGGCCGTGGCCCGGGAGCGGGGCGAGCGGCACGCCCGCTTCGGGCCCGGCCCCGAGCTGGTGCTCGCCGCGCACGAGGCCGGGGCCGGCTGGGCCGAGGCCCTGCTCGCGCCCCTGTACGCGTACGAGCCCCGGCGTCCCCAGGACCCCGGCGGACAGGAACTGCGCGCCACCGCCCACGCCTGGCTGAACTTCGCCTCGCACGCCACGCGGCTGCTGAAGATCCACCGCAACACCCTCGCCGCCAGGCTCCGGCTGGTCGAGGCGCTGCTCGGGCTGGACCTCGCGCGCCTCGGGGACCAGGCGGCGCTCTCGCTGGCGCTGCGGCTGACCCCGGGGGCGTGGCGGGGGAAGGCGGCGGCCGCCGCGGCCGCCCCCGGTCTCGACGCGGTGCTGCGCGATCCGCGCGTGACCGCCTGGGCCCGCGCCCAGCTGAGCGCGCTGAGCGGCCCGGACGCCCCGTCGGGCGCCCGGGCCACGGTCCGCACCTGGCTGGCGCACGACGCGCAACTCGCGGCGGCGGCCGCGGCGCTGGGCGTCTCCGTCCCGGGCGCCCGCAAGCGGCTGTCCCGTATCGAGGTGCTGCTGGAGCGCTCCCTGCTCCAGTCCCCGAGCGCCCGGCACGACCTGTGGCTGGCTCACCGGGCGGAGGAGCTCGCAGGGTGACACAAGCCGCAAAAGGGATGACCGGCGAAAAGGATCGACGATCATGCCCCAATGAGGCGAATCAATGCGAAACGCGTGCTGGTCGGTGAACCGCTCGACACCGCGCGCCTGGGCGAGACCCTGCTGCCCAAACGGCTCGCCCTGCCGATCTTCTGCAGCGACCCGCTCTCCTCCGTGGCCTACGCCACCGAGGAGATCCTGCTGATCCTGGCCCTCGGCGGCGTCGCACTGCTCCACCTCACCTGGTACGCGGCCGCCGCCATCGTCTTCCTGCTCCTGGTGGTCGTCGCCTCCTACCGGCAGACCTGCCACGCCTACCCCGGCGGGGGCGGCGCGTACGTGGTCAGCGCGGAGAACCTCGGCCAGACCGCCGCGCTCACCGCCGCGAGCGCCCTGCTCGTCGACTACGTGATGACCGTCGCGGTCTCCGTCGTCTCCGGCGTCTCCGCCATCACCTCCGCCATTCCCTCGCTGAACGACCACGAAGTGGCCCTGTCGGTCGCCTTCGTGGTGCTGCTCACCCTGATGAACCTGCGCGGCGTACGGGAGTCGGGCCGGATCTTCGCCATCCCCACCTACGGTTTCGTCCTCGTCATCTACCTCATGTTCGCCGTGGCCGCCGTACGCCTCGGGACCGGCGAGACCATCCGCGCCGAGTCCGCCCACCTGCCGATCATCGCGGAAGGCACCTACACCGGAATCGCCCTGGTCTTCCTCGCGATGCGCGCCTTCGCCTCCGGCTGCACCGCCCTCACCGGCGTCGAGGCGATCAGCAACGGCGTACCCGCCTTCCGCAAGCCCAAGGCCAGGAACGCGGCGACCACGCTCGCCGCCATGGGCGCGCTCTCGGCCACGATGTTCATGGGCATCACGGCCCTGGCCATGTCGTACCAGGTGCACGTCGCGGCCGACCCCACCGAGCTGGGCCTGCCGCCCGGCACCGCTACCTCCACCGCCCTCGCCCAGATCGGCCGCGCCACCTTCGGCAGCTGGCACTTCCTCTTCTACCTGCTCCAGGCCGTCACCGCCGGCGTGCTGATCCTCGCGGCGAACACCGCCTTCAACGGCTTCCCGATGCTCGCCTCGATCCTGGCCAGGGACCGGTACGCGCCCCGCCAGCTCTCCAACCGCGGCGACCGGCTCGTCTACTCCAACGGCGTCGTACTCCTCGCCCTCGCCGCGATCGCCCTCATCGTCGCCTTCGACGCCCAGTTGACCCGCCTCATCCAGCTCTACATCATCGGCGTCTTCGTCTCCTTCACCCTCTCCCAGGCCGGCATGGTCCGGCACTGGGGCAAGGAGCTCGCCTCACCCGCCACCCCGCGCGAGGAGCGCGTCCACATCCACCGCAGGCGCGCCATCAACGCGGTCGGCGCCTCCCTGACCGCGCTGGTCCTGGTCATCGTCCTGCTCACCAAGTTCACGCACGGGGCATGGCTCGTCGTCATCGCCATGCCGCTGCTCTTCCTCGGCATGAAGGGCGTACGCCGCCACTACGACAGGGTCGCCCGGCAGGTCGCCGTGGCCCCCCACGCCAAACCGCGCAAACCGGCCCGCCACCACGTCCTCGTGCTGGTCGCCGCCGTGCAGGCCCCGACGCTCAAGGCCATCGGCTACGCGCAGGGGCTGCGCCCCGACACCCTGACGGCGGTCACCGTCGCCGCGGACGAGGGGGAGGCGGCCCTGCTGCGGGAGGCCTGGGCCGTGCACGATCCGGGGCTCCCCCTGAAGATCCTGCACTCGCCCTACCGCGAGGTGGTCGGCCCGATCATGACGCACGTCCAGGAACTGGCCGCGGACGCCGCCACGGACGTGCTGTCGGTGGTGATCCCGGAGTTCGTCGTGGGGCACTGGTGGGAACAGCCGCTGCACAACCAGAACGCCCTGCGGCTGAAGGCGCGGCTGCTGTTCACGCCCGGCGTCGCGGTGATCGACGTCCCGTACCTGCTGGAGTCGGCGAAGTCCGCCCGGCCCGCGGGGCAGGAGGGGTAGGCGCCTCCCCGGCCCCTTGCCGGACCGCGGCGGGCCGGCCCGCCGCGTGCGGGGCCGCGGAGTGCTGGACCACCGCCGCGTGCGCCAGCGCCAGTTCCACCACGTGCCGCGGGTCGGTGAGCGAGCGGCCGGTGAGCTGCTCCAGGCGGCGCAGCCGGTTGGAGACGGTGTTGCGGTGGCAGTACAGCCGCTGCGCGGCGTACGTGGTCGAGCCCTGACAGGCGAGCCAGGTCCCGAGGGTGGTCAGCAGGGTCCGCCGGTCCTCGGCGGGCAGCGCGAGCACCGGGCCCAGCACCACCTGCCGCAGCCGGCCCGCGAGTTCGGCCTGGCCGGCGACCAGCGCGGCCGGCAGCCGTTCGTCCAGCAGCGCCGTGCGCGGACCGCCGGACTCGGGAGCCGTGCGCAGCGCCAGGACCGCCAGCCGGTGCGCCCCGGCCAGCTCGGCCGCCGCCCCGACGACGGGGCTGACCCCGGCGCGCAGCCCGAGCGGAGCGAGCAGCTCCCGTACGGACTCCAGTGGATGGTGGCCCAGCTCCACCAGGCCGATCTCCCCGTCGCCGCGGATCCGCCACAGCACGCGCGGAGCGGTGGCCCCGCCCTTGGCGGCGGCCGGGCCGGCGGACAGGCCCTCGCCGCCGGATCCCACCACGACCACCGCGAAGCGGCCCCGCTCCGGCAGGCCCAGCCGCGCCGCGGCCTCCGCGGCCGTCGGCCCCGCGTCGGCCGCCGCCCCGTCGAGCAGGACGTCCAGCAGGGCCGCCCGGCGCTCCCTCTCGCGGTCGGCGCGGACGGCCTCGGTGCGGTGGTACGACTCGGTGAGGGCGTCCGTCAGCTGGTCCAGGACGTCCCATAACGCGGGCGCACCGGGCAGCAGCCGGGGCAGCGCCGCCCGGTCGTGCGCGGCCACGGCCTCGGTGAGGGTCTGCCAGAGCAGCCGGCCGCCACGGCGGTAGGTGCGCAGCAAGGAGGCGAGGGGCAGCCCCTGTTCGGCCCGCAGCGCGCCGGTGGCCCGGGCGTCGGCGAGCTCGACGGGCAGCCCCCGCGAGCTGCGCACCAGGCCCTCGACGGCCTGGCGCAGGTGGTGGTGGATCCGCTCGCGCAGCTCGGCCCGGCCGAGCAGGGCGGCGTAGGCGGGATCCTCGGTCAGCGTCCGGTCGGCGAGCCGGTCCGCCGCGACGGCGAGCCGGCGGGACAGGTCCTCGCGTATCTCCTCGATGATCCGCTCCATGACGGGCAGCCTGACACGGGGGAGGGGACGGTGGGGAGGGCCCGGAGACGGCACATCCGCTACCGTGTGCGAAGCACTGCACTTGCAGTGATCCCCCGATGTGCCTCACGCGATGTGCCGCACCCACCCCCCAGGGACCGCCCATGCGCCAGAATCCGCAGCGCCGCGCCGCACTGCTCGACGCCGCCATCGAAGTCCTGGCACGCGAGGGCTCGCGCGGCCTGACGCTGCGCGCGGTGGACGCCGAGGCCGGGGTGCCCACGGGCACCGCCTCGAACTACTTCGCCAACCGGGCCCAGCTGCTCGTGCAGATCCTGCACCGCACCCGGGAACGGCTGACGCCGGAGCCGGAGGACCTGACCGGCCCGCTGGACACCAAGGTGCTGCTGACCCGGCTGCTGGAGCGGATGCGGCGCGAGCGCAGCGTGCACATCGCGATGCTGGAGCTGCGGCTGGAGGGCACCCGGCGCCCCGAACTCCAGGCGGAGCTGGCCGGGTTCCAGGGCGAGGAGCTGGAGGCGAACATCGCCTGGCACCTGGAGACGGGCCTGCCCGGGGACCGGCAGGGCGTGGTCCTGATGTACCTCGCGATGCTGGGCCTGATCGTGGACGACCTGACCGCGCCGGCGATGCTGGAGGCCCACCCGGTGGAGGGGCTCATCGAGACGATGGTCGAGCGCCTCCTCCCGCAGCGGTCCGCGGACTGACTATCGTGCCGGTGAGGGAGCACCGGCATCGCGGGGGAGACCGTGGGGAGTGCAGGGATGGCGCACATGGCCGAGGGCGGAGCCGGCGCGGCCGGCGGGATCCAGTGGCTCGCCGACTGGGACGGATGGTTCGTCGGTCTGACCTTCGCCCGGGGCATAGGCCCCGACGAACTCGCCGCGCGGCTCGGCGCGCTCCCCGGGGTCCGGCCCGGGCCGCTGGGCGCGCCGGCCGCCTGGAGCATGGTCACGGAGACGGTCGACGGGGACGGCGTGGCCCGCGTCGGCCGGTGGGGCGACTGGTCCTTCGCGGTGGAGCACGGCCTGCCGGCCGGCGCGGAACGGCTCGCCGAGGTGTCCCGCGGCGGCGTCGAGGCCGTCCACCTCGATCCGCAGCCCGACCACCCGCCCAAGCAGTTCGCGTACGCCCGCGACGGAGAGCTGGTGTGCTGCTTCGGCCTCGGCGAGGAATGCTGGCGCGGCGGCCATCAGCCGGACTTCCTGCTTCCGGAGCTGATCGCGGCCAAGATACTCGGCCCGGACGGTGCGTGCGTCCGCCCCGACGAGGAACCGTACGAGGAACGCGACCGCCACACCCTCGCCGTCCTGGAACACCGCTTCGGGCTGTCGCTGCCGCGCCAGCTGATCGAGGACACCCCGCTGCCGGCGTACGTGACGTGCACGCGTTAGCGGGACCGGACGGGTACCGGGCCGATCCGGTACCGACCGGGAGGTATCCGGTGATCTTATGCTCAGGTTTACGCGAGTCAGCTGGTTTTGCGGCCGGTGAGCGACTTTGATGGGTTCGCCAGGCCTCGTACCGAGCAGGGGGACTCACCATGAGTACCGACCACACTCAGAAGGACAGCGCACCCACCCTGATCGGTTCCGTGCAGCGCGCACTGCGCCTCGTGGAAGCGATGTACGCCGAAGGCGGGGCGACGGCCAAACGGCTCGCCCGGATCACCGGGATCCCCCTGCCCACCGTCTACCACCTGCTCCGCACCCTCAGCCACGAGGGCTACGTCCAGCGCGAGGGCGGCTCTTTCCGCCTCGCGGACGATCTTCCGCTCGCTTCGTGATCAAATATCGACGCGTTCCGGCCAAGGTCTCACGCGCTTCATGGCATGTTCCAGCGGAAAATGCCAGAACGCCCTTTCGTACTGTGGAAGTTGAGTAAGTTCCCTCCTGTCGCGCCGTACGACCGTGCAAACAGCACGTCCGGCCGGGAGGGGAGCCCGCGTGCCCGGGATCGACGAATGCCTGCTCGAAGCCATGGCCCTGCCTGGTGCGCGGGGGGCCGCGCTGGTCGACTGGAGCAGCGGACTGGCCCTCGGCACCGCCGGGGAGTCGCCCGTGGGCGACCACGAGACCACCGCAGCCGAGACCGCCGAGCTGGCCCGGGCGGCCGCCGAGTACGAGTCCTTCGCCTCGACGGCGCCGGGCGATGACACGGCGGGACCGCCCGTCGAGGACCTGATCGTCACGACCCGCACCGGCTACCACGTCCTGCGCTTCGTCGACACGAGCTTCGACAGCAGCGTCTTCCTGCACCTGTGGCTCGACCGCACCGAGGGCAACCTCGCGCTGGCCCGCCACAGACTCAGGACCCTGGCCGAAGGGCTGGTGCTCAGATGACCACCCCGGCCCCGGCCGCGAACGCCTTCGCCGCCGTGTCCCCGCTGCTCACCCGGCTCGCCGCGGAGCGCGCCACCGGCGCCCTGCTCCGCGACCGCGGCACCCTCTTCCTGGAGGACGGCCGCATCGTGCACGCGGAGAGTCCGGCCACCCCCGGCCTCGACGTCCTGCTCACCACCGGCGGCGGCCTCGCCCCCGAGCGCTGGCGCGAGGCGGTCGACCGGGCCGGCGCCCGCCGCGAGGTCGCCCGCTTCCTCGTGGACAGCGGCGGGCTCGCCGGCGGGGAGCTGGAGATCTGCCACCTCGCCGCCATCTTCGACGCCGCCTTCTTCGCACTGTCCCCCGGCAGCGGGCCCTCCCGGTTCCGCCGCGGCGCCACCCACTGGATCGGCTCGGTCCGCTCCGTGCCGGCCGCCGCCGTCGAACGCGAGACGCGCCGCCGCCGGGAACTGCTCGACGCGGTCTGGCCCTACCCGCTGCTCGACACCGCCCCCGTGGTGCCGCGGGCGGCCGCGCCCGGCCAGACGGTCAGCGCCCGGCAGCGGATCCTGCTGCGCGCGGCCGACGGCGTGCGGACCCCGGCGGACCTCGCGTGGGTGCTGGGCCGGCCCGCCTTCCACACGCTGCTCGACGTACGGCGCCTCGCGGCGGCCGGACTGGTCGAAACCCCGCACACCCCGGCTCCGCCGCCGGTCGCGGTACCCCTGCCCGACTGGATGACCCAGGCCCAATCCCCGGACGTGGCGCTGCTCCGCCGCTTAC
The DNA here is from genome assembly GCF_040651555.1 of Streptomyces sp. NPDC048424. NCBI lineage: Bacteria > Bacillati > Actinomycetota > Actinomycetes > Kitasatosporales > Streptomycetaceae > Streptomyces > Streptomyces sp. NPDC048424. The sequence goes on along the minus strand of NZ_JBEZKE010000010.1, from coordinate 135,370 downwards.
GCGACGCACTGGAGGCAAGCCTGTGAGGCTCCCGCTGCGACCGGCCCTGCGCGCCGACCGCTCCGAGCGGAGGCCGCCCGAAAGGAGAAAGCCCGACATGAGCACGGTGCCCCCCGAGGCGGAGGCCGAGATACTCGCCGAGCTCCGCAGGCTGCGGGCCCGGGTACCCCAGCTCACCGGTGCGCTCGCCGCGAGCGCCGACGGCTTCGTCCTCGCCCAGGACAGCGCCGCCGCCGAGGCCGAATCCGTCGCGGCCCTGACCGCGGCCGCCCTCGGGGTGGCCCAGCGGCTGAGCGACTGCACCGGGCAGGGCGCGTTCCGCGAGCTGCTGGTGCGGGGCGAGGACGGATACGTGGCCACCTACGCGGCGGGCATGTCGGCCGTCCTCACCCTGACCGCGGAGCCCCGCGTCAACGTCGGGCGCCTCCACCTCGAGGCCCGGCGCTCCAGCCTGCGGATAGCCGAACTGATCGACCACATCCTCGGGCGGCGCGGTTCCGGCGTTCCGCCCCTTCCCCCGCTGCCGCCCGCTCCGCCCGCCTGACCCCGTACGACTCCACCGGTCCGAACCCGAACCACGTACCGCCACAGCGCACGACACAACGAAACAAGAAAGAGGAACCCCTCATGGCGAACGTCGATGCCACCCTCAAGGCAGCCACCACCAGCATCGAAGGCGCGCTCGGCGCCGCCCTCGTCGACTACGGCAGCGGCATGGCCCTCGGGTCCGTCGGCGGCGGAAAGGACCTCGACCTCACGGTCGCCGCCGCGGGCAACACCGACGTGGTCCGCGCCAAGGTCCGCACGATGGAGATGCTCGGCCTCAAAGACGAGATCGAGGACATCCTCATCACCCTGGGCAGCCAGTACCACCTGATCCGTCTGCTGAAGGGCCGGGGCACCTCGGGCTTCTTCCTCTACCTCGCCCTCGACAAGGGCCGGGCCAACCTCGCGATGGCCCGTCACCAGCTGAAGGCGATCGAGGCCGACCTGGAGGTCTGACCCGGGACCGCGACGTCGAGGTGGCGGGCGGCTTAAATCTTTGCCGTCCGCCCCGGCGATCAGCCGTGGTATGCCCGATAAGGGAGGAGTCCATGATTCTGCCACCTAGTAGGATGCTGTGAGCAGCTGATCATCGATAAAGCACCAAACGCTGGAGAACCCGCCACCCATGCCCCCGCGCCTGAGCATCGTCGTCCCCGTCTACAACGTCGAGCTCTACCTCGACGAGTGCCTGGAATCCATCGCCGCTCAGACCTTCGGCGACTTCGAGGCGATCCTCGTGGACGACGGGTCCACGGACACCAGCGCCGTCATAGCCAAGGCCTTCGCGGCCCGGGACAAGCGGTTCCGCGTCGTGATGCAGGAGAACGCAGGCCTCGGCGCCGCCCGCAACGTCGGCGCCCGTCACGCCCACCCGGACAGCGAGTACCTGGCTTTCGTCGACAGTGACGACACCATGCCGGACTACGCCTACCAGCGCATGATCGACGCCCTCGACGAGACGGGCTCGGACTTCGCCGGAGGCAACGTCAAGCGCTTCCGCTCCGTCGGCATGCAGCAGTCGTGGGGCCACCGCGCGGCGTTCGCCAAGACCCAGCTGAAGACCCACATCTCCAAGTTCCCGGCGCTGGTCACCGACCGCACCGCGTGGAACAAGGTCTACCGGCGCACCTTCTGGGACGAGCACGGCTTCCAGTACCCGGAGGGCATCCTCTACGAGGACGCCCCGGTCAGCATCCCCGCGCACTACTTCGCGTCCAGCGTCGACATCATCAGCGACTGCGTCTACCACTGGCGCGTCCGCGAGACCGGCGAGCGCTCGATCACCCAGCGCTCCACGGACCCGATCTCCCTGATCGACCGCGTGAAGTCCGTCCGCCTGGTCCGCGAGTCCCTCAAGGCCAAGCAGGGTGCCAAGTACGTCCGTTACCTGCGCGACTACGACTACAACGTGCTGAGCGAGGAACTCCCGCTCATCTACAAGTACGTCGCCGAGGGCGGCGCCGACTTCCGCGCCGCCTTCGTCAAGGAGGTCGGCGGCCTCGTCCGCGAGATCGGCACGGGCCCCTGGCCCGACCTGACGGTCGCCGACCGCCTCAAGGCCTACCTGGCCGGCGAGGGCCGCGTCGAGGACTTCATCGCGCTCCTGCACCACCAGCGCGACTACCACTACAGCGTGCCGGTCAAGGGCCTCGCCCGCCCGCAGGCCGACTACCCCTTCCTGCAGGGCCGCCCGCCGGTCCCCGCCAGGGTCCTCACCCTCGGCCCGCGCGAGCGCCGGGTCGTCAGCCGCCTGGAGCAGGCGGGCTGGGCCGACGGCAAGCTGCTGCTGCGCGGCTACGCCCTCCCCGGCCACCTCGGCGCGGAGAGCCGCCTCGGCTCGCGCAAGATGCTGGTCTTCCGCGAGGGGGGCAAGCGCCGCCGCTCCGTCGTCAGCACCCGTACGGTCGCCTCCCCGATGGCCACCGTGAAGTCCCCGCACCTCGCCCTGCGGCACGCCGACTGGGCCGGCTTCACCGCCACCGTCGACCCCTCGATCTTCCAGTCGGGCGGCAAGTGGCGCGACGGAATATGGACCACGTCCATCGCCGTCACCGGAGCCGGCGGCCTGCACCGCGCCCGCCTGCGCGGCGGCGAGCACGACACCGGCCAGAACCCGCCCCCGTACTGGGTGGCCCCCGACGTCCGGATCGTCCCGGCCGTCTCCGGTGCCCTCACCATCCAGGTGGAGATCGCCCGCGCCCGCGCCCTGGACGTCCACCCCGCCGGTGACGACGCCGTCGAGATCACCGGCGAGCTCTCCGCCGAGGCCGGGGCCGCGTCCGCACTGCGGGCCGTCCACGTCACCACCGGCGCCGTCCTCAGCTTCCCGCTGGAGACCGCCGCGGCCCGTTCCGGCCGCGTCCCGTTCACCGCACGCGTCCCGCTGGCCGAGCTGGCCGCCGTGGCGGACGCCGAGGTCGAGCCCGGCGAGTGGGCCCCCGAGCCCTGGAGCCTCTCCGTACTCGGCGCCGACGGCAGCGAGCACCGCCTCGTCCACGACGAGCGCGGCGGCTTCAACGGCCTGGTCCTGCCCCTGCCCGGCGAGGACGGCGACCGCTCCCTCTTCGCCAAGCGCGGCAACACCGGACACCTGACCCTCTCCGTGCAGCCCTCCCCGCCGCTCGTCGACGAGGTCAAGGCCGAGGACGGCACCGTGACCCTGCGGGGCCGGTTCGTGGCGCCCGCCGACGAGCCGTACGAGCTCGTCCTGCACAACGCGCACGGCGTCGAGTTCAGCTACCCGGTCACCCGTGACGGGGACGCCTTCGAGACCACCTTCCAGCCCGTGCTCCCCGAGGCGTACGCCGGCCGGACCACGATCCCCGAGGGCCGCTGGTGGCCCACGCTGCGCCCGGCCGCCCAGGGCGGAACCACCGCGGGCCTGCTCGGCGTCGACCGCGGCGCTCCCGTGCAGATGGGGCCGGGCCTGCTCTTCGACGGCCCGCACCCCTTCAGCACGCAGGGCCGCCGGATGCGGATCGAGACCCGCTTCCACGACCGCATGGTGCTGGTGGCCGACCCGCTGCTGAGCCCGCACGACCGCTCGCACTTCGCCCAGCGCGTCGCCCGGTTCGAGACCTACCCGGCGCAGCGCGCCCTGCCGGTCAAGGACATCGTGGTGTACGACACCTTCCAGGGGCACGGCGCCGGCGACTCTCCGCGCGCCATCCACGAGGAGCTCGTGCGCCGCGGCGAGAAGCTGGAGCACATCTGGCTGGTCCGCGACGGCCGCGCCGAGGTTCCGTCGACCGCCCGCGCCGTGCAGTACGGCAGCGTGGAGTGGTGGGAGGTGCTGGCCCGCGCCCGCTACGTCGTGACCAACGACAACGTGCCGCAGCTCTTCCAGCGCCGCGCCGGCCAGGTCGTCGTACAGACGTGGCACGGCACCCCGATCAAGAAGATCGGGCACGACTTCGTGCACGACTACTACACGAGCCCGGAGATCCTGGAGGGGCTGGAGCACGACAGTGCCCAGTGGTCCCTGCTGGCCTCCCCGAGCTCCTACGCCACCCCGCTCCTCAAGCGCGCCCTCGGCTACGACGGCGAGGTCATCGAGGCCGGCAGCCCGCGTACGGACGCACTCGTACGGCCCGACGCCGAGCGCATCGCCGAGGTCCGGCGACGGCTCGGCCTGCCCGAGGGCAAGAAGGTCGTCCTCTACATGCCGACGTGGCGCGAGAACTGCGAGGGCTGGTCGGGCGGCTACAAGCTCGACCTGCGGATCGACCTGGAGCAGGCCCGCCGTGACCTGGGCGAGGACCACGTCCTGCTGGTCCGCGGCCACCACCACGTGACCGAGCAGGTCCGCGACGGCGTCCGCGACGGCTTCGTCGTCGACGTGTCCCGCTGGCCCGACGCCGCCGACCTGCTGCTGGTCGCCGACGTGCTGATCTCGGACTACTCCTCCGCGATCTTCGACTTCGCGCTCACCGACAAGCCGATCCTGCTCTTCACGTACGACCTGGCGCACTACCGCGGCACGCTGCGCGGCTTCAACTTCGACCTGGAGGAGAAGGCGCCCGGCCCGCTGCTGACGGACTCGGCGAGCCTCATCGAGGCCGTGCGCAACGCCGACGAGGTCGGGGCGCAGTACGCCGAGGCGCGGGCGGCGTTCCGCGAGGAGTTCTGCGACCTGGACGAGGGCAACGCCGCCGAGCGCGTCGTCGACCGCATGCTCGCCATGGGTGCGGCGCCCGCGAAGTAGGCCGTACGGGCGAATTCCCGGCTGAACGCGAACCGGCCCCGGGCCCACCGATGAATTTCGGGCCCGGGGCCGGTCTGTATGTGTGGAACGGTACCCACCGTCCACGCACCGGCCTGGAGGCAGAGATGAGCGGCAACGGTTTCACCACGTGTCTGTGGTTCGACGGGGACGCGGAAGCGGCCGCCGAGTACTACGTGTCCGTCTTCAAGGACGGCAGGCTCGGCCGGATCGCCCGCTACACGGAGGCGAACCCCGATGTGGCGGGATCGGTCATGACCGTCGAGTTCGAGATCAACGGGCAGAGGTTCGTCGGTCTCAACGGCGGACCGCAGTTCCCCTTCACCGAGGCGATCTCCTTCATGATCGACTGCGCCGACGAGCCCGAGGCCGACCACTACTACGACACGCTGACCAAGGACGGCGGCCAGGAGTCCGCCTGCGGCTGGGTCAAGGACCGGTTCGGGGTGTCCTGGCAGGTCATCCCGCCCGGTGTCGTCGACCTGGTCAGCGACCCGGACCCGGAGCGCGCCGCCCGGGCCATGGCCGCGATGATGCAGATGAAGAAGCTGGACGTGGCGCAAATGCGTCGGGCGGCCGACGCGAGCTAGGCCCCGTCCCGGGTTCACGGTGCCTGGCCCCGCCCTCCCCGGTCGGGCGGGGCCAGGAGGGGTGGCTAGACGCACTCCCAGACGGCGGCCTGCGTACCGGAGGAGGTGCTGGCGCCGGGCATGTCCAGGCACATCCAGGTGGGGGCGCCGCTCGGGGTGGTGCCGCTGATCCACCAGCCGGGGTTGCCGTCGATGTTGTCGGTGTCCCACCACTTCTGGTTCAGGCCGCCGTTGCAGTCCCACTGGATGATCTTGGCGCCCTTGCGTGCCGAACCCCCGGCGATGTCCAGGCACTTGCCGGAGTTGGCGTTGCGCAGCTGGATGAACGTGCCGCCGTCGGTGACCTCCGACTTCCACAACTGCTCGCTCGCGGTCCCGCATTCGGCCTGGACCACCGGAGCGCCGTTGTCGTTCGAGCCGCCCTTCACCTTCAGACACATGCCGCTGTGGACATTGGCGATCTCGTAGCGGCTGCCCCGCTTGCGCAGCTGCCACAGCTCGTTGGGGGCCAGCATGGCCCCGGCCTCCGAGGCGGTCTGCGCCGTGGGAACGGTGGCGGGGCGGGCCTCGGCGACGGCCTGCGGGACCGTCGTCCCCGCCACGGCGATCAGGGCGACCAGACCAGAGCGGACGGACGTGCGCATCGTGGAGTTCATGCTCAGTGCCTTTCGTGCACGGCTCCGCCGAGGGTGCGGCGGGAGCCGGTCGGATGGAGGTGGCGCCGGACCGCGGGGGCCGGTCCGGCGCGGTGCCCACTCTGTCCGCCGGCCGTGTCCGAGCACATCGTGGAAGACCACGAACACGGCGCTCCGCGCGCTCTCGTGGTCAGTCCCGTGGCCCGCTCCCGGCGGTGTCCCCTCCGGCCAGCCCGGCCGTGAGCTGGCTGCGCCGCGTCACCTTCAACTTCCGGTAGGAGCTGGTGAGATGGGTTTCCACCGTGCGCCGGGACAGGTGGAGCGCCTCGCCGATCTGCGCGTTCGTGTGCCCCTGGGCGGCGAGGTCCACGACGCGCCGCTCCGCTCCGGTCAGTGCGCCCGGGCCGGTCCGGGCCCGCGTCGTGGTGCGGGCGTTCGCGTCGCGCAGCGCCGCACGCGTCGCCCGCAGCAGCCGGCCCGTCGGCGCGGTGGCCGGGTCGGTGCCCCCTTCGCCCCCGTCGCCCTCGCCGACCGTGACCCCCGCGGGGGACAGCAGCCGGGCCGCCTCGGCGTCGGCCAGCCGCAGATCCTCCCGGCCCCTGCGGCCGAGCCCCGCCTCGATGCGCGCCCGGCCGAGGTCGATCAGGGTCTCGACGCGTTCCACCGGCGCGGGTGCTCCCTCCAGCAGGGCGGCCGCCTCGGTGAGCGATTCCAGGCCCTGCCGGCCGCCGACGGCCGCGGCGTGGGCCCGCAGCGCCCTGCCGACCGTACGAGGCGTGCCCCAGCGGCGGGCGTGGCCGAGTTCCTCCTCGGCCAGCTCCCGCGCGTGGCCCGCCCGGCCGAGACGGACCAGGGCGAGGGCCGCACCGGAGCGCCACGGTGTGGCCACGGGGCTGACGAAGTCGCGGGCGCTCTGGCCGGCGCCGCAGGCGAGGTGGTCGTCGAGCGAGTCCTGCCACCGTCCTTCGAAGCCGTGGAGCAGGGCGCGTGCGTAGCGCAGTTCGTTCCACTCCCACGAGCTGTCCGCGGTGCTCTCGTCGGGTGTGGACAGCAGCTGCCAGGCCTGGTCGCGCAGGCCGAGCTCGTACCGGGCGAGCGCCACCATGGAGACCAGGTGGGGGGCGCGGATGCCGCGCCCGGTGCAGGTGTGGGCCAGGAGGGTGTTCTCGGCGATGACGCGCCGGAACTCACCCGCCCAGAGCGCCGCTTCCGCCCGGGCGCTCACCAGGCATTGCAGGCCCGCGTCCGTGAGGTCCGGCGGGGTCGGCGGCACGGGGAGCCCCTGCCGGGCGAGGGCCCGGGCGTCCTCCAGCCGGTCGGCCCACTGCAGCAGGGTGGCGGCGCTGCCGAGCCAGGCGGTGCGCAGCCGCGGGTGGACCGGTGCCCCGGCCAGCCGGGGCTGGATCCGGGCGAGGACCTCGGATGCGGAGAGGAGCCCGGCACCGGTCTCGTACTCGGTGATCAGACCGCAGACCAGTGGTTCGACGGCGGGCGGGGCCGTGGGGGCGAGGGTGCGCAGGCCCGCGACGGCATCGCGCCAGGCGGCCGCGTCGTGCGAGGAGATGAGGGCGGTGACCGTCCGCAGGACGTGCACCAGTTCGTCGTCGTCGGTGCCGGAGCTCGCCCGCTGCAGGACGCTCAGCGCGCTGGTCGTGCGGCCGCGTGCCGCGAGGGCCGCGCCGAGGGCGGGCGCCGCGGCGGCGCGTTCCTGGCGGTCGGGATGCAGGTCGAGGCCGGCGCGGAGCCTGCGGATGCCCGCCTCGGCGCTGTGCGGGAACTCCAGCGTTCCCAGGCGCAGGGTGAGGTCGGCCTGCCGGTCCCGGGCCAACGGCGGTCGCGTCCGCAGGGCGTGGCGCAGCAGTCCGGCGGCCTCTTCGGTGTGCCCGGCCCGCACGGCGTCGTCGGCCGCCTCCTCGAGGCAGCGTGCCATCCACACCTCGCACGGGCGTTCCAGGTGCAGCAGGTGGGCGGCGACGGCCGCGGCGGGGGCGCCGCGGTCGTGGAGCAGCCGGGCGGCACGGGTGTGCAGGGCCGCCAGTTCGGTGGGGTCGGCCGCGTCCCGTACTGCTCGGAGGGCGAGCGGGTGGGAGAGCAGCCGGGCCAGCCGCGGCGCGCAGGGCGCGGCCGCGTGGCGGGCCGGGCAGAGCGTCAGTGCCTCCCGGAGCAGAGCGGAACCGGTGGCGGGAGAGCACGCTGCGGTGACGGCGAGGGCCAGGGCGATGTGGCGGGTCTCGTCGTCGGCGCGGTGCCGGATCCAGCGGGCGAGCGCGTCGCGGTAGCGGACGGGAGGAGCGCCGCCCGGCCTGTGCGGGGCGTGCCCCGGTTCCGGGGCGGTGGGGTCGGGGGAGTGGACGGGGTCGGCCAGGTCGGCGAGGTCGGCGAGGAGCGCGTGGACGAGGGCGGGGTTGCCCGCGGTCGCGTCCCGGCACATCACCCGCTGCTCGGGAGTCAGCCCGCGCTCGCGCGCGAGCCGTGCGACGGTGTCCTGCCCGAGCGGGGGAAGCGGGTGGCAGACGCCCGTGGTCCGGGGCAGCCAGGTGACGTCGGAGTGCTCGCGGCATTCGGTCGCCAGCAGCAGGACCGGAAGCCCGGCGATCCGGCGCGCCAGGTAGCCGATCCAGCGGCGTGACACCGGGTCCGCGCAGTGCAGGTCGTCGACGGCCAGCAGCACGGGCCGGGCTGCCGCCGTCCGGGTCAGCAGGTCCAGCAGCCGGTGGAAGACCTCTTGCTCCTGCTCGGCGGCGGGCTCGGCGAAGGGAATGCCGTCGGCGCCGGGGAAGACCTGGCGCAGGAGGGCGAACGGGAAGGCGGTCTCCTCGGGCGAGCAGCGCGCGGACAGCACCCGTACGCCGTGGTCGGAACCCGCCCGGCCGACGACGGTGTCGAGCACGGCGCTACGCCCCCGGCCGGGCGGCGCGGCCAGCATCAGCCAGCCGCCCCTGCCGGAACGTGCCCGGGCCGTGGCGGCGGCCGCGGCCAGGAGTACGTCGTCGCGTTCGACCAGCTCGTGTGTCACTTCCGCCCCTCCCGCCCCAATGCGGACGGCTGCGTGCCGCCCGTAACGCATCATCGGGGGACGGGGCGCGAGAAGTGGGATGATCTTCGGTCAGATCTGCCTGAAACAGCATCATCGGGGCCATCTCGGCCACGTGGGCGGCGGATTGACCGGATTCGAAGCCGAATGCGCAGCCGGATCCGCAGCTGAATCCGGGGGTGGCCGTCACTCGGCGGAGATCAGGTGGCCGACGTGGATCAGCCCGCCGCGATCCGGGCCAGCAGCGCGGGAAGGGCGGTGCCGATCGGCTCGCGGACGACCTCGTCGGCCAGCGAGTCGTACGGGGTCTCCTCGGCGTTCACGATGATCAGCCGGGCTCCGGCCTCGGCGGCCATCCCGGCCAGTGACGCGGCCGGCTGCACCTGGAGCGTGGACCCGACGGCGACGAATACCTGGCACCCCTTGGCCACGGCCATGGCCTGCCCCAGCACCACGGGGTCGAGCCGCTGCCCGAACATCACCGTCGCCGCCTTCAGGATCCCGCCGCACGCCGGACAGGCGGGATCCGGTTCCCCGGCGGCGACCCGGGCCAGCGCCTCGTCCATGCCCGAGCGGGCGTGACAGGCCGTGCACACCACCGACCGGGCGGTGCCGTGCAGCTCGAACACCTTGCGCGCGGGCATCCCGGCGAGCTGGTGCAGCCCGTCCACGTTCTGGGTGATGACCCGGACCGGGGTGCCGCCGCGTTCGAGTTCGGCCACGGCCAGGTGCGCGGCGTTCGGCCGTGCTCCGAGCGCGGCGAGCTCGGCGCGCATCAGCCAGGACCGGCGCCGGATCTCCGGATCGGCCATGTAGTACTCGTAGGTCACGAGCTTCTCGGCGTCCGGCTCCCGGCGCCACAGGCCCTGTGGCCCCCGGTAGTCCGGAATCCCGGAGTCGGTGGACATCCCGGCCCCGCTGAACACTGCGACAAGCGGCTTCCCCATGCGCCGACCCTACGTACCGGCGCCGCGCACTCGCGACCGCATTTCCGCGCCCCCGGCCGAGCTCCGGCCGAGCTCCGGCCGAGCTCCGGCCGCGCCCCGGAGCAGGCCGTGAGCACGCCGCGAGCAGGCCGGAGGGTCGTTTCTGCGGTGAATCGCGCCCCCCACAGGAGTGAGATCCGCGCGGCTCCCTCCCCGTGCAGCGGCCAGCCGGGTACAAAACGGGACATGATGCTCAAGCCGCACAGCCTTGGCGCCCTGCTGGTGACCCTGCTCGCGCTGCCGGCACTGCCGTCCGTCCCCGCCCACGCGGCGCCGGCCGCGCACGTCGCACCCGTCGCGCCCGTCGCGATCGCGGAGGGGCATACCGCCGATCAGATCAGCCGCTTCCTCGCCACCTTCTACGGGCAGCACGGCCCCTCCCCGCACGACCGCGAGTACAACGTCTCGCAGGTCCTCAAGGACAGACAGGAGCTGAGCAAGGACTCCGACGTCCTCCTCTGCTCCCAGAACGCACCGCTGGGCATCGGCATCGGCCCGGTCACCGTGGCCCAGGCGGCCGGGGTCGGCTGGGCCACCGTCACCACCCAGTGGGCCGAGGGGGTCACCGATACCTTCACCGCGTACGTCCGCCTCGACTCCAAGCCCATCCGGCTCGACGACGTCATCTGCGCGGGCTGACATCCGTACGGGTGGGTCGCGGGGGCTTCCGTAGAGTGGGCGCATGCCGACGACGACCGCGACCGCCACCGTCCTCCACTGCTGCGACCCGATGAACGAGCGCCGGGCCGATGCCCACTTCGCGGCGGAGGCCCGGCAGCTGCGCGCCGTCGGCGGTACGGTCCTGCTCGTCGACCACGACGCGCTGCTCGCCGGGGACCCCGAACGGGCGGTGGCGCGGGTGCCCGAGGGGGCGGGAGCCGTCTGGTACCGGGGATGGATGGTCCCCGCGGAGCGGTACGCCGCCTTGGACGCGGCCCTGCGCCGGCGCGGCGCCGAACTCGTCGTCACCCCCGATGCGTACCGCCGGGCGCACGAACTCCCCGGCTGGTACGAGGCCTTCGCCGGCCTCACCCCCGTCAGCGGCTGGCTGCCGACGGCCCCCCGAGAGGTCCCGGACCCGGAGCGGCTCGCGGCCCTCGCCGCGGGCCTGCCGCCGGGCGCCGCCGTCGTGAAGGACTACGTGAAGTCCCGCAAGCACGAGTGGGACGAAGCCTGTTACGTGCCCGACCTCGCCGACCCGGCCGCACTGCACCGGGTGGTCGCACGCTTCGTCGCGCTCCAGGACGAGTTCCTCGCGGGCGGGGTGGTGCTGAGGGCCTTCGAGACCTTCGTCGCGCCGTCGGCGGCGGCCGCGGAGGTGCGCGTGTGGTGGCGGGACGGGGTGCCCCGGCTGGTCACCGCCCACCCCGACAGCCCGGTCGCCGAGGTCCCGGAGCTCCCCGAGCCGGCCCTCGAACCGGTTCGGGCGGCCGTCGGGGCGCTGGACTGCCCCTTCGTGACCACCGATCTCGCGCTGCGCGCGGACGGGGTCTGGCGGGTCGTCGAAGTGGGTGACGGGCAGGTCAGCGACCTCCACCGGGAGGCCGATCCGGACGCGTTCGTACAGCTCTTGACGGCCGATCAGGCACTCCTGTGCACACCGTCCGCATCTGGTACAACACCGGCATGACGGGATTCGAGATCGCCGGCGCGAGTGCCGCCGACATGGAACTGATGCGCGGCTGGGCCGACGAGGAGGGCTGGAACCCGGGGGAGTCGGACCGCTTCGCCTTCGCGGTCGCCGACCCGGAGGGCTTCCTCGTCGGCCGGCTCGACGGCGAACCGGTGGCCTGCATCTCCGCCGTCCGGTACGGGGCGGGCTTCGGCTTCATCGGCTTCTACATCGCCCGCCCCTCCTTCCGCGGCCAGGGCTACGGCTTCCGGCTGTGGGACGCCGGGATCGCGCGCCTCGACGGCCGGCTCGTCGGACTGGACGGGGTCGTCGCCCAGCAGGACAACTACCGCAAGTCCGGCTTCCGTCACGCCTGGAACAACGTCCGCCACGAAGGCGTCCCCGAGGGGGCCGGCGGCGGCGAGGGCGGGGCCGGGAGCGAGGCCGGGAGCGAGACCGGCACCGGGGCCGGGTCGGGGGCCGGGATCACGATCGTGGACGCGGCCTCGCTGCCCTTCGGCCTGCTCGCCGCCTACGACCGGCGGTTCTTCCCCGAACCGCGCCCCGCCTTCCTGTCCGCCTGGACCGGGCTGCCCGGCCGGACGGCACTGGCCGCCGTCCGCGACGGCCGGATCGAGGGCCTCGGCGTGATCCGCCCGTGCAGCGCCGCCCACCGGATCGGCCCGCTGTACGCGGCCGATCCGGCGGTGGCGGCCGCCCTGCTGCGGCGGCTCGCCGAGCACGCGCCGGGTGGTCTGGTCTCCCTGGACGTGCCGGACGCGAACCCGCGGGCCACGGCACTCGTCGCGGACCTGGGCCTGGTCCCGGTCTTCGAGACCGCCCGGATGTACACCGGCCCGGCCCCGGACCTCGCACTGACCGAGCTGTTCGGGGTGACCAGCCTCGAACTGGGCTGAGCCTGGAGGGTGCCGGGCCTCGTCACCCTCGGGCTGCGCGCGGACCCTGGAGGTCGGACGGCGGTCGCACGGCGCCGCCCGACCCGTCGTGCCGTGCGGGATCAGAAGTCGAACAGCACGCCGGTGGTGTTCCGGAAGCCGCACGGATTGCCGAAGGTGTACGTGTAGTTGAGCCGGCGGCCCTGCCACACCCCGTCGGCCGTCACCGTCATCGGGTTCCACTCCCTGGTACACGCCGCGTCGGCGGCCGGGGCCGTGAGCGCGTCCAGCCGGGAACCGTTCGCGCGCAATTCGGCGCACGCGGCGACCGGGTTGGGGTGCGTCCCGCCCGACGTCGGCGAGCAGACGAGAGTCACCGCACGCAGCACCGTGCCGCTTCCGGCGTCCTGACCGGCCGTCACGCCGAGCACGAGTGCGGACGGCGCGTACAGGCTCTCCGTACCGGTCGGCGCGGCTCCGGCCGTACCCGGCCAGGCCAGTGCGGTGAGCGCGGTGAGCGCCATGGCGGCGGAACCGAGCCCGAGACCCCTTGCGATGGACCGCATTTCGAACACTCCCTTGGGTTGGTGTTTCGGATAGCGGACAGAGTCTTGCCCACGCGGGCCGCGAACGCCCGTTCGCACCCCCATTTTTCGTCACCCATCGTGTACGGATGAGTGCAGACAGCAGCCGTGTGAACGAGCTGACCTGTGCGGGAGCGGCCCACCGAATCGGCCGAACACCGACACGAAATCCCCCCGAAACCTTTGAACATCCGGCTGTGATGGGCCCGGACGGGGCCTGGAACCCCTCCGGGGGTAGGGCCGGCCCCACCCCCGGAACACCCTCCAGGCCCGCTGCGGCGAGCCGTCCGGGACGGTTGGGTCGAGGCATGGAACACGACGCGATCCAACTCAGGGACGTCAGCCGGGTCCACGGCACCGGCGACCAGGCGGTCACCGCCCTCGACCAGGTCTCCCTCGACTTCCCCCAAGGCACCTTCACCGCCGTCATGGGCCCCTCCGGCTCCGGCAAGTCCACCCTGCTGCAGTGCGCCGCCGGACTCGACCGGCCCACCTCCGGCACCGTCACCGTCGGCGGTACGGAACTCGGCGCCCTGAGCGAGACCCGGCTGACCCTGCTGCGCCGGGACCGCATCGGCTTCGTCTTCCAGGCCTTCAACCTGCTGCCCGCCCTGACCGCCGAGCAGAACGTGGCCCTGCCGCTGCGCCTGGCCGGCCGCCGGCCCGCCAAGGCCGAGGTCCGCGAGGTCCTGGCCCGGGTGGGCCTGGGTGAACGCGCCCGGCACCGGCCCGCGCAGATGTCCGGCGGCCAGCAGCAGCGCGTGGCCCTGGCCCGCGCCCTGATCACCCGCCCCGACGTGCTCTTCGGCGACGAGCCCACCGGCGCCCTCGACTCGCAGACCGGCCGCGAAGTGCTCACCCTGCTCCGGGCCATGGTCGACACCGATCGCCAGACGGTCGTCATGGTCACCCACGACCCCGTGGCCGCCTCCTACGCGGACCGCGTCGTCTTCCTCACCGACGGCCGCCTGGGCGGCGAACTGACCGGCGCGAGCGCCCCGGACATCGCCGCCCGCATGACGACGCTGGAGGCCGCGCCGTGCTGAGCGTCGCCCTGCGCACCGCGCGCACCCGCTGGGTCACCTTCGCCGGCAGCTTCCTCGCCCTGGCCCTCGGCGTCGGCCTGATCGCCACCATGGGCCTCGCCCTCGCCGCCACCCTGGACGCCCCGCAGCGCCTGCCCGAACGGTTCGCCCAGGCCCCCGTCGTCGTCAAGGGCAACGACATCCTCCGCGTCGCCGGCCCGAACGGAGAGCGCACCCGCACCCTCGCCCACCCCAAGCCCGTCGCCCCCGACCTCGCACAACGGCTGGCCGCCCTCGGCCGGACCACCGAGGACCGGTCCTTCCCCGTCCACGCCGAAGGCGCCCCGGAGCAACTGGTCGGCCACCCCTGGTCGGTCGCCGCCTTCGCCCCGTACGCCCTCGACGCGGGCCGCGCCCCGCAGTCCGACCAGGAGGTCGTCACCACCGGATGGGCCCGGCCCGGCACCCGGCTGACCACCGACCGCGGACCCGCCACCGTCGTCGGCACCGTCACCGCCCCCGGCGGCGGACACGGCTTCGAGGACGCCGTGTTCTGGACCGACGCCCGCGCCTCCCGGCTGTCACCCGCCATCGACCAGCTCGTCGTCGCCGCCGAACCGGCCGCCGTACGCGCCGCCGTGGGCCAGGACCCCGGCGTACGGGTCCTGACCGGCCGGGACCGCCGCCACGCCGACCCCGACCCGGAACGCGACAGCGAGGCACTGCTCGCCGTGAACGCCCTGCTCGGCACCGCCGGCGGGGTCACCGGCTTCGTCTCCGTCTTCGTCATCGCCTCCACCTTCGCCTTCGCCGTGGCCCAGCGCCGCAAGGAGTTCGCCCTGCTGCGCACCGCCGGAGCCACCCCGGGCCAGGTCCGCCGCAGCGTGTTCGCCGAGGCGCTGGTCCTCGGCGTACCGGCCTCCGCCGCGGGCTGCCTGCTCGGGGCGTACGGGGCTCCCGTACTCGCCCGGTGGCTGGTGGACGAGGGCATCGCACCGCACTGGTTCGCCCTCGGCGACGCCACCTGGCCCCTCCACGCGGCCTTCTGGACCGGGCTGCTCGTCGCCGTCGCCGGAGTCGTCGCCGCCTCCTGGCGAGCGGGGCGGGTCGGCCCCACCGAGGCCCTGCGCGAAGCCGCCGTCGAGACGAGGACCATGACCCCGGGCCGCTGGATCCTCGGCTCCGCCCTGCTGCTGGCCGGCGTCGGCACCCTCGCACACGCCCTGCTCACCGACCCGTCGGACCTGCTCCACCGCAAGACGTACACCAGCCGCCCGATGCTGTTCATCGTCGCCTTCGCGCTGCTGTCCCCGGTGTTCGTCCGGCCACTGGTCCGGCTGATCGCCTGGCTCCCGGCCCGACTGCCCGGCGCCGGCGGCATGCTGATCCGGGAGAACGCGGCCGCGGGCATCCGCCGTACGGCGGCCGTCGCCGCCCCCGTCCTCGTCACCGTGGCCCTCGCCGGATCCCTGCTCGGCACCACCGCCACCCTGGCCGAGGCCAAGGCCACCGAGATCCGGCAGCAGACCACCGCCGACTTCGTCATCACGGGCGGGGCGGGCGGCTTCGACCGGGCGTCCGTCGAGCGGATCCGGGCCGTGCCCGGCACCGAGGTCTGCGCCACCGCGGCGACCGAACTCCACGTCCTGGAGGACGGCGTGGCGCTGATCCGCTCCGACGCCCGCGCCGCCGACCCGAAGACCCTCGCCCGGACCGCCGAACCGCCCCTCGTCGCGGGCGGGCTCGGCGACCTCGACGACGACTCCGTCATCGTCACGCAGGAGTGGGAGCGGCACACCGTCGGATCGAGCGTCGACGTGTGGCTGGGCGACGGCACCCGCAAGACCCTGCGGATCGCCGCCGTGATGAGCACCGGCACCGGCAACAACGGGGCCTACGTCACCCCGGCCAACGCACCCGGAGCGCCGGTCGACCGGATCGACGTACGGCTCGCCCCGGGGGCGGACCCCACGGCGGTGGCCTCCGCCCTGGCCGAGGCCGCCCGGCCGGCCGGGGGCCGGGTCCTGACCAAGGACCAGTGGCCGGCGGCCCGTCACCCCGCAGCCAAGCGCATCACCCGGCTGGGCTTCCTGCTGGTCCTCGGCATCGCCCTGCTCTACACCGGCATCGCGCTCGCCAACACCCTCGTGATGGCTACCACGGACCGGGCCCGGGAGCTCGCGCAGCTGCGCCTCGCCGGCGCCACCCGGTGGCAGGTGCTCCGGCTGGTGGCGGGGGAGTCCCTGACGGTCGTCCTCGTCGGCGCGGTCGCCGGCTCCCTCGTCGCCGTCCTCAACCTGGCCGGAATCCGCTGGGCCCTGGCCCTGCTCGATGTCCGGAGCGCCATCGTGGTCCCGTGGGACGTGCTCGGCGCGACCGTCGGGGCCTGCGCGGCCCTCGCGGTGGTCGCGGCCGTCGCCCCGGCCGCCTCGGTCCTGCGACGCCGCCCGGCCGAACGGGCCGGTGTGCACGACTGAGGGGTGCCTTGCCGATGGGCAAGACACCCCTGGATGCGCCTCAACGCGGAGTGGTCCGGACGGAAGGCTCCGGTTCAGGAAGCGGAGCGGACCGAACCGGTGCTCGTGCCGCTGGAGTCGCCCACGAAGCAGGTCACCTCGCGGTCGCCGAACGCCCAGGTGCTGGGCTGCGGGAAGTAGTAGAAGACGTCCAACTTGTCCGAAACGTTCGCGTTCTTGCCCACGTAGTCGGTCAGCGCCGTACCGGCGCACTTCTCCTCGGCGATCGAGACGACCTTGTCCTTGCCCGGGTACGCACCGTCGTCCAGGTTGAAGACGGCGTACGCCTCACCCTCGTGCGCCTGGTCGCAGGGCACGATCTTCACCGAGTAGCCGGCCTGGCCGCCGTCCTCGTCCTCGTACTCCGCCAGATCGCCGCCCGTGTTGAAGCAGTCGCCCTTGCGGATGTCCTGCACCTTGCTGGAGCCCGACCCGGTGACCTGGCCACCGGTGTCGCGCTTCGGCGCTGAGCCGCCGTCCAGCGCCCCGGTCAGCCCGAGGACCAGGAACAGGGCGTAGCCCGCGATGGTCAGGGAGTGGATGACGATGGCCGCGATGGCCAGACCCTTGCCCTTCTCACCCCGGGTGCGGATCTGGGAGAGGGCGATGATGCCGAGGATCAGCGGAACCAGCGGCAGCGCGCAGGCGACCGACATGACGAACGCGACGATGGCCAGCGCGTTGGTCTTCTGCGACACCGGCGGCTGCCCCGGCCAGCCCTGCGGGCCGCCGTACGGCCCCGGTTGAACCGGCTGCCCGTACGGTCCGGACTGCGGGTACGGCTGAGGGGACGACGGCGGCTGCGGTGGTATGGACATGCGTGTGGAGCTCCTTGCTCAGAGGGTGGTGAGACGCAACCACCAGCCAGGCGTGACGTCGCGGCCGGCGACGGGCGGCACGGATCGGCCCACACCGACACATAGCTGCCCATGGTTTTATGTCGCGCCTACGCTACCCCTCTGAGCCGGCGGGAGTTGCCGTGGGGTCGGGATGAGGAAGCCCGCTGTGGCGTGCGGTGGGGCTCAGTTCTGCGACTGGAGCGCCTTCGTCAGGAGTCCGCCGCCCACGATCAGGGCCACGCCGAGCCACCACACGTTGCCGTCGAAGACGAGCACGGCGATCCCGATCGGCACCAACAGCCCGGCCAGGGGCAGCAGCAGCCCTGCCAGGCGCAGCGGTTCGGGCGCCTGGCCGGCCGCCTCGCGGGCGGCGCGGGCCCGGACCACGTCCGGGTACCAGACGGTGAAGCGGAGCGCCGCGACGATCGCCAGGATCTGGATGATCCAGCCGGTCCAGATGTTGTTCGGGTTGTGCAGGACCAGGTCCCCGTACGCGCCCGCGAGGGCCGTCACCAGGAAGGCGAGTCCCCACGCCGCGGTGATGACGTAGTTGGTGCGGATGAAGGCGGGCGTGTGCCACAGGGCCGGATCGACCTGCTCGCGGGCGTACTGGAGGGTGAAGGGCATCCCCACGGCCATGGAGCCGAAGGCGATCACGGCGAGGGTGATGCTCGCGACCTCGCCCGCGTACGTCTCCAGCCAGCGCAGCGTGCCCTCGCTCGCCAGGGCGCCGACCACGGCCAACGCGGAGAAGAACACCACGTCGGCCACCTCCAGCAGCTTCCAGGAGCTGCCGCGGTTGACCACGTGGCCAAGGACGACCAGCATGACGGCCGTCGCCAGGGCGATCACGACCGAGATCTCGAACCGTCCCGGTCCGACCAGCAGGGAGAAGACGATCCAGGGAGCCATCCCGACGACCGGGTTCTCCAGGATTCCGGACACCCGTCCGCCGATCGTGCCGTGAGCCTCGGTTCGCACCCCTCCATCGTGCGCGGCCGCCCGTCGACCGGCCATTCGGGGCCCGGACCACCGGTCCGGGACCCGTACGGCCGGCTTCACCGGCCCGGCGGCCCGGGGCGTCTAGCCGGCCGCGCTCAGGCGGGGGGCGTACAGATCCAGCAGCCGGGTGCGGGTCTGCTGGAGCCGCATCGCGAGCACGCGCCCGACCCAGTGCCCGACCGCGGACCCGAAGGCGGGATCGGCGTCCATCAGCATCCGTACGGCCGCCGCGTCGAACTCGTACGCGCGCACCGGCGTCATCGCCTCCGCGCCGAGCTGCCACACGTACGGCGGGAACAACCAGGACCAGCCCACCAGCTCACCGGGGCCGAGGCTCTCCACGGCCGCGGGCCGGCGGCCGGTCACGGGGATCTCCAGGGTCACCGTGCCGGAGCGCACGATCCAGAAGGACTCCGCCCGGTTTCCTTCGTCGAAGATCCGCGCGTTCTCCGGGAAATTGACCTCGTGGGCCTGGGACATCAGACGTCCACGATGCTCCGTGGACAGGACGGCAGCCATGCGGATGGGGGAAGGTGTGCTCACGACGGCCTCCGATCACGACCCCCCGGCGACGCTCCTGCTCTCCCAGTGTCGCCGACACCGGCCCGATCCCGGCCGGCCCGGACCGTCTTTCTTCCGGACCGGCCGGCATCGGGTGCGGAACCCTATCCTCCGGCCACCCCGGGCGGGCCCTGTTCCCCGGCCTTCGCCCCCCGGGCAGGTCCTATTCCCCGTCGTTCGCCTCCAGGCAGGCCAGCTCCATCGCGTCCAGCACCGCCTCGTGGCTGCGCCCGCTGAGCTCGGCGACGTTCTCGATCTGGGCCGTCGCCCAGGCCGCCAGCGTCATCACCAGCACCCGGAGCCCGTCCGTGCCGTGCTCGGCCAGGATGGCATCGGCGACGACCATGGCGTCCTCGGGAACCTGCTCGGGCGGCTCCAGGCCCGCGAGGCCGCGCAGCATGGTGAGGGTGCGGCGGGAGATCTCCGGGGTCATCCCCGCCAGCCGCATGTCTTCTTCGTCGTCCATCCGCCCCACCTCCTGTGCCGTGCCCATCACCTCAGGGCACGGTAGAGGCGCGCGGGCCCGCGCGGGGCCGTTTCCCAAGGGTGACCCTGCGTGACCCCTGACGGGGCGGGCCTTCAGTGCTCGATCCGCCTTCCGTCCTTCCCCGGGCGCCCCGTCAGGGCGAGGGCGAGGGCGAGGAGGACCAGTACCGCCGCGACCGCGAACGTGACCCGCATGCCGCCGGCGACGGCGTGCGGGCCCGCCGTCGTGATGTCGGTCGTCGCCGACGCGAACGCGAACACGGCGCCCATGACGGACGCACCGGTGACGAGCCCGAGGTTGCGCGCGAGGTTGAGCATCCCGGCGACGACGCCCCGCTGATCGGGGTGGACGTCCGCCATGACGGCGGTGTTGTTCGCCGTCTGGAACACCGCGTAGCCGGCGGTGAGGACCGCGAGGGGCACGACGTAGCCGAGGACGCCGGAGGTCTCCGGCGTCACGGACAGGGCGAGGGCGCCGAGCGCCGTCGCGCAGAGCCCGGCGGCGGTCGTGCGCGGGGCGCCGATCCGGTCCACGATGCGGCCGGCCGGTACCCCGGTGAGCGCGGCGACCAGCGGACCGGCCGACAGCACGAGCCCTACGAGGACCTCGTCGAGCCCGAGCGTCCGGGAGAGGTAGAACGGCCCGACCACCAGCGTCGCCATCACCACCGTCGAGACGAGCGCGCTCGTGGCGAGGCCCGCGCGCAGCACGGGATCGCGGAACACCGTCCCCCGGATCAGCGGCGCCGCCGCCCGCGCCTCGGTGCGTACGAACAGGGCGACGCCCAGGGCGGCGGCCACCAGCAGCGCGAGGTTGACCGGGCCGAAACGGCCGTGGCCGAGGGTCATGGCCAGTGCGTAGGCGGCGAGCGTGAGCGCGAGCAGCAGGGTCCCCGGGTGGTCGAGGCGGGGCCGGCCCGCTCCCGCCGTCCGCTGCTGGTCGACGGGCAGATGGCGGTGGGCGAGGAGGAACGTCAGGAGGCCGAGCGGCACGTTGACGAAGAAGATCGCCCGCCAGCCGAGCCCGGCGATCAGGGCGCCGCCCAGCGAAGGACCCAGGGCGGTGCCGACCGCGGACATCGTGCCGAGCAGTCCCATGGCGCTGCCGGTCCGCGCCTTCGGGACGGTCTCCCCGACGAACGCCATGGTGAGGGCCATCATCACGGCCGCGCCCAGCCCCTGCGCCGCCCGGGCGGCGATCAGCAGCCAGAGCGTGGGCGCCGCGCCGCACCCGACCGAGGCCACGGTGAACAGCAGGATCCCGCCCAGGAGCAGCCGGCGGCGGCCGATCAGGTCACCGAGCCGGCCGACGCTCACGATCAGGGTGGTGATGGCGAGCAGATAGGAGAGGACGATCCACTGGACCTGCTGGAAGGACGCGGAGAACGCCTGCGCCAGGGCCGGCAGGCCGACGTTCGCGATGCTGGTGCCGAGCGAGGACAGCAGCATCGAGAGCGACAGGCCGGCCAGTACCCAACGCACCGCCGGTGCCTGCCGCCCCGCCGTGGCGGTGGCGCGGGCGTACCGCCGTCCCCGCGCGGGTCTGGAATCACTGTGTGGGCTCATGCCGGGAGCGTGCGCGTCCCGGCGCTCCGGCGGCAAACCTCGTTGCCGTTTCCGGGACAGCGCGATGGAATGGCCGCATGGAGAACGACCGCACGGACAAGCCGGCGCCCCACCAGGCGGTACTCGACGAGGTGGCCCCCCGGCTGCGACGGCTGCGCGCCGAGCGGGGCCTCACGCTGGCCGCGCTCTCCGAGACGACGGGCATCTCGAAGAGCACCCTCTCCCGGCTCGAATCGGGACAGCGCCGCCCCAGCCTGGAACTGCTGCTGCCGCTCGCCAGTGCCTACCGGGTGCCCCTGGACGACCTCGTCGGCGCCCCCGAAGTGGGGGACCCGCGGGTGCGGCTGACGCCCCGCACCATGCCCAACGGCGGTACGGCCATCCCGCTCACCCGCAGCCTGGGCCCCCTCCAGGCCTTCAAGATGCTGATCACCGACCGGGGCACCGAGCCGGACTTCCGTACGCACGAGGGGTACGAGTGGCTGTACGTGCTCGACGGCCGGCTGCGGCTCGTCCTCGCGGACCACGACCTGGTCCTCGGCCCCGGCGAGGCCGCCGAGTTCGACACCCGGCTGCCCCACTGGTTCACCAGCGCGGACGGGCGGCCCGTGGAGATCCTGAGCCTCTTCGGGCGCCAGGGGGAGCGGATGCACCTCCGCGCCAAACCGCGCGCGTGACGGCGGCGTACCTGCGGGTACCGGCGCTCTTTGGCATCCGATGTGCCAAGTGGGGTGAACCGAGCGCAAAATCGCCCTAAGGTGCGCCCGTACGCATGGTCGCGGACTGCTGTTCGGCTGTTTTCGGCCATGACTCACCCGGCCGCGCCACACGGCCGCACGCCACACCGAACTGGGGGGTTCATGCGTAGATCCAGAAAGCTGGCGGCCGCTCTCGCCCTGTCCTTGGCCGGAACCGGTGCAGGGATGGGCCTCGGCCTCGTCCCCCAGGCGGCGGCCGTCACCCCGCCCGTCGCCTTCACCGCCGACCCGCTGTCGACCTGGCAGCCCAACGGTGTCGTCTGGGCCCTCGCCGAGGCGGGCGGCCAGGTCTTCGCCGGCGGCACCTTCTCCACCGTCCGCCCGCCTGCGGGCGGCGCCGGCAGCGAGCAGTCGGCCGTGAACTTCGTGGCGCTCGACGCCGCGACCGGCGCCCCGACCTCCTGCAAACTGTCCTTCACCATCGCCGCCGGCAGCGCCACCGTCCGCGCGCTCGCCCTCTCCCCGGACAAGACGACCCTGTACGCGGGCGGCTACTTCGGCGCCGTCAACGGAACGGCCGTGTCCAGCCTCGCCGCCATCGACGTGGCGAGCTGCACGGTCAAGACCGGCTTCCGCCCGGCCTTCGCGGCCACCGTCCGCGCCCTCGCCGTCACCGACGACACCGTCTACGCGGGCGGCGACTTCCTCAGCGTCGCCGGCCAGCCGCGCGAGCGCTTCGCCGCCGTCGGCGCGGCCGACGGCGCCCTCAAGCCCTTCACCGCCGACGCCGACGAACCCGGCCGCGCCGTCGAGGTCACCCCGGACGGCAACAGCGTGGTCCTCGGCGGCGACTTCTTCACCGTCAACGGTACGAACACGCACGCGCTGGCCGTCGTCGACGCGACGAGCGGCGCGCTCACCAAGTCGTACGCCGGCTTCATCGAGACCAACTCCGTCGTCAAGGACATCGCCACCGACGCCACCGGTTTCTACACCGCCAACGAGGGCACCGGCGGCGGGGTCTTCGACGGCCGGATCGCCCTCAACCTCGGCGACTTCGGCCAGCGCTGGCGCGACACCTGCCTCGGCGCCACCCAGGCCGTGCTGCCGTACCAGAGCGTGCTCTACAGCGCCTCGCACGCACACGACTGCTCCAGCGTCGGCGAGTTCCCCGACGGTCAGCGCCACCACCTGCTCGCCCAGCCCACCAGCGGCACCGGCAAGCTGGGCTGGGCCCCCGACACCAACGACGGCATCGGCGAGGGCATCGGCCCGCGCGTGATGACGGTCGGCTCCAAGGGCGGCGTGCAGTACCTGTGGGTCGGCGGGGAGTTCACCACCGTCAACGGCGCCGCGCAGCAGAGCCTGACGCGCTTCGCCTCCACCGGGGACACCGGGGCGCCCACCGTGCCCGTCGCGAGCGCGGTCAGCTTCAAGCCCGGCGAGGTCCAGGTGCGCTGGCGCACCAGCCTCGACCTCGACGACAGCACGCTGACCTACAGGATCTACCGCAACGGCGCGGGCACGCCCCTCGCCACGGTCACCGCCGACTCGCTCTTCTTCAAGCGCCCGCAGGCCTCCTGGACCGACACCACCGCGGCGGCGGGCCAGTCGTACACGTACCGGGTGACGGCCACCGACGCGGCCGGCAACACCAGCGCCCTGTCGGCGACGGCGAGCGTGACCCTCCCGGCCCAGGTGGACGGCTACCCGAACCAGGTCCGCGCCGACGGAGCCCAGCAGTACTGGCGCTACGACGAGTCGGCCCTGCCCTTCGCCGCCGACTCCTCCGTGTCGGGCAACCAGAGCGGCGTGCACCTGAACGCCCCCGCCCTGCGGCAGGGCCCCGGCGCGGTCTCCGGCGCGAGCACGGCGATCGGCTTCAACGGCATTGACACCCAGGTGTACGGGGACAAGCGGCAGACGGTGGGCAGCACCTACACGATCGAGACCTGGTTCAAGACGAACACCACCCGGGGCGGCAAGCTCCTGGGCTTCGGCAACAACCAGGCACGCGGCAGCAATCAGTACGACAAGCACATCTACATGACCAACGACGGCCGGCTGGTCTACGGCGTCTACACCGGAGCCACCCGCACCATCACCACCAGCGGCGCGTACAACGACAACGAATGGCACCACGTCGTCGCGAGCCAGGGCCCCGGCGGCATGACCCTCTACGTGGACGGCGCCCAGAAGGGCACCCTGAACGTCACCACCCACGAGAACTTCTCGGGGTACTGGCACGCCGGCGGCGACAGCCTCGGCGGCTGGCCCGACCGCCCGACGAGCGAGTACTGGGCGGGCCAGCTCGACGAAACCGCCGTCTACCCGACCGTCCTGAGCGCCGCGCAGGTCCAGAACCACCACGCCCTCGCCACCGCCCCGGCCGACTCCGTCGTCCAGGTCACCGCCGCGGAGGACACCTACGCCAACGCGGGCGCGCCCGCGACCAACTACGGCACCTCGTCCTCACTCGCGGTGCGCGGCACCTCCTTCTACGCGAGCTACCTGCGCTTCGACCTGCCGACCGCGCCCGCGGGCACGGTCCTCAAGTCGGCCACCCTCAGCGTGAAGACCAGCACGATGAGCGGCGCCGGTACGACGGACACCGTCTCGGTCGTCCCGGTCACCGGCGCGTGGAGCGAGGGCGGGACCACGTACACCAACCGCCCCGCCCTGGGCGGCCCGGCACTCGGCAGCTTCGCGGGCATCCCGGACGGCAGCGCGGTGCACACCACCGCGCTCACCACCGCGACGGTCGCGGCGGCGCTCGGCGACGGCTACGGCCTGGCACTGACCAGCAGCGGCACGGACGCCCTGTGGCTGTGGTCCTCCGAAGCACAGGCCAACGAGGGCACACCGCAACTGACCCTGACCTTCGGCGCACCGTGACCTGAAGGCCGAACGGGCACGAGGGGGCGCGGGCCGTTGCGGCCCGCGCCCCCTCGTGGGTGAAAGGCCCCCCGGCCGACGGCGCGGACCTCACGGGCGCATGGGCACGGGCCCGCAGGGAACGTGCAGGGCGTGACCGACATCCCCCGCACCGCACCATGTAGAGGCGACGGCCCTCTCGCCCCCGCCACCGCCCTCGTGACGCGCACCCGCGCCGAGTTGCGGAGTACGGCCATCCGCGTCTGGAGGGACAACCTCGCCGACCACGCCGCCGCCCTCACCTACTACGCCCTCCTGGCGCTGCTGCCCGCCCTCGTCATCGCCGTCTCCCTCGTGGGGCTGCTGGGCGGGGCCACGAGGGACCGGCTGATCGCCGACCTCACCGCGTACGCCCCTCCGCAATCGGCGCAGGTGCTCCGGGACGCGCTGGGAGGCCTCTCGGCGGAACACTCGTCGATGTGGGCCCTGCTCCTCAGCGGTGTCGCGAGCGCACTGTGGTCGGCGTGCAGTTACCTGGCGGTGTTCCGCCGTGCCCTGCACACGATGCACCAGGTGCCCGATACGCGACGTCCGCTCCGGGCGGCCCACATGCTGCTCCTCAACGCCGCGTTGCTGCTGACCCTGCTCGTCGTCGGCGCCGCGGGGCTGGTCATGTCCGGGCCGCCGGCCCGATGGGCCGCACGGGCCGCCGGAGGAGGACCGGACACGATCGCGCTCCTGCGCTGGCCCGTGCTGCTGGTCGTCGTCACCCTTCTGGTGCTGGTCCTCTTCCGTACCGGCCCGGCCCAGGGCCGCGGGGTCCGCCAGGGCCTGGCCGGCGGCGTACTGGCGGCGCTGCTGTGGCTGGCCGCCTCGGCGCTCTTCACGCTCTACACGGAGCTGGACACGTACGGCCGCCTCTACGGCTCGCTGGCCGGCATCGTGGTCTTCGTCGTATGGCTCTGGTTCGCCAACCTGGCCCTGCTCACCGGAGCCCAGTTCAACGCGGAACGGGCCCGGGAGCGGGCGGCTCGGGAGCCTGACTACCGCTGACGCCGCGTCCGTCGCACGCGCCGAGCCTTCCGGGTGAGCACGGCGGCGGCCAGTAGGCCGGCGGCCGCGGTCAACGCGGTCCGGTTGGTCCGCGCCATCGTCACGGCCCGGCCGGCTCCGGCGCGCGCGGTGGCCAGGACGGGTTCGGGCGTCCTGGCCTCGACGAGATGCCCGACGTGCACGGCGGTGTCCCGCAGTCGACCGGCGGCCCGCGCGGCCTGCCGACGGAACTCGGTCGAGGTGGAAGCCTTGTTGCCCTGCGCTGTCATCGTCATCGGGGTGCCCTCTCCGTCAAGTTCTCCGTGTTCGGACGCTGCGCGGGTACCCGCGATCGGGCGGATGACGCGGGTGAAGCGACGGCCGTCGGGGTTTCGGACGCCTCATCGGGGCCAGACGTCAAGGAGAGACGGACTACGAGGGAAGGAGAACTCCCATGACGACGATGGTCCTGCTGATCGCGCCCGTGGTGTTGGCCCTGCTGCTCCTCCACCGCAAGGACGGGCACCGGGCCCGCCACCGGGCGAGCCGGTTCTGATACGCGTCCCGATCCGTCTGGTCGGGCATCACACGAGAACGCGAGCGAGGTGAGCGCGGTGTCCATGCGTGCCAAGGGGTGGGCCACGTCCTTTCCCGTCCACCGAGGGGTGCGCGAGGCCCGTCGGTGGACCGCGGAACACCTGGACTCCCTTCAGTGGACGACGGAAGCCCCCGACACGGCCCACTCCGTCCTGCTGACGGTGTCGGAGCTCGTCACCAACGCGCACATCCACGCCCGCAGCAGCGCCGGCCTGGTGCTCACCTGGGACGGCCGGTGCCTGCACGTCAGCGTCGCCGACGGCGACCCGTGCCTGCCGGCCCCGCGCGACCCCTCGCGCGAGGCGACCTCCGGACGGGGACTCGCCATCATCGACGCCCTCGCCGACGAGTGGGACGCGCATTCCTTCCACGGCGGCAAGACGATCACCGCCTGTTTCCATCCCCGGGTGACACCCGTCCCGCACGCCGGGACGGGTCACCGGGGTGCGCATGCGGGTGAGTCCCCCGAGGAGTGACGGAGAGCTCGGGCTCCAGCCCCTCCGCGAGGCCGGTCCGGCGGCGCCCGATGTCGGCCCGCCAGGCCTCGAAGACGAGCGTCGTGGCCGTGACCACGACGAGGCCGAGGAGCCAGCCCCCGATCACGTCGCTGACCCAGTGCACGCCCAGTGCCACGCGGGTGTAGCCGACTCCGAGCACGCTCGTCACCGCCAGTGCCCAGGGCAGCGGCCGCCAGGCGGGCGGCACCAGCGGGAGCAGGACCAGGAGGAGCACGGCGCAGGACACCATGGCCGTCATGGCGTGCCCGGAGGGGAAGGAGAACCCGGGCGCGTGGGCGACGGGGTCGGGCAGGTGCGGGCGGGCCCGTTCCACCACGCTCTTCGTCAGGAACCCCAGGAGGGCTCCGGTCGTCGCGGTGACGGCGGCCCAGGTCGCCAGCCGCCACGCGCGGCGCCTCAGGAGCCACACCACCAACGCGGCCACCAGGAGCCGCATGGTCACCGGGTCCCACAGCACGTCCGTGAGGAAGCTCAACACCCTTACCCGTCCCGGGTCTTCGAGGGCGGCACGGTGGAGCCGTTCGGCCGTGTCCCGGTCGAGGCGGTAGAGCGGCGGCCACCGGGATTCGACGAGCACGAGGGCGAGTACGAACGGCACGGTCACGGCGGTCGTCGCCGTCACCGCCAGCAGGAGTCTCGTCCCGAAGGCCGCGTCGGGACCGGAGCATCCGGCCAGGAACGCGCGGACCGTGCGGCGTCGGGAGCGGGGCGGGTGCTGTGCCATGGGTACGCGGCTTTCGGTCGGGGGCTATCGGTCGGGGTGGTTGGGCCGGGACGGTTCGGGCGGCATCCCGGGTGGGTTGCGTCAGACTCCGGGGTCCTGTGTGACCGGTTGCCGCACGCCGGCCCGTACGGCCTCCAGCTGGGCGGCGAAGGAGAGGCCGAGGAACAGGGCCAGGGAGGTCAGGTAGGACCACAGCAGCAGTGAGACGAGGGCGCTGAGGGGCCCGTACACGCTGGTGAAGGTGGCGCTGGCGCCGACGTACAGGCTCAAGGCCCAGGTCGCCGTGATCCACAGTCCCAGGTAGACGACGGCGCCGAAGGCGAGCCAGGTGTACCCCGGCTGGTCGCGGCGCGGTGAAAGGCGGAAGATCGCGCTGGTGGCCAGCACGGCCAGCAGGATCCCGGCCGGCCAACGCAGGACGTCGCAGGCGCGGATGGCGGTCGGCCCGAGGTGGTAGACCTCGGCGAAGGCGTGGGTGAGGTCGGCGCCGAGGACGGTGACGACGAAGCTGAGCCCCAGCGGAAGACCCGCGAGGGCCGCCATGGCGAGCCCGCGGGTGTACTTGCGCAGGAAGGGCCGGTCGCGTTCGTTTCCGTAGATGCGGTTGGCGCCGCGCTCGACCTGGCACAGGCTCGTGGTGACGTTGACGAGGGAGAAGAGCAGGCCCAGCCAGAGGGCTGCCTGGCCGCCGTCGCCGGCGTGGCGGCGGCTCTCGCGCAGCGCCTCGTCGACGACCTCCCGGCTGGGGCCGCTGGTGATCCGTCCGATCGTCAGCTCGGCCACGCGGCCGATGCCCTCGGTGTGCAGGACGCCGGACAGGCCGATGGCGGCGATGGCCAGGGGCACGATGGACAGGACCGTCTGCAGGGCGAGCGCGCGGGAGTGGCTGAAGCCGTCCGCGTAGCGAAAGCGTACGAAGGAGTCACGGACCAGGCTCCAGCCTCCGTAGCGGCGCAGGGCGGACCAGGCCTCGTCCGCGGACAGTTCCTCGCCCACCACGTCACGTCTCTGTGGTACTCGGCTCGCGGTTCCCATGGGCTTCCTGACGGTGTGTGTGGTTCCGGCGCGCGGCGCGCCGGTACGGGTTCAGTGGCGCGGGACACGGGACGCGTGCGCGGGGCTCCTCGGGTGGGGGACGCCCGGAGTGCTTCCCGGGGCCCGGGGGAGGAAGATCCGCAGGGCGCCCGGTTCCACCTCGGCGAACAGCCGGGAGCCTTCGGCCATGGTGTCGCCGTCGACCTCGCGGGCCTGAGCGTCGGCGAAGCGGATCTCGATACTGCGGGCGCTGAAGTACTCCAGGGCCCCTCCGGCCACGGTCCGGCCGCCGTGCGGCGGGGCAGGGGACGACGCGTCCGGCGCGCGGGTGCCCGGGCGGACGAGCCGGGAGGCGAGGTGACCGGCCGCGGCGAGCCAGCCCGCCGGGCCGCGGGGGTCGAACAGCACGAGCTCCAGCCGTCCGCTGTCCGGCCGGGCCCGGGGCAGGAGTTCGAGTCCGCCCTGGAGCGCGCCCACGTTGCCGACGACGACCATCCGCGCCCGGCGGCGACGGGCCCGGCCCCCGTCCACCCGTACGGTCAGGCGCATGCCCGGGTCTCCCAGGTGGCGGGCGGCGGACAGGGCGTAGGCGGCCCAGCCGAGGCGGCTCTTGAGCGCGGGCGAGGTGTCGCGGACCGTGGCGGCGTCGAATCCGGCCCCCGTCATCACGGTGAACCGCGTCGACGGGAGGCCGTCGCCCCACACCCGCCCCACGTCGATCGGGAAGACGTCGCCGACGAGGGCCGTTTCGAGGGCGGCGAGCGGATCCAGGGGGAGGTGCAGGTTGCGGGCGAGGAGGTTGCCCGTCCCGCAGGGCACGAGTGCCAGCGGTGTGCCGGTGCCGGCCACCACGTCGGCGCAGGCGCGGACCGTGCCGTCCCCGCCGCAGACGACGACCAGGTCGACGCCGGCTTCGGCGCACTCCTCGGGCAGGGCGCCGCAGGGTCGTTCGGCGGAGGTGGAGGTCCACCGTTGGTCGGCGTATCCGTGGCGGTGGAGGAACAGGCGCACTTCTTCCGCCAGTTCGTCGTCGCAGCCGTGCGGGTGGCGGACCACGACGGCCCGCTGACCGGAGCGCCCCGCGGCGACCCTCTCGGCAGGCCGGTGGTCGGTCCCGCGGGCGCCGTCCGTGTTGCGCGTGCGGCCGGAGAGGAACACCGCGCCCATGACGAGCAGCGTGGCGATGCCGTTGACCAGGCCGCCCGCCACGTCGGAGGGGTGGTGCATGCCCCGGTACATCCGGGACAGCCCGACCGCCGACGGGACCAGCACCAGAACCGCTGCCGCGACGTACCGCCACGGGCCGCGCAGCCGGGTCCACACCAGCGCGGCCAGCCCGCCGTACAGGGCCACGGAGGCGCCGACGTGGCCGGACGGGAAGCTCGACGTGGGCGGCGCGCCGTCCAGACGGGGCACGTCGGGCCGGGGGCGTTCCACGCACATCGTCACGATGAGGAAGACGGCCGACTGTACGGCGACCGACCCGCCCAGAAAGACCGCCTCGGCCGGGCGCGGGGTGCGGGGCAGCACGAGCAGGGCGATGACGCAGATCAGCGTCACACCGACGATGCCCTCCGTGGAGGCCACGACGGACAGCCACTGCGACACGGAGTCGGCCCACGGGGTCCGGTGCGCGGCGAACGCGTCGGTGACCCGGTCCTCCGGCGACACCAGCCGCAGGCCCGCCGGTACGGCGGTCACGAACAGGCCCAGCGCCACCATCGCGGTGGCCTGGGCCGGCAGGAGCCAGAGGAACCGTGAACGTCTCACGTCCGTGCCGCTTCGCGTCGTCATGGCCCCCGTGTTGCCCGAGACGGCCCGATGATGCGCCCGACGCCCACCGACTGTCTGAAATGTCCATATATCGACCCATCTCCCTTCGGGGCAACGGGGAGTGACTCCCGTCACTTCCAGTGACGTATGGGACATGGCTTCCGAAGACCGGGGCAAGCGCGCACGAGCAGCACCACCGCGGGTAGGCCGCGGTGCCGGAATCGGAGGTACAGCGCGTCGTGTCCGAGCAGACGACCATCCACATCGCCGGGACCTGGCGTTCCGCGGTCTCAGGAGCCACCCGAGAGATCCTCGACCCGGCGGACGCCACGGTCCTCGCCGTCGTCGCCGAGGGCGGCGTCGCCGACACCGACGCGGCCGTCAGTGCCGCCCGCGCCGCCTTCGACGGCGGGGAGTGGCCCCAGACCCCTGTCCAGGAGCGGGCCGCACTGCTGCGCCGCACCGCCGACCTGCTCCACCGCGACCGCGAAATCCTCGGGCTGCTGGAGAGCCGTGACGCGGGCAAGACCCTGGAAGAGGGCCGCGTGGACGTGGACTGCGTCGCCGACGCCTTCCGCTACTTCGCCGACCTCGTCGTCGGCGAGGGCGCCGGCCGCGTGGTCGACGCCGGCACCCCCGACGTCCACAGCGTCGTCGTCCACGAGCCCGTCGGGGTCTGCGCCCTGATCACCCCGTGGAACTACCCGCTCCTCCAGGCCTCCTGGAAGATCGCCCCGGCCCTCGCCGCGGGCAACACCTTCGTGCTCAAGCCCAGCGAGATCACCCCGCTGTCCACGGTGGCCCTCATCGGCCTGCTGGCGGAGGCCGGTCTGCCGGCCGGCGTCGCCAACCTCGTCACCGGACCCGGCGACCCCGTCGGCGCGCGCCTCGCCGCCCACCCCGACGTCGACCTCGTCTCCTTCACCGGTGGTCTCACCAGCGGTACGAAGGTGATGCGCGCGGCCGCGGACTCCGTCAAGAAGGTCGCCCTCGAACTCGGCGGCAAGAACCCCAACGTCGTCTTCGCCGACGCCTGCGCCACCGAGGAAGGCTTCGACACCGCCGTCGACCAGGCCCTCAACGCCGCCTTCATGCACAGCGGCCAGGTCTGCTCCGCCGGCTCCCGGCTCATCGTCGAGGAGAGCGTCGCCGAGCGCTTCGTCGCCGAACTCGCCCGCCGCGCCGACCGGATCCGCCTCGGCCGCGGCACCGACCCGGACGTGGAGTGCGGACCGCTCGTGTCCGCCGCCCAGCGCGAACGCACCGAGGGGTACGTGGCCTCCGCCCTCGCCGAGGGAGCCGTACTGCGCTCCGGCGGCCGGCGGCCCGACGGGCCCGGCTACTTCTACCGGCCGACCGTGCTGGACGGCTGCCACCGCGGGATGCGCGTCGTACGGGAGGAGGTCTTCGGGCCGGTCCTGACCGTCGAGACCTTCCGTACCGAGGCCGAGGCCGTCGCGCTCGCCAACGACACCGAGTACGGCCTCGCCGGCGCCGTGTGGACCTCCGACCCCGGCCGCGGCCGCCGCGTGGCGGGCCGGCTGCGCCACGGCACCGTCTGGATCAACGACTTCCACCCGTACCTCCCGCAGGCGGAGTGGGGCGGCTTCGGCAAGTCCGGCATCGGGCGCGAGCTCGGCCCGTCGGGCCTGGCCGAGTACCGCGAGACCAAGCACGTGTACCAGAACCTCGCCCCGCGCCCCGTGCGCTGGTTCGCGGGCTGAAGGAGGAACAGAGCCATGACCACCCCCACGCACACCCCCACGCCCGCGGGGCAGGAGCAGGAGTACGACTACGTCGTCGTCGGCGGCGGCACCGCCGGCTCGGTGATCGCCTCCCGCCTCACCGAGGACCCGGACGTCACCGTCGCCGTCATCGAGGGCGGCCCCAGCGACGTCGACCGGCCCGACGTGCTCACCCTGCGCCGCTGGATGGGCCTGCTCGGCGGCGAGCTCGACTACGACTACCCCACCACCGAGCAGCCCCGCGGCAACTCGCACATCCGCCACAGCCGCGCCCGCGTCCTCGGCGGCTGCTCCTCGCACAACACCCTGATCGCCTTCAAGCCGCTCCCGTCCGACTGGGACGAGTGGGAGCAGTCGGGAGCCGAGGGCTGGGACGCGGCCGCCATGGACCCGTACTTCGACAAGCTCCTCAACAACATCGTTCCGGTGGCCGAGAAGGACCGCAACGCCATCGCGCGCGACTTCGTCGACTCCGCGCAGAGCGCCCTGGGCGTCCCGCACGTCGAGGGCTTCAACCGCAAGCCCTTCCACGAGGGCGCCGGCTTCTTCGACCTCGCCTACCACCCCGAGGACAACAAGCGCTCCTCCGCGTCGGTGGCCTACCTCCACCCCGTCATGGACGAACGCCCCAACCTCCGGATCCTCCTGGAGACCTGGGCCTACCGCCTGGAACTCGACGGCCCCCGTGCGCGCGGGGTCCACGTACGCTCCTCGGACGGTACGCAGTCCCTGGTCACCGCGCGCCGCGAGGTCCTGGTGTGCGCCGGCGCCGTGGACACGCCGCGGCTGCTGCTGCACTCGGGCATCGGCCCGCGCGCGGACCTGGAAGCCCTCGGCATCCCGCCGGTGCACGACCTGCCCGGGGTCGGGGAGAACCTGCTCGACCACCCCGAGTCCGTGATCGTCTGGGAGACCGACGGCCCGATACCGGAGAACTCCGCGATGGACAGCGACGCGGGGCTGTTCGTCCGGCGCGACCCCGACTCCGCGGGACCCGACCTGATGTTCCACTTCTACCAGGTCCCCTTCACCGACAACCCCGAGCGCATCGGCTACGAACGCCCCGCGCACGGCGTGTCGATGACCCCCAACATCCCCAAGCCCCGCAGCCGCGGCCGCCTCTACCTGACCAGCGCGGACCCCGAGGTCAAACCGGCCCTGGACTTCCGCTACTTCACGGACGAGGACGACTACGACGGCCGGACCCTGGTGGACGGCATCAAGCTCGCCCGTGAGATCGCCGCGACCGAGCCGCTCGCGGGCTGGCTGCGGCGCGAGGTCTGCCCCGGCCCGGAGATCACCGGCGACGAGGAGCTGAGCGCCTACGCCCGCTCCGTCGCGCACACCGTCTACCACCCGGCCGGCACCTGCCGGATGGGCGCCACCGACGACCCCGGGGCCGTCGTCGGCCCGGACCTGAAGATCCGCGGGCTCGAAGGCATCCGCATCGCGGACGCCTCCGTCTTCCCCACGATGCCCGCGGTCAACCCGATGATCGGAGTGCTCATGGTCGGCGAAAAGGCTGCCGAACTGCTCGCCCGGGACGGTGGTACCCGATGACCACCACCCCCGCCGCACCCGCCACCCCCACCGGCCCCTCCGCACCCGCCGGCGATCCGGCCGCGTCCCCCGTCTTCTCCGTGGACGGCCTCTGGAAGGTCTTCGGCCCCGACAAGGCCGCCGCGAAGGTCCCGGGCTCCGCCGACGCCGACCTGTCCGCCGGCGAACTGCGCGAGCGCACCGGTTGCACCGCAGCCGTCCGCGACGTCACCTTCGACGTCCGCAAGGGCGAGGTCTTCGTCGTGATGGGCCTCTCCGGCTCCGGCAAGTCCACCCTCGTACGCTGTCTCACCCGGCTCATCGAGCCCACCGCCGGAAGCCTGGCCATCGACGGCGAGGACGTCCTGGCCATGGACGCCACCCGGCTGCGCGCCCTGCGCCGCCACCGCGCCGCCATGGTCTTCCAGCACTTCGGCCTGCTCCCGCACCGCACCGTCCTCGACAACGTGGCGTACGGACTGGAGATCCAGGGCGTCGGACGGGGCGAGCGCCGGCACAAGGCCGCCGAGCTCGTCGCCAAGGTCGGCCTCGAAGGCCTGGAGGACCGCCGCCCCGGCCAGCTCTCGGGCGGCCAGCAGCAGCGCGTCGGCCTGGCCCGCGCCCTCGCCGCCGACCCCGAAGTGCTCCTGTTCGACGAGCCGTTCAGCGCACTCGACCCCCTCATCCGGCGCGAGATGCAGGAGGAGGTCGCCCGGCTCCACCACGAAGAGGGCCGCACCATGGTCTTCATCACCCACGACCTCGCCGAGGCCCTGCGCCTGGGCGACCGGATCGCGCTGATGCGCGACGGCCGCATCGTCCAGCTCGGCACGCCCGAGGAGATCGTCGGCTCGCCCGCCGACGACTACGTACGGGACTTCGTCCGCGACGTCCCCCGCGAACAGGTGCTCACCGTCCGCACCGCGATGCGCCCCGCCACGGCCGGCGAGGCCGAACAGGGACCGGCCCTCGGCCCCACCACCACCGTGTCCGAGGCCATCCAGGCCGTCGCCATCAGCGGCGGTCCGGCCCGCGTCGTCGACCGCGGCCGCTGCCTGGGCGTCGTCGACGACGCGGGACTCCTCGCCGTCGTCGCCGGACTCCCGGCCACGACCGGACGGGGGATGGCGGCATGACCTGCCCCGCCCGTCCCGCGACCCCCGTCCCCGATGCCCGGAGGTGGTGCGCATGACCGCGACCCCGACCCACACGCCGGACCACACACCGGCCCACACCCGGCCCGACGCCCGCGCCGCCGCCCCTTCGAAAGCCCCGCAGTCCTCCGAACGGCCCGCCGGCGCGCGCCCCTCCCGTACCGCGTCCGCTCCGCTGGACCGCCCCCGCAGAGCCCTGCCCGGCCTCGCCGGGCGCCGCGGACTCCTCATCCCGATGGGCGTCGCCGCCGCCCTGCTGATCCCGCTCGCCGTGGTCTTCCCCGGCGCCGGCAGCTGGCCCGCGGCCCTGGCCGTCGACCTGTCCGGCCCGCTCGGCCGCGCCGGCGACTGGATCATCGACCACCGCGACAACCACTGGCTGTTCCTCTACTTCTTCGGCCACGTCAGCAACGGCGTCGTCGTGTCCGTCCGCGCCGTGTACGTGGTCCTCCTCGCCGCCGGATGGACCGGGGTCACCGCCCTGGCCGCCCTGGTCGCCTGGCGCCTGGCCGGCATCCGGCTCGCCCTGACCTGCGCCGCCGCCTTCGCCGCCTGCGGACTGCTCGGCATGTGGGTGCCGACCATGCAGACCCTCGCGCTGATGGTCGTCGCCGTCGCCGCCTCCGTCGTACTCGGCGCCCTGCTGGGCCTCGCCGCGGGGCTCTCCCCGCGCGCCGACCGCATCCTGCGCCCCGTACTCGACACCATGCAGATCCTGCCGGCCTTCGCGTACCTGCTGCCGATGGTGCTGGTCTTCGGCATCGGCGTGCCCGCCGCCGTCCTCGCCACCGTCGTCTACGCCGCCCCGCCCATGGCCCGCCTCACCGCCCTCGGGCTGCGCGAGGCCGACGCGGGCGTCATGGAAGCCGCCGCCTCGCTCGGTGCCACCGGCCGCCAACGGCTGCTGACCGCACGCCTTCCCCTCGCGCGCCGACCGCTCCTGCTCGGCGTCAACCAGGCCATCATGACGGGCCTGTCCATGGCCGTCATCGCCTCCGTGATCGGCGCGGGCGGCCTCGGCGACCGCGTCTACCAGGCCCTCGCCTCCGTTGACGTCGGCGCGGCCCTCGCCGCCGGCATCCCGATCGTGCTCCTCGCCGTGGTGCTGGACCGCACCGCCGACGCCGCCGGCCGCCGCATCGGCGCCGACCCCGTACCCGCCCGCGAACAGCACCTGCTGCGCCGGGTCTTCTCCGGCTGGTACGGCCGCCTGCTCACCCTCCTCGCCGCCGTGGCCGCCGCGGTCGCCGGCCACATCGCCGGCAGCTCCCTGTGGCCCGAGTCCTGGACCGTCTCCCTCGCCGACCCCGTGAACTCGGCCGTCGCCTGGATGACCGACCACCTCTACTCCGGCGTACCCGTCGTCGGCGGCACCGCCGACTGGGCCGCCCGCTTCACCGGCTGGATCCTCGACCCGCTGCGCAGCGGACTCCAGGCCGCGCCCTGGTGGCTGCTCCTGCTCGTGGCCTGCGCACTCGCCCTGCTCGCGGGCACCTGGCGCACCGCACTCACCGCCGTCCTCGCCCTGGGCGCCGTCGGAGTGCTCGGCGTGTGGGAAGCCTCCCTGGACACGCTCTCCCAGGTCCTCGCGGCCGTCGCGGTCACGCTCGTCCTGGGCTTCGCCATCGCCGTCGGAGCCGCCCGCAGCGCCCGGGCCGAGCGGCTGCTGCGGCCCGTCCTCGACATCTGCCAGACCCTGCCGCAGTTCGTCTACCTCATCCCCGTGGTCGCGCTGTTCGGCGTCGGCCGCGCACCGGCCGCCGCGGCCGCGGTGGTGTACGCGCTGCCGGCCGTCGTCCGGATCACCGTCCAGGGCCTGCGCGAGGTGGACCCGACCGTCGTGGAATCCGCCCGCTCGCTCGGCGCGACCCGCTCGCAGCTGCTCCGGCAGGTCCAACTGCCCCTGGCCCGGCCCGCTTTGCTGCTCGCCGTCAACCAGGCCGTGGTCCTGGTCCTCGCCGTCGTCATCATCGGCGGCCTGGTCGGCGGCGGCGCCCTCGGCTACGACGTCGTCCTCGGCCTCGCCCAGGGCGACCTGGCCACCGGCCTGGTGGCCGGCGCCGCGATCGTCTGCCTCGGCCTGCTCCTCGACCGCGTCACCCAGCCCGCGAAGGAGGCCTGACATGCGCGACGCACACACCCGGCGCCCCCTGAGCCGCCGACGCTGCGCGGCCGTACTCGCCGCAGCCACCGGACTCGCCGTCCTCACCGGCTGCGGGGCCGCGGACATGACCCGCCAGTCCTCCCCGTACGCCGCCGCACAGGGCGCGAAGACCGTCACCCTCTCCGTCCAGTCGTGGGTCGGCGCCCAGGCGAACACCGCCGTCGCCTCCTACCTCCTCGAACACGAGCTGGGCTACCGGGTGGACACCGTCCAGGTCGACGAGGTCCCCGCCTGGGACGCCCTCAGCCAGGGCCGCGTCGACGCGATCCTGGAGGACTGGGGCCACCCCGAACAGGAGAAGCGGTACGTCGAGGGCAAGAAGACCATCACCCCCGGCGGGGACCTCGGAGTGACGGGCCACATCGGCTGGTTCGTCCCCACGTACTTCGCCGAGGCCCACCCCGACGTCACCGACTGGAAGAACCTCGACAAGTACGCCGACCAGCTGCGCACCCCCGAGAGCCGCGGCAAGGGCCAGCTGATGGACGGCTCCCCGTCCTACGTCACGAACGACAAGGCCCTGGTGAAGAACCTGGGCCTGGACTTCGAAGTGGTCTTCGCCGGTTCCGAGGCGGCCCAGATCACCCAGATCAAGCAGTTCGCCAAGGAGCACAAGCCCTTCCTGACGTACTGGTACGAGCCGCAGTGGCTCTTCGAACGCGTCCCGATGACCGAGGTGAAGCTCCCCGAGTACACCGAGGGTTGTGCGGACGATCCGCAGAAGGTGGCCTGCGCCTACCCGCACACACCGCTCCAGAAGTACCTGAACACGCGCTTCGCGGAGTCGGGCGGCAAGGCGGCCGCCTTCCTGAAGAAGTTCCACTGGACCAAGGAGCAGCAGAACGACGTCTCCCTGATGATCGCCGAGGAGAAGCTGTCGCCGGAGCAGGCGGCGAAGAAGTGGGTGGAGCGCAACGAGAGCGTGTGGAAGCCCTGGATGGAGTGACCACCCCCGCGCTCCCTCCCCTCCCGAGAGGGGAGGGAGCGCGCAAGGGGAGCAGGAGGGCCGGTCAGGTGTAGCGACGGAAGAGGGATTCGATGTATCCCTCCAGCCTTCGGGTCAGGACACCGGCCGTCAGATCGACGCGGCCCAGCTCACGCCAGGGGACGGCGACCTTCTCCGCGTCCGGGGCGAAGCCCAGCGCGTCCAGCAGGCGCCAGTAGAGATGGGCGGCGCCGTCTTCCGTCAGGGTTCCTCCCGCGGCGACGTAGCGATCGGCGAAGCGCATGCCCGCGGGAACCCCGTGGAGCAGGGCGAGGGCCGTCGAGCAGTGCGCCACGTCCAGGTCGGCCGGCCCCCAGGACGTCTCCACCCAGTCGACCACACCACTGACCCGCAGGTCACTGCCGGTGCCCGCGAAGAGGACGTTGCCGGGGTGGAAGTCCCGGTGCAGGAAACAACCCCGATAGGCCGGGGGCTCGCGGCGGATGACGTCGACCGCCCGCCGCCAGAGCTCGGACCGCCCGGTGGCGGTGGCCGTGGGCAGGGTCACTCGCTCGGGAGAGGCCCAGGCCTGGTAGACGCGGGGCCGTTCGTGTGCGGCCACCGGCAGCCGATGGATGCGTACCAACTGCCGGGCCAGCAGTTCGGCGCGCTCGTCGGCGCCCTGATCGTCCAGGCGCACGGCCCCCGGCAGCAGGGACATCAACAGGGAGGGGTGATCGCAGTGCTGCGCCGTCGCATCCACCCCCACGAGCGTGGCCGCCGGAACCTCCGTGGCACCGAGCAGGCGCAGGACGCTCGCCTCACGGGCCAGCAGGCCCTCCGCATGCCGAAGGTAGAAGGGCTTCACGAAGGAACGCAGGACGAGCGAGCGCCGACCGTCCGGACCGTGGAGGTCCAGCCGCCGCATCTCCGACGTCCAGCCGCCGCGCAGCCGTACGACCCCTTCGATGTGCTCCGCCCCGGGCAGCCCCTTCTCCACCCAGGCGCGCGTGGCGCCCCAGTCCTGACCGTCCTGTTCCGCGCCGAAGTCCTCGGTCGCCCCCGCACCCGAACCCATGGCAGCAGACTATCCGCCACGAGCGGCGCACCAGGGCCGGAACGCGGAAGATCCACCGGCGCACGGCGCACGGCGACTTGATCGCCGCGGTGCTGTTCTCTGCGCGGTCGAATTACTCGCGGACCTGAGCGTTCACCGCGGCGCGCTCGGCGCCGCGGTCCGCGTCCAGGCCCGAGAGCAGGCGCAGCCCGTCCTCGGCGGGACTGCCGGGGGCCGCGGACAGCACCACCAGCTCCATGCCCGGGGCGTCCGGCAGTCCGAAGTTCTCCTGGTGCAGCTCCAGCACCCCGATCAGCGGGTGCCGGAACGC
This sequence comes from Streptomyces sp. NPDC048424, assembly GCF_040651555.1. NCBI lineage: Bacteria > Bacillati > Actinomycetota > Actinomycetes > Kitasatosporales > Streptomycetaceae > Streptomyces > Streptomyces sp. NPDC048424. The sequence continues at coordinate 96,104 of NZ_JBEZKE010000010.1, read as the reverse complement.
CTTGCGGCCGTGTGCGCGGGCCCGCACGTCCGCGCGGGCCCAGAGGCGGCGGAAGCGCTCGCTGCCCATGGCCAGTTCGCCGATGAGCGAGGCCAGGCGGGGGTCATCGGGGTACTGGCCGGCGGCCAGGCGCAGGTGCCCGACCACGTCGAGGGTGCACTGCTCCCAGTCCGCGTAGAGGCCGCGCTCGGCCTCCTCGAGGAAGATGTGCCGGGCGGTGTTCAGCCCCGGCATCGGACGGCCGAAGAGGAGCCCGGCGAGACGGTTCCCGGCGAGCACGTCCAGGCGGTGGTCCATGATCAGTGCGGGTGCGTCGGCGACCAGGTGGAGGACGCGCAGCACCTCCGGCCGGATCCTCCCGCCCGGTGCCTTCGCGGGGCGGCGGCGCTGACAGGCGAGCCGGTACAGGTGGCCGCGTTCGGTCTCGTCGAGGCCGAGGACACGGGCGAGCGCGTCGAGGACCTGCTCGGAGGGCTGGGTCGCGCGGCCCTGTTCCAGGCGTACGTAGTAGTCGACGCTGACTCCGGACAGGTGCGCGACCTCTTCACGGCGCAGCCCTTCGACCCGGCGGCGACTGTCGGTGGGTATGCCGACGGACGCCGGGTCGACCCGGGAGCGCCGGGTCCGCAGGAAGCCCGCAAGATCGTCCATGCCCCCCAGTATGACCGCGGCGGCGCCCGCGGTGCCGCCCGCGAGGGTGGCCCTGCCAGTACCAGGAAGTCCGGTCCGATGGAAGCGGCGCCCCTGAACGGCGGGCGCCGCGGCGGCCAGGATCGAGGGCATCCGATCCCGAGGAGTTCCCATGAAGACGCTGATCGTCCACGCCCACCCCGAGCCGCGGTCGCTCAACAGCTCACTGAAGGACCTGGCGGTGGCCACGCTGGAGGCCGCCGGGCACGAGGTGCGGGTGAGCGACCTCTACGCGATGAACTGGAAGGCGGTCGTGGACGCCGCCGACTACGGCCCCCACGCCTCGAGCCCGTTGAAGGTCGCCCGGGACTCGGGCCTGGCCTTCGAGGCCGGGACGCTCACCCCTGACGTCCTCGCCGAGCAGGAGAAGCTGCTGTGGGCCGACACGATCATCTTCCAGTTCCCCATGTGGTGGTACTCGATGCCCGCGATCCTCAAGGGCTGGGTGGACCGGGTGTTCACCCACCGGTTCGCGTACGGCGTCGGAGAGCACAGCGCCACCAAGTACGGCGAGCGCTTCGGCGAAGGCACCCTCGCGGGCAAGAGGGCCCTGCTGTCGGTGACCGTCGGCGGCCCGGAGTCGCACTACGCCGCTCGCGGGATCAACGGCCCCATCGACGACCTGCTGTTCCCGATCCACCACGGCGTCCTCTACTACCCGGGCATCGAGTCGCTGCCGCCGTTCGTCCTGTACGGAATCGACCGGATGACCGACGAGGACTACGCGGACGTCACCAAGGCCTGGGAACAGCGCCTGCTCACCCTGGAGTCGACCGAGCCGATCCCCTTCCGGCGGCAGAACTTCGGTGACTACGAGATCCCCTCGCTGCACCTGAAAGAGGGCCTGGAGCCCACGGGCCGCACGGGCTTCGGGCTCCACGTGCGCGGCTGACCGGCGGCGCGCGACACGCAGGAGGAGCCCGAGGAGGAGCCCGAGGAGGAGCCCGAGGGTGGCGGCGGAGCCGGCGGCAACGGTCAGCCGATCGGCTGCCGGGACTCGGCACGCACCTTGAGGGTCATCGCGGCGATCTCGGCGAGGTCGACGGCCCCGGGCTCCTGCCGTGCGATCTCCGGGGTGAAGATGCCGATCGAGGCGCCGGTGTTCTCGTCGGCCCAGGCGCACATCGGCAGGGTGCTCTTGATGCTGCCCTTCTTCATGGTCAGCACCTCGCACGACACGGTGATGTCGGAACCGGCGGGCGTGATGTCCCGGGCGGGTACCTCGAGGGAGGCGCCTTCCGCGTCCTCCGCGCCGGCCAGCATCTTCTTGCGGGCGCCCTCGGGGTCCTTGAACCGGCCGTACATCCCGGAGATGACGAGGGCGCTCCCCGGTTCCGGAGAGTCGGACGAGTACTGCGCGACGACCGGCTTCGGATCGCGTATCCGCGCGTCGCGGCTGCCCTCGAGCGCCTGCTTGCCCTCGGTGTCCGAAAGGTCCTGGACCAGCGTGTACTTGCCGTCCAGCACGGTCTTGGGAACGGTGAGCCGGTACTTCGCCTCGGGGAACGAGCCTCCGCTCTCCACGGCGGACACGACGGCGCCGAACACCACCAGCGAGCCCACGACGATCGCGATCACCAGGCCCGTGCGGTTCTTGCGCGGCGGTCCCACCGGAGGCTGCCCCCACGCTCCCTGCACGGGGTACGGCTGCTGGTGCGGGTAGGGCGAGGGCTGCGGGGGCCCGAACTGGCCGAGGGGTTGCTGGGGCGGTGGCATGGTCATGCCCGAACGCTACTTCACCGTCATCACCCACAACGGCGGCGTTCCAGAAGGGACGCGGAACCTCGGCGAGGGGGTATTCGGCGGCGGCCGGTAGGGCCTGGTGGTCAGCGGTACCAATCTTCGCCGGCGCGGGAAAGCGCACGGTGGAGGTACGTCTCCAGATCGGCTGCCACCCAGGTCCGACTGTCGTTCTCGTGGTCCCAGACGAAGACGTCGGAGCGCTGAGGGGTACGCACGAAGGCGAATTGATCTCCGCCGCCGTTGTCACCGAAGAACATCAGCGCATCGAACGGCATGTACAGCGCCGAGAAATCTCCTCCGCTCCTGAACTCCCCGTTCTTCAGGCCGATCTGGGCCGCACTCCAGACGACGTCCGTTCCGTCTTCATCGACTACGCCATCGCATTCGAGGAGCAGCTCTCGCAGCGGCGCCGGAAGCGCCTGCCCCAACTGGAGCTCCAGCTCCCTCAGATCCTGCTCGGACGCGGGCTCCTCCCATTCCACTTCGTCGTAGTGTCCTACGAGCTCGCGCCACACAGTTCCTCCAAGGCCGCATCTCCTCTGCGACCCTATCCGGGGCCCAACCGGTTGGCGGCGGAGGGCGTGGAGAGCAGGGGCAAATGCGCTGGCACCCCTTCCGGCCGGGCTCGTAGCATCCGTGAGCGGCGCGCGCAGCACCGTGCCGGAGCAGGGACCACCCCAGGGAGCGGAGCAGCGTGCAGCCGCCTGTCGTGAACCGCGGCCCCGCCGGGCTCTTCCCGCCCGACCTCACGGGTTACCACGACGGCGCCGAGGTGTCCCTCGCCGTCGCCCTCGAACTGGTCCGGGCCATGCTCCGCGACAGCGGCGCCTGGTGCCGGCTGGAGGTGGAGGGTGTGTTGACCGTGCACGTCGGGTGGGACCAGTACGTCTACGTGGGAAGCGACAAGCCCTGCGGGGGCGCCGTGGCCCGCACCCGGGCCCTCGGCCTCTTCCCGGAACGGCTGACGGGCTCGCCGCATGCGGCGCAACACGACGAACCGGCAGCGTCGCAGCCCGCGGACGAGGCCTTCTGGGCCCGCGTGCGCGCGACCCTCGCCGTACGTCAGGCGCTGATCCTGGAGGAGGGGTACGTCGGGAACGCCTCCCGCCGGCACCGGCTCACCGGCGCCACCCTCGACGTGGTGCGCGCCGGGCTCGCCCCGCGCGCCCGGTGGTGAACCGGCGACACCGGGGCGGTAGGAGCGCTCACCCACGGCACGAGCAAATCCAATGGCACGACAGTCCTCCGGCAACGAGACTGCACCGGTGAACACCCTGCCGCCGCCGCCCGACCCGCTCCTCCTGCCCGTACGGGACCCCCGCGCCCGCTACGACGTTCCCGACTACGCGGGCATGCACGACCTGGCTGCCGACCTGGTCCTGCCCGGCGGCGCGTCGATGTACGTCATGAGCGCGATGGAAACCGCCCGAGAGCTCATCCGGCACTCCTACTACCGGTACGAGTTCGCCACCGTCGCCGTCACGCACTCCCTGTTCGCCCTGGAGCACGTCCTCGCCGAGCGTCTGGCCGTGAACGAACCGCTCCACGCCCTGATCGCGAGGGCCGTCGACACAGGACTCATCACGGCCGAACTCGCCGCCGAACTCGACCGCAGCCGACTGCTGCGCGACAAGCTCGCGCAGGGGGCCGCGTCGAGTGCCGCCCTCAGACTGTTCCAGGCCGTACACATGCTGCGCGCCGTCTTCGACGCCGTCTCCCTGCTCCTCCGCCCACCTTCCGGGGCAGAGGCGACAGCCGCCGACGGGGGCGGAGCACCGGAAGGGGTACTCGACAGGTTGTGGGAGGAGCACCGGCGCGCACTGTTCCCCGACGGCTTCCGCGGCGTGGACTTCGACGGCGTCGACCTGGTCCTCCTCGACGCCAACGTCGCCGGCCTCGTGTACACGGAGCTGACGCACGGACTCGACGACAGCGGCACAGGCCAACTCCGGGGCTACATCGCCGACCTCGACACGATCGTGCCCCTGATCAACGAGGAGTACTGCGCGGGCTACTTCACGAAACTCCGAACGATGGCCCGGGTCGCGGCAGAACCCCACCTCCCCACCGCGACCTGACCACCGCCTCAGGCTGGGCACCAGCAGCGCTGCCGCAACGTTGGGGGCGTCAGAAGTGGAAGATCCATCTCTGGTTGTTGGCGAAGGCATCATTGCAGTCCCAGATCTGCAGCACCGCGCCCGCCGGGGGAGCCTTCTGGACGGAGGGGTTGCGGGCGTCCATGCACTTGCCGCTCCATACGTTCACGAACTCGACGGCGTTGTACGGGTCCATGGGTGAGTAGCCGACGTACGGCGTCCAGAACTGCCCCGTGGCGCCGTCGGCGCATTTGTGCATGACGACGGGTGTGCCGTTCGTCGTGCCGTCGACGTCCAGGCACCAGTCGCCGAACCACCGGATCTGACGGCCGCCCGCGACCTCGACCATCCCGAAGATGTTGCCGCTCTCCCGCCCCAGGGCAAGGCCCTTGCCGTTGATACAGGGTTGGTTGTCGCACCTGCCCTGGATCGACGCGTCCAGGCCTGATGCCAGGTTCGTCAGGCGGGTGGACTGGTGCCAGACGTCTGCCTCGGCATGGCCGGGAGTCATGAGGACACTGGACGTGAGGAGTGCGGCTAGTAGAACGCCATGCTTTCTCATCACATGCTCCCCGACTGGGGTGTCTGGATCCTTTCCACTATCGCATGTGGGGGAGGCCGGCGCGCGCGGCGTCGAGCAGGGCGCTGACCAGCGCGAACACCGTGTTCCACGACGGCGGGGACGGTGTGCCCGCTCCGCAGGTCCGGGACCCGCCTCAGCCCGGTAGCGGGTCCTCGAGCCGCGCCAGCTCCTCCGCGCTCAGCGTGAGCTCCGCGGCCCTGGCCGAGTCGGTGATGGAGGTCGGGCGGCTGGCTCCCGGTACCGGGATCACCGCGGGGGAGCGGGCGAGCAGCCACGCCAGGGCGACCTGCTGCGCGCTGACGCCGCGCTCGGCCGCGACGCGGTGGAAGGCGGTGGCGACGGAGGTGGGGCCGGACGGGCCGTCGAGGGAGCTGCGGGCGATGCCACCGAGCGGGCTCCAGGGCAGAAAGGCCAGACCCAGCCGGGTACTGAGGCGCAGCTCGGGATCGCTGTCGCGGACGGCGGGCGAGTACCGGTTCTGCACGGAGACGAGTCCGTCGCCGAGGATCTGATGCGCCTGGAGGATCTGGGCGGTCGTGACGTTGGAGATCCCCGCGGCGCGGATCGTGCCGGCGTCGAGCAACTCGCGCAGCGCACCGACGGACTCCGCCCACGGCACGGCCGGGTCCGGCTTGTGCAGCTGGTACAGCCCGATCGCGTCGACGCCCAGGCGCACGGCGGAGGCCTCGGCCGCTCGCTTCAGGTGGGCGGGCGCGGCGGTGACGGTCCAACTGCCGTCGCCGGGGCGGCCGCGGCCGCCCTTGGTGGCCACCAGGACGTCGGAGGTGTCGCCGCCGTAGCGGGCCAGGGCGCGGGCGATCAGCAGCTCGTTGTGGCCCGCCTCGCCGGCATGCCAGTGGTAGCTGTCGGCGGTGTCGATGAGCGTGACACCGGCGTCGAGGGCGGCGTGGACGGTGGCGACGGCCCGCGCCTCGTCCGGGCGGTGCTCGATGGACAGCGGCATGGCACCCAGCCCGATGGCGCTGACGGCGGTGCGGGCGATGCTGCGGTACTGCACGGCGGCTCCGTTCCTCAGGTGGTGGGTGACGGCTGGGCGGTGAGGGCTTCGGCGACGGCGCCGGGCAGCCAGTCCGCGGTGTGGGAGAAGGAGAACCCCAGCTCCTTCGCGCGGGCGTTGCTCATGGCGTAGTGGCGGTCGAAGGAGAACGGGGAAGCCTCCTCGCCCGCCGCGACCACCCGGTAGACGGGCTTCCGGCCGGCCTGCGCAGCGATGACCGCGCCGAGGTCGCGTACGTCGAGCGGACCGTCGGAACAGGCGTTGACCGGCCCGGTGAACTCGGCCGCGGCCGCCCACAGCAGCAGGTCCGCCAGCTCCTCGTAGTGGATGAAGACCGTGGGCAGCGCCTTCGCGTGCACGGTGATCTCCTCGCCCATGCCGATGCGCCCGACGTAGTGCGCCAGCCGGCCGGTGAACTCCTGGGCGCCGCCGCCGAGTACATGGGCGCTGCGCACACTGGCGAACGCGAAGCCGCCGGCGTGGGCGAAGACGGCCTCCGCCTGGCGCTTGCCCTCGGCGTAGCGCGCCTCCAGGTACGCGTCGTCGTGCCAGGGAAGGTCCATGACCGCCGGCCAGGCGGCCGGGTCCACGTTCTCCTCCGGCACCGGCGTGCCCGGCGGTACCGCCGGCAGCGCGGCCGTCGCGGGGTCGTAGACCTCGATCGTGGAGGTCATGACGTAGCGCCGGATGCGGCCGGCAAAGGCGCGGGCGGCGATGGCGGCCTGTACGGGGGTGTAGCAGACCTGGTCCACCACGACGTCGAAGGTACGGGAGCCGAGCGCGGCCGTCAGGGCGCTCTCGTCGTTCCGGTCGACAACGAGGTGCTCGACACCGGCGGGTGGCGGGGTGGAGCCGCGGTTGATCACCGTGACCTGGTGGCCCGCGTCCCGCAGGCGCTTCACCAGGAGCTTTCCGAAGTACCGGCTTCCGCCGATGACACAGATCCTTTGCATGCCCCCATCCTGGAGACCTATCGTCATCAGCAGAAGTCCCGACCTACTGGATGCGTATAAAGGAAAACTGTTGATCGATGTGCAACGGCTCCGCGTCCTGCGGGCAGTGGCGGAGCACGGCAGTTTCAACCGGGCGGCCACGGCCCTGCGCCTCACCCCCTCGGCCGTCTCCCAGCACGTGGCCGCCCTGGAGCGCAGCCTCGGCGCCCAGGTCGTCGCCCGCAGCACCCGCGGCGTCACCCTCACACCGGCCGGCCAGATCATGGTCGGCGCCGCGGAATCCGTCGCCGCAGAGCTCGAACACGCACAACAGCAGGTCGCCCGGCTCGGCACCGGTCGTACCCAACTCAGCGTCGCCACCTTCACCAGCGGCGGCCGGCTCCTCCTGCCCGCCGCCCTCACCCGGCTCACGGCAGCCCACCCCGGCACCGTCCTCCACATCAGGGAAGGCGAACCCGAGGACACCCTGCCGCTGGTCCGCCAGGGCGCCGTGGACCTCGCCCTCGCCTACCACTTCGACGGCCCGCTCCCCGTCGGCCCCGGCCCCAGCGCCCGCCTGGAGTGGACGCCGCTCCTGGAAGACCCCCTCCACGTCGTCCTGCCGCAAGGGCATCGACTCGCCCACCGCGACACGCTCGACCTCGCCGAACTCGCCGCCGAACCCTGGGTCCTCGGCTGCCTGAAGACCGAGGCGTACCTGCGCCGTTACGCCGAGCGCGCCGGCTTCGCCCCGGACGTGCGCGGCACGACCACCGACTACTTCTTCGCCCGCTCGCTCGTCGCCGCGGGCATGGGAATCTCCCTGATCCCCTCCATCGCGCTCGCCCCCGAGATCCCGGGCCTGCGCACCGTCCCGATCGCGTCGCCGGGCCCGATCCGGCACATCGGCGTCGCCGCGCTCAGCCGCAGCGACCGACCCCACGTCACGGCGCTCATCCACGCCCTACGCGAGGAGTCGAAGCAGCTGCACAGGGCGAGCTGACCGCGCGCCGACCGCGCCGACCGCGCCGACCGCACCGGTGCGCCGGGCGCCGGGCGCCGCGTCGGCGCACGCGGGCGCACAGGGGCGCATCCGCACCGTACGAAGCATCATTGCGCGCCCCCGCCCCCAGGGTGAGGATTCCGGGGCGGACACAGCCGATGGCCACGGCCCCGCCCAGCGAGACGTAGCGTGCCCGCATGCAGAAGATCCCGGTGTCCTGGGCCGCCGCCGGCGCCCGCCGGATGGACCGGCAAGGACTCCTCACCCCTGCCCCGACCGCCGAGGCCTCGCCCGCTGACATCGCCGGGCGGATGCTCGGCGCGCACGCCCAGGTGGCCTCCGCGGCGGAACTCTCCATCGCGCTACGCCTGGACGGCGCGACCCGCACGGACGTACGCGACGCACTGGCCGGCGGACACGCCCCGACAGGCGGACACGACGCGGCCGGCGGTCAGCACTCGGCCGGCGGACAGGGCCCGGGACCCCGACCGCGACAGGGCACGCTGGTCAAGACCTTCGGTCCGCGCGGCACCATCCATCTGCTGCCCGCCCAGGACCTGCCCTGGTGGACCGGGGCCCTCTCCGCCCTGCCCGCGCGCCCCACCACCTTCAGCCCCGAAGCCCGGATGACGGCCGCCCAGACGGACGAGGTGCTCGCGGCGATCGGCGACGCACTGACCGGCGCCGAACTGACGGTGGACGAGCTCACCGAGGCGATCGTGGCGCGGACCGGCTCCTGGGCCGCGGACCCGGTCATGCCCGCCTTCCAGACCCTGTGGCCGCGCTGGCGCCAGGTCACGCACACCGCCGCGCACCGCGGAGTGCTGGCGTTCGGCCGGGACCGGGGCCGCAAGGTCACGTACACCAACCCCGGCTGCACCCCTGCCTCCCCGACCCGTTCACTGCACGAGCTGGTGAACCGCTACCTGCGCGCCTACGGACCCGCCACCGCCGAGGACTTCGCCGCCTGGCTCGCCGCCCCCAAGGGCTGGGCCGCCGCACTCTTCGCCTCCCTCGCCGAGAAGGACCGCATCGAGGAGGTGGCCTTCGTGTCCGGCCGGGCATGGCTCGCCGCAGGCGACACCGCCTTCCCGGACGAACCCCCGCGCGGTCTGCGACTGTTGCCCTACTTCGACGCGTACGTCATCGCCTGCCGCCCCCGCGAACTGCTCTTCCCCGGCGCCGCGGCCACCCGCGCCCTGGCCGGCGGCCAGGCCGGCAACCACCCCGTCCTCCTGATCGACGGTACGGTCGCCGGCGTCTGGCACCAGCGCCGCACGGGCCGCCGCATCGCACTCACCGTGGAGCCACTGGGCCGACTGAACGCGCCCCACCGCCGCGCACTGGACGAACAGGTGGAGCGCACGGCCGCCGTACTCGAGGCGACCGCGGACCTCACCCTCGGCAAACTCACCGTAGGCCCCCACGCCTGACCCTTTCGCGCGCGATCGTGTCGTGGAGGCCGGTCATGCCCGGAGCCACACGGTGCACCTGCCTGCTCCCCGTGCCGGCTGAACCGGCACGAGGAGCAGGGGCCGGCGTGGTCGCATCACGCGACGGCGGTTCCCTCGAGCTCGACCATCTGCCCCGGGATCGCCAATCGCGTCACCCCGAGCATCGTGGAGGTCGGCGCCACCCCGGCGGCAACCAGCCGCGCCGCCAGCACGCCGTAGTGCTGGAAGAGCAGATCGACGTCGGTCGTGTAGACGTTCAGCCGCACGAGGTTCGCGAGAGACATGCCGGCCGCGCCGAGCACCGCCTCCAGGTTGGCGGTGCTCAGCGCCAACTGCCCGGCCATGTCGCCGTCGTGCTGGGGCTTGCCGTCACCGCTCATCGCGGTCTGCCCCGAGACGTACAAGGTCCGTGTGTGCCCGGAGACGAGCTCACCCTGGTTGAATCCCAGCTCCTCCGACCACGACACCGGGTTGACCGCTGTTCGCTCCACTGCCACATCAGCTCCATTCGATTCATCGCGAGTGCGTACGTCCATCGGCGAGCCGACCGACCCGCTTTGACGTCGCGTCACCGAGCCTCGCAACAAATCACGACACCCTCCGTCATGTATTCCCTTAACGTTCTCGTATGCGTGCCGACAGGCTGGTCTCACTGGTGCTGCTCCTGCGCCAACGCGGGCAGCTGACGGCGGACACACTGGCCCGCGAGCTGGACGTATCCACCCGCACCGTGCTGCGCGACATCGAGGCACTGTCCGCGGCCGGCGTCCCGGTCTACGCCGAACGCGGCAGGCACGGCGGTTTCGCGCTGTTGCCCGGTTTCCAGACCAAGCTCGCCGGACTGAACCACGACGAGGCCCTCGCCCTGCTGACCGCCGGATCGGGGCGCGGCGACCAGGTCTTCGGGCTCGGCCCGGCGCTCGCCTCGGCCATGCGCAAGGTGGTCGACGCGCTCCCCGAAGGCCACCGGACCTCCGCGAGCGACGCGGCCCGGCGATTCCTCGTAGACCCGGAGGCCGACCTGCTCTCGCGCCGCCGCCCGGTCACCGAGGAGGTCCCCGACACCACCATGTTCGAGGTCAGGCGTGCGGTGCTCGCCGGACACAAGCTGCGCATCCACTACGCGGCCACGGGACAGACGCCGCAGTGGCGCACGGTCGACCCGATCGGCCTGGTCACCGTACGGGACCGGGGCTACTTGCTGGCCACGAGATCCGGCGAGGACCGCACCTACCGGCTGTCGCGGGTGCTGGCCGCCGAGGAGCTCCCCGAACCGGCACAGCGACCCAACCGCGTCGATCTGGACCGGATCTGGCGGGAACGCTCCGCGCAGTTCCTGTCCGGCGGCGACCACATCACCGTGCTGGTACGGATGGACCCGGCGCGGCGGGAGGAGCTGCTGGACACCGCGCTGGCCGTCCGCGCGGAAGAACCCGACGCAGACGGCCGGCTGCGGCTGGAGGTGACCTTCCAGGATTTCCGCCACGCCGAATGGGCACTGTGGCAGCTCAGCACGGACGCGGAAGCCCTGGCCCCGCAGTCGTTGCGCACCTCCCTGCGCAACCGCGGCGCGGCGATGGCCGCCCGGTACGGCGACTGACCCTGACGCGGGTCCCACGGACCGTTTAGGGTTGCGCGCATGGACAACGAACGTTCGACAGGGCCAACGGGCTTCAGGTAGCCCGCCAGGAGGTACCTGGCGGTTGCCGCGAACGGAGTCCGTCCCGTGACACGCACCGCTCGTCATCTTCCCCCTTCACACAGCCGGAACGCACACGACCGCGCATCAGGAGGCCCTTGGCGTTCTGTGGTTCTCTACGACCTCAGGTACAGCGCGCTCACCTTCAGCGACGCGACACGAGAGGCCCGAAGGCCCCAACCTCGCATGGTCCGCCGCACGGTGGACGTCTACTCGTTCCCTCGATACCAGCAGGACCGCTCCGTCGCTTGGGCCTCCGCAGCGGAGGAACGCCGGGCGCGCCAGCGGCTGCGAGCCCAAGTAGGGACTGTCCTGAGGCTGGTGCGTTCCACCACCGATGAACTCGCACTCGACGCCGCGGACACGGTGGACATACCGCCGGCACGTCATCGGCGTGGCTCGCTCTGGCTCGCGTAACCGCCGCGGGAGAGCCGCCCTCCCCCTCACTCGCGCCGGCCGATGCCCATGGCATCGGCCGGCAGCGAAGCCCACGCGCACGCCGGGGCTTCACGCACACCACACCGGCCTAGGCCGACTCCTCCAGGTCCGGCTTCCAGTCCCGGGAGAGGAGGCCGAGCACCACGTCGTCCAGGAACTCGCCCATCACCCAGGCCGAGGAGCGCAGCACGCCCTCGCGGACGAAGCCGTTGCGCTCGGCTGCGCGCAGCATCGCGGCGTTGTCCGACAGCGTCTCGAGCTGCAGCCGCTGCAGGCCGCGCACGATGAACCCGTAGTGACACATCACCGCGACGACGTCGGTGCCGTAGCCCTTGCCGCGGGAGGACGGCCGCAGTCCCATCCCGATGTGCGCGGACCGGTTGTGGTTGTCGATGCCCCACAGCGTCGCGGTACCGACGAGCGTGCCGCCGTCCAGCTCGACCACGGAGAACGAGACGTGCCCTTGCTCGTTGTCGTCCACCACGAGCCGCGAGTCCTTCGAGCCGGGCGTGATCGGCCGCCACGGCCGGAGTTCGGACCGCGAGTAGTTGACCACGTCGTCGTGGAGCTCGGTCTGCAGGATCGGGATGTCATCGTCGTGCCGGGCTCTGAGCCCGACCTTGCTGCCCTTTAGCATGCGAGGTTCCTATCCGACCAGGCTGGTCGGCGGCAAACCCATTTGCGGCCGCCGGGCTCCGCGCTGTCATCGGCGGTGCCCAGGTGCGCGGGGAGTGTGAATAGGGTGACCCCATGTCTGTCACATTGAGCTCCGCGAAGGCCGCTGCCGCGCTCCGTACCTCGGCACGGGTATCCGCCGAGTTGCTGGTGGTCCTGCTCATGGCGGCGGCGGCCCTGTGGGTCCTCAGCCGGATGTGGTCGGTCGTCTGGCCGCTCATAGTCGCCCTGTTCCTCACCACCCTGACCTGGCCCGTGGCCGCATTCCTGCGCCGGCGCGGGTGGCGGCCCGCTCTTGCCGCCTCCACGGTGACCGTGCTGTTCCTCCTGGTGGCCGCGGGCATCGTGGCGCTGATCGCCGTGCCCGTGGCCTCCCAGTCGGGCGAACTGGTCGACGGCGTGTCCGAGGGCATCCAACGACTGCGCGAGTGGGCGGCCGGGCCGCCGCTGAACATCGGCGACGACCAGATCACCGGCGCCTTCGACGCCGCGATGGACCGCCTCCAGAACAGCGTCGGCAGCGCGGTCTCCACCGTCGTCACGGGGGTGAGCACCGTCTTCAACGGTCTGATCACCGCAGTCCTGGCGCTCTTCCTGATGTTCTTCTTCCTCAAGGACGGCCCCCGCTTCCTGCCGTGGCTCACCCGCCAACTCCCCGGCCGGCTCGCCACCGACATCCCGGTCGTGGCCGCGCGCAGCTGGCAGACCCTGGGCTCGTTCGTCCGGTCCCAGGCCTTCGTCGGCCTCCTCGACGCCGTGTTCATCGGCCTGGGCCTGTGGATCGTGGGCGTACCCCTGGTGCTGCCGCTGGCAGTGCTGACCTTCGTCTCCGCGTTCGTGCCGATCGTGGGAGCCCTGTTCGCCGGCCTGGTGGCGGTGCTCATCGCGCTGGTGTCGAACGGCCTGACGGACGCGCTGATCGTGCTGGCCATCATCGTCGCGGTGCAGCAGCTCGAGGGAAACGTGTTCCAGCCCATGATCCAGAGCCGCAGCCTCGGTCTCCACGCGGCGGTGGTCCTGCTGGCAGTCACACTGGGCGGCAGCCTGGCCGGCGTCGTGGGCAGCCTGCTGGCCGTACCGGCGACCGCACTCTTCGCCGTCGTATGGAACTACCTGCGCGACCAGCTCAGCGAACCACCGCACGACCCGGAGGCCGACGAACGGCTGCCCACCGCTCCCGCACCGTCGTAGGACCGCGCCGCGGCGCCCGTCGTCCGGCCCGGCCCCGCCCCGCCACCGGGGAAGGACGCCGGCGCCGCGGCCCTCCCGAGCCGTGGTCAGTTCGGCGTGGCCGCACGCTCTGCCTGGAGGGTGCGCAGGAGGTCGAAGGCAGGGCCGTCCACCGGGCGCTGCGTGTTGCCGAGGACGATGACGGCGAGCCGCTTCTCCGGGTCGAACCCCACGAAGGAGGAGAAGCCCCCTGTCCCTCCGTTGTGCCAGATCTGGAGGTGGCCGCCCTGCCGGGGGTGCAGACGGTGGGCCATCCAGCCGAGGTGCACCCAGGTGAAGGAGTTCCTGCGGTGCTCGTACGCACGGCTCAGGCGGATCGCCTCGGCGAGCCCCGCGGGACCGCCGTCCAGCTGGGCCCGTACGAAGGCCACCAGGTCGGTCGCGGTCGACCGCAGGCCGCCCGCTCCCGCCAGGTCGGCCAGGTGCCACGGTGCGGCGGGCCGCCCCCGGCGCACGTGACCCTGCGCGGAGCGCTCCGAGCGGGCGTCGTCCACCGTCACGACGGTGTCGGTCATGCCCAACGGGGCGCAGATCTCACGCGTGATGAGGGTCTCGTACCCCGTGCCCGCCCGGCGGGCGAGCGCCAGCCCCAGCAGCCCGGCTCCGAGGTTGGAGTAACGGAACCGTTTCCCCGGAGTGGCCCCCAGACGGGTTCCGGCCAGCCCCGCCAGCAGGACGTCGGCCGTGCAGCCGGCGTACGGATCCGGCTTCGACGGGCGCAGCAGAGCCTGGAGCAGCATGCCCTTCGGCAATCGGGGCAGGCCGGAGGTGTGGGTGGCCAGATGCCGCAACGAGATCGGCTGACCGTCCCGTGACGGAACGACCGTCCCGGCGGGCAGCAGATCGCCGAGCGGCTCGTCCACGCCCACCGTGCCGGCGGATGCCAGGCGCGTCAGGGCCAGGGCGGTGAACGCCTTGGTCACCGAGCCGATCTCGAACAGGGTGCCGGGGCCGGGGACGTGCGGGCGGTCTGCGCCGGTGGTTCCGGCACCCCGTATCTCCACGACGTCATCCGCCACCGCGGCCACCACCACGCCGACGTGCCGCTCGGCCAGCCGGTCCGCGGTCTGCTGGGCGAGCGTTGCGAGTTCTTGTGCCATGACGGAATCATGGCGGCGTCCCCCCTCGCGACAGGTGCGCCCAGATGATGATTTCCGGCCGCCGGCACTGCGACCTGAGCAGTACGGCGAGGGTGCGGGGGAGGGGGCTCAGACGCCGCCCGCCGTCACGCAAAGCGGCTGGGTGCCCTTGATGTAGCTGCCGCCGACATTCATCCAGAAGACCGCGCACCAGCGGTCGCCGTTCGCACCGTCCTGGTACCCGGACCAGTAATGCGTGCGGTCCTTCCACTCCCCGTCCGTACTGTTCTTGACGGTGCCGTGCGGGCCGTACAGCTCCCAGTGGCCCAGGTTCGTGGTGGTGGAGGCGCGGACCTCCATTTTGACGACGTCGGCGTCGAACCAGTCGTTCTCGAAGTCCACACACAGTGTGTGGGTGATGAAGAGCGTGGTCGACTGACAACGCCTCCGGTCCTGCGGTGCGGCCTCGGCGGCGGCGGGGGCGATTCCCACCAGGACGATTCCCGCGGCCATCGCGGCGGACATGCGGCGCTTCATGCTGTCGTTCTTCCTTTCGGAGCGGGCGTACGGGGTTTCCGGGCGGATGCCTGCCGGCTCAGGTGATGACCGGGCTGCAGGCGGTGTCCATGAGGCCGCCCGCTTCGTAGAGGCTGGCGCAGACGCGCGCGGCGTCGCGGGGCATCATGATCGTGACCTCGAAGCGGGCGCCCTCGTCGTGCCGCCTGCCGCCCCACGAGCGGTCCCTGCCGAACATCTCCCTGTTCTGGGCGTCCAGGACCCGGACGTGGAGGCGCGGGTTGCCGACGCCCCAGGCGGAGGTGAAGCTCCCCGTGATCGTGTTGAGGTACTTGGACGTCTGGGCGTCCCATTCGACGCACAGGGCGCCCGCGCCCGACTGGATGCGGGTGCAGCCCTGGCCCGCCGCGGCCGACGCGGGCCCGGCGGACGCCATGGTGGCCAGAACGGCCCCCGCGCCCGCCAGGGCGAGACCGCGCCGGGTCAGCCGGGCCCCCCGGTTCCGCCGCATCTTCCGGTTCTCGTCTTTCTGCAAGGACATGTTGTGCCTTTCGGGATTCCGGCGAGGAGCAGACCCGCCGGCAAATGCCGTGTTCCGGGCCCGGTTTCAGCGTATGAAGGGCGAACGGCCGCCCTCTATCCGTTCTCCGCCGAATGGTCCGCGCGTATCGGATCGCCGGGACGGCCCGGATCCTAACCGCCCCGGCGGGCGTCAGCGCCTTTCGGCGGTGCGGGACGGCACCTGCCCGTACGCCTCGCGGTAGTACGCGGCGAACCGGCTCAGGTGGGTGAAGCCCCAACGCGTCGCGACCTCGGCGACCGTTTCGGACGCGGAACCGCCCGCGATGCGCAGCAGGTCCTGGTGCACGCGGTCCAGCCGTACGCGCCGCAGGTGGGCCGCCGGGGTGGTCCCGAGGTCGATCCGGAAGCGGTCCTGGAGGGTACGGGGGCTCACCCGCGCCGCCGCGGCCATGTCGGCGACCGACACCGGCTCACCCGCGTGTTCCTCGCAGTACGTCATGGCCCGGCGCACGGCACGCGGCAGCGCCGGATGGGCGTGCGCGGGCAGGGCGGCGCAGTGGTCGTGCGGCTGGAGGTCCACCAGGCCGTGCACGAGGACCTGTTCGAAGTGCGCGGCGGCCAGCGGTGACCGGGCCGCGAGGGGTGACGCGGTGAACTGCGCGAAGGCCCGCGCGGTCTCCAGCCAGGCGGCCACCGCCGGGTCGCCGTCCGCGAGGGCGGGGGCGAAGCGCAGGGCGGCGGCGGGTGGTTCGCCGGTCTGCGCGGTGACGGCGTCGTCGACCGCTGCCTGCGGAAGGAACAGGATGAGGGTGTCCGCCCTGGCCGACAGGGACATGCCCAGGGTCATCCCGGGACCGGCGACCGAGCACGACGTGGTGACCTCGCGGCCCGCCACCCGGACCGTCCCGTCACCGGCGAGCGGGATGTGGATGTTGTAGAAGTCGGGCAGCTCGCCCGCCGCGACCTCGACCGGGGCGCCCCACCCCAGCTCGTACAGCGCGAGGCCCCGCCGGTGCAGGCGGCGGAAGCGGCCCGGCCCCTGCTGTCCCCGGCCGACGCGCAGACGGTGGGGCGAGAACTCCTCGGTCACCACCTCGTCCAGCGCCTCGACGTCGTCCCCCTCGAACAGCATGTGCGGCCCGCCGGCCGCCGGTCCGCCCCGGCCGGCGGGTCCCGCTCCCTGTTCCCGTAACGCCGCCCCGCGCGTGCGCTCCCCGTACCTGCCCCGCATCTCGTCTCCCCCGGTCTCCGGCCGGTGATCAGCAGGTCGCGCGCACCGGCTTTTCCGCCGAATGGTACGGCTTTCAGGGGGCCTGTCAGGAGAGTTCCGAGGCTGTACGCGTGCTAAGGAGTGGCGGGGTGCGCCTCCAGCTCCGACTTCAGGTTGCGCAGGGTGGCCCGGATGTTCTTGCGCTGGAACTCGGCGAAGGTGTGCCCGCTCGTCGCGATCCTGTCGAACGTGTTCGCCACCGGGTCGGGCCAGCCGCGCCGGTCGTCGGTCCATGTCTCCGTCACCTCGGTGCCCTCCGGTACGGCGGCGAAACGGTACTCCCAGGTGGCGATCGGGCCGCGCAGCCACGGGCGGCGCAGGCCTATGGCGTGGACCTTGAACCGGAAGACCTCGTCCGGGTCGGCGGCCGTGACCGTGCAGCGGGTCGTCCAACGGAACGGGCCGCGCTTGTTGCGGCCGTCGAAGACCATTCCGACCCGAGTCGCGGTGCCGGGTCCCTCGGCCGGGGTCCCGCCCAGGTTCTCCGGGCTCCAGCGGCCCATGAGAGCGGGGTCGGAAACGTGCTGGTAGACCGTCGACGGGTCGGCCGCGACGATGATGGTGTCGCAAACGCTGAACGTGCGGGGCATGTGGCTCCCTCCTCAGGGCACGACGGTAGCGGTCGCCGCCCCGCCCGGACCCCGGGCCCCCGCCGCGGAGTCCGGATGACTCCCACGGCCTCGCCTCCCGCGGTGAGCCCGTGGTGAGCGTGCGGTGAGCCCCCGCCGCGACTGTTGGGGCATGGCCGGATCCGCCGCCGACCGGCCACCGAACAGGGAGCGACGATGAACGACCTGACCGGCGAGACGGCACTGGTGACCGGCGGCTCGCGGGGAATCGGCCGGGCGGTCGCGCTGCGGCTGGCGGCCGAGGGTGCGCTGGTCGCCGTCCACTACGGAGGCAACGACGAGGCGGCCAAGGAGACCGTGGCGCGGATCGAGGACGCGGGCGGGCGGGCGTTCGCGATCCGGGCGAGGTTCGGCGAGGACGGCGCGGTGGACCGGCTGTTCGAGGAATTGGTCGTGGGACTGGCGGCGGTCTGGACGTTCTCGTCAAGCGCTCGCCACAACGCCCAGGCCAAGGCCGTCTTCTACTTCGACTCGGTCGGCCAGGTCCACATGGACGCCTGGTCCCGCGGCCGGGTCGCCCTGATCGGCGACGCCACCCACTGCCCGTCCTCGCTGTCGGGCATGGGGTCGGGGCTCGCCCTGGTCGGCGCGTACGTCCTGGCGGGCGAACTGGCCGCCGCGCACGGCGACCACCGCGTCGCCCTCCGCGACTACTGCGAACCCGCCCGTCGGTAGGTGACGGTTCCGCACCGCCCCTGCTCAAGGCCGGGCAGGTCACACGGTGGGAGCGCGGGGGTGGTCTGCGGCGAGGCGGCGGGCCTCGGCCGTGACCTCGGCATCGATCTGAGCCGCCGCGCTGTCGCCGCCGAATTCGAGGAAGGCGTACTCGTCATCGAGTTCGGCGAGCCGTGCTGCCAGGCGCAGCTCATGCCCGTAACGCCGGTTGATCCGGAAAGTGAGCTCCCAAGGTTCCAGCTCGCCGGCCAGCATGCGTCGGGCGAGCGCTCGCACGGCGGCCTCCTGGCCGGCCTCGCTGGCGGCCGGATGGAGGATGAGGCCGAGCTCATCGAGCGCTTCGGGGAGCAAGTCGTGCACGTCGTAGTCCGCCTCGGCGCGTGTGCACGCTGCCAGCACCCGGAGCCCGGGGCCGTCCAGGCCGGCGACGAGCGCGTCACAGGCCGCGCTGACGACTTCGGCTGCGGGGATCTCGCCCACGCTCCAGAGAGCGGCGCGGTCCTGTAGTTCGCCGGCTGCTGCTTCGGTCGACTGCATCCGCCCATCTTCCCTTCAACCTTGGATGCCGGTCGAACGGGTGAGGTGGAGCGGATCGGGCCCGTTGGCGAGGGCTCTTCGCGTTCGACTCGTGCGGGCGGGCTGCGGGGCCTGCCGTTCGGATGGCTCAGCGCGTGAGGATGACGCGTCGGCGGATCCATAGGTCGCTGGTCGCGGCGGAGAGCAGGAAGTCCGCGACGTCGGCACGGGTGATCCTTCCGCCGACGCGTCCTCGGGTTCCGTCCAGCGGGATCGTCCTGTAGTCGGCGGTGGTCTGGCCGTTGGCGAACATCACGGGCAGGGCGATGGTCCAGACGCGGTCGCTGCGGGCGATGGTCTCATCGGCGATGCCCTTGTCCGCCATGAGCGTGCCCATCACCAGCTTCGCAGCGGTGGCCTGGAAGAGGGACTGGCGCCGGGAGGTGTCGCCCGAGCCGAGAGCCGAGAGCCAGACGAGACGCTCCACGCCGGCCGCGGCCATGGCTTCCAGGACGGGACCGGCGGTGCGGGTCGCGAGCGTGGACTTGTAGTCCTTGCCCGGTCCCAGGGCACAGATGAGGGCCCGGCTGCCCCGAGCCGCCTCTTCGACGTCCGCGGCGGAGGCGGCATCGCCGATGACGACGGTGACGCGTTCCTCGTCGCGCTGCGGCAGCCGGGCCGCGTCACGGACCAGCACGGTGACCCCGTGCCCGGCCGTGAGGGCTTGCCCGAGTACCTGCCGGCCGATGGGGCCCGTGGCACCGAGGAGGGTGAGCTGCATGATCAGGCCTCTTTCTGCGTGCGGGGCCCGGGGTCCGGAGTACGGGCCCCACGGCGACCGGCCCAAGGGCGACGCACCGTGCTGACCACCATCGGGAACTCCCCGCCGGCCGGAAGCGCGACTACGAGCCTAGCCGCGCGGCACTCCGCACAGCGGGCTCCGCGAACGCGGCGCACCGAGGACTGCACGATGGGCGCAGGAGGACCCCTCGGTCAACGGGCGGCGAGCCCCCAGGCGGCTCGCCTACTGCGGCTTCGGGCCCTTCATCAGCTTGCTGAGCTCTTCCAGGGGGCCTTCCTGCATGCCCCGGACGTAGTCCCAGCCGTTGTGGTCGCCGCCCTGGATCTCGTGGATCGTGACCTTGATCGGGCCCTTGCCGAACTGCTGCTGGAACTTCTCCATCCGGTCGCGGCCGCCCTCCTTGGTGCCGTACTGGAAGAGGACGTTCACCTCGGGGCCCTTGCCGTTGATCAGCTTCGGGGCGATCTTCTCGGGGTTGTTCGCGTCCATTTCCGCCTGGTGGCCCTTCCAGAGCGGGGAGTCCGGGACGATCTCGCCGCCGTTGGCGATGACGGCCCGGAAGCGGTCCGGCCGCTGCAGGAGCTGCTTGAGGCCGACGAAGGCGCCGGAGGAATTGCCCATGAAGGCCCAGCCGTCGCGGGACTTGTAGGTACGGAAGTTGGCCCGGGCGAGGTCGGGTACGTCCTCGCCGATCCAGGTGCCCATCTTGGCCTGGCCGGGGATGTCGGAGCCGTCGTAGTAGTACTTGCTGTCCGGGTTGAGGATCGGCATGACCAGGATGTACGGGAGGCTCTTGCCGGCTGCGGCGCCCTCGGCGATGGCCTTCTGGAGGCCCAGCTTCGGCATGGTCGCCCAGTAGTTGTCGGCGTTCCCGTTGCCTCCGGGCAGCGCGATCATGACGGGGAAAGCGCTCTTCGCGTACTCCGGGCGGTCGTACTCCTTGGGCGTCCACACCCAGACGCTGCCCTCGAAGCCGGACTTGGCGCCCTTCACCCGGGCCTTGGATATGCGGGTGCCGTCGTCCAGCTTCACCGTCTGTTTGAAGTCGGTGAACGGACCGGCGGGGAGGGATATGTCCGGGTCCGCGCTCGGCGTGGAGGCCGGCTTTCCGCCTCCGCCCCCGCTGCCGGTCGCCTTGTCCTTCCCCTCGTCCTTGGCCGCTCCGGCAGAAGGCTTCCCGTAGCTGACGGACTCCCCGTTCCCGTCGAACCAGTCCGTCGTCCAGAGGACCAACCCGGCGCCGGCGCCGGCGAGCAGGGCCACCGCCACCGCGGAGCCGATCCACACCTTCTTGCGGGATCGCCTGTGTTGCTGCGGCTGCGGCTGCTGGTACTCGTGCACGAACTTGCTCCGAACGGGGCGGCTGCCCTCGGGCGGGCAGAACGGGTGGGTCCTCCTTTTTGGATGCGCTTTTCGACTCCAAGGTTGCACATACATGCAGTAAATGTCGTTTAGTCTTCAAATGAGTGCGTCTGTGGCACACGCAACGGGGACTACGGGCAGAGCGAGGCGGGAGCCCAGGCGGTAGCGCATCTCTTCGGCGGCCCGGCGCACCTCTTCGGAGCGGCTCTCTTCCTCGAGCGCGCCGAGGAGCATCATGACCGCCCGCGCTTCGTCCCCGGTGAGCAGCTTCAGGCGGGTGTCGGTGACGGCGTCCAAGAGCACGCCGAGGAAGTCTTCTTCGTCCATCTCCATGCCGGAACAACGCGGTACCGCACCGCCGGTCACACCCCTGGGAACCCATTGCACTGCTGCTGAGCCGCACTGTCGTTTCGGGAGTCGAACCCGATGCGCTGCTCTCCGCGCGCCCTCCGCCGGTCGTGCACGCCTCCGGAGCGCAGCTGACGGCCGTGGCCTCGCCCCTCCCGCGCCGGCCTGCGCGCACCGGTCCGACCCGCACGAGCCCACCGTTCGTATGACCGGGGAGGGCTCTTCCGGTGACGGGAGGGCGCGTTGCGAGGCGCGCACGGGGCGGGCGGGGTACGTCATCTTCGCAGCGAAGACGCCGAGCACCGTTGAGGAGACCAGCCATGTACGCAGCAGTCCGGAGGTACGAAGGCGTGACCGATCCGGCCGAAGCCGGGCGCCTCGTCGACGAGGGGTTCGTGCCGATCATGCGCCAGGTCACCGGATTCGTGGCCTACTACTGGGTCGATGCCGGTGATGGGGTGATGGTTTCGACGAGCGTGTTCCAGGACCGTGCGGGCGCCGACGAGTCGATCGAGAGAGCGGCGGACTTCGTGCGGGAGAACCTCGCTTCGCTCCTCCCCAATGCGCCGCAGGTCACAGCAGGCGAGGTCGTCGCCTCCGCCTAGCGCCCGGCGGCGGTCTACGAGGCCGGGCACCGTGCGGGCACGGCGGTTCTGGGTGCGATCCGCATGCGGGTCCCGTCCCACAGCACGGTTTCGGCGGGGAGGATCAGCAGGCCGGCCTCGCTGTCGCCCCAGGCTACCCCGACGCGCCGTACGTGGACGGCGGCGCCGCCGGCGCCGGCCATGTAGACCGTCGGGTCGACCTCCCAGCCGCGCTCGGCCAGCCACTCCTCAAGCTCTGCCATGGCCGAGGCAGCCGCCCCGCGCGGCCACGTGTACGCGTTCTCGCCGTCCATGTCCTGTCCCCCCGTCGTGGTCGGCCGTTCGGCCACGAGCGATGCTCTCAGGTGGCACTGACAACGGCCCCGCAATTTCACCGCCGTCGCCCGGCCCACCTGAGGACGAAGGGCGTGCCGCGGCTGGTTGCCGCGGCACGCCCCTGTGGGTGGCCGGCAGGTCACTGCCCCCGATGGAGTGGCTGCCGGTCTTGGTCAGCGACGGTGGTTGTCGTGGTGTCCGCGGCGGCCCCAGCTCTCGGTGTCGATGACGCGTCCGCGGTCGTCGCGGAGGGTGGCGGTGTCGCGCTCGTCCCAGATCTGGTGGCGGCGGTCCTGGTACACGTCGCGGTGGGTGTCGCGTCCGTTGCCGGTGTGGACCTTGACGCTGGAGCGGCCGTCCAGGCGGAGGTGGTCGAAGCGGTAGCGGTTGCCGTCCTGGTCGGTGAGGGTGAAGCCGCGGAGGTTGACGGCGCCCCGGCCGGTGTTCTTCACCTCGACCCATTCACGGTTCAGGGCGCGGCTGTCGCGGCCGCGACCGTCGTGCTGGACGTCGCCGATGACGATCGAGGACTGCCGGCCGTGGTGGCCGCGCCGGTCGTCGTCGTGGGCGGCGGCCGGAACGGCGGCCGCGCCGACCAGGGCGCCGGCGGCCAGGACCGCGGCGAGGAGGCGGCGGGTGGCGGGGGAAGCAGACATGCAGATGGCTCCTTGAACAGTCAGCCCAGCCCGGTGTTGTGCGAGCCGGGCGGGCTCCGTGCGGTTCCCGGCGTCCTGCCGAGAACCCACACTTTGGCGCGCACCATCGCCAATCGCCACAACTCGTGATGTGTGTTTCTCAATGCGGACATGTCCGTAACTCTCGCTTGTACGGGGCAAGGGTCAAGGCCCGGTTGACGTGAATCGCGCAGCGGTGGGTGCGGCCTCCGCATTGTCGGAGCAGAGAGGGTTTCGGCCACATAACCAGTTCATTCGCGCCATGCCGTGCGCTGTGCGCCGAACGGGTTCAGGCTCCTGTAACAGCCGCTCGCGCCGTACGGATCCCGTTGCGTCAGCCAGGGGGATGGTCTCCGGGCCGTCATCACCGGGCGGGATACTTGCCCGATGGACGTATCGAGGGCTTCCTGGGCCAACACGACACACGATTGGTCCGGCCTCGTCGATGCCGACCATCTGGCGCACATCCGACGGAATCCCGCGGAGTTCGCTCCGGACGGACCCTGGCACCTCGTCCTCGAGGTGCTCGCCTACGCCGCCGACGAAGCGGCGAGCAAGGGCGGGGGAAGCTGCGCCGTCGTCCTCCACCCCGACGGTTCGCTGTCCGTGCGGGATGACGGACGGGGCACCGACACCCGCGTGGACGAGCACGGCCAGGTCGTGAAGAAGCCGGTCATGGCCACGAAGGATCTCCGCTTCTTCGACTTCCCGCAGGCCGAGGTGCTGCCCGACGGCCGGCCCCGGCGCGGCATGTCGGTGGTCGCGGCGCTCAGCGAGTGGCTCGCCCATACCAACCGCCGCCTCAACGGGGCCTGGACCCAGCGCTACGAACACGGCGTGCCCGTCAGCGGCCTTGAGCCCGTGGAGGTCGACGGCACGACGGGAACGCTGGTCCATTTCAGGCCGGACCCGTCGTTGGGTTCGGTGACCGTTCCGCCCGCCGGCGACCTTGCGCGCCTGGCCACGGTCTGGCCGCATCTGGAGGTCCACGTCGACGACCGGCGCAACGACTGAGGGATCAGCGCGAGTTCAACGGCCGAGAGGCTGTCGAAAGGATGTCGCGAGGCGACCTCGTGGACCACGCCCCGGATCCCGCCGTGCGGCCTACAGCTGGTAGCCGCCGGAGACCTCGATGTCCTGGGCGGTGATCCAGCGGCTCTCGTCGCCGACCAGGGTCGCGATCAGCGAGCCGACGTCGTCGGGCTCGCCGACCCGGCCGAAGGCGGTCTTCGCGGCGATGGCCGGTACGACCTCGGGGAAGCGGGTGAACGCGTCGTCGCCGAGCCGGGTGCGCGTGGCGCCGGGCGAGACCGCGTTGACGCGGATGCCGCGCGGACTGAACTCCTTGGCCATGTAGCGGGTCAGCACGCTGAGGCCGCCCTTCATCGCCGCGTACGCCCCGTAGCCGGGCTCCAGCCCGGAGGTCGCGGTCGCCGCGCTGCTGCTGACGTTGACGACGGAGCCGCCGTCGGCCATCAGCGGGAGGAGCCGCTGGGTCAGGAAGTACGGGCCCTTGAGCAGCACGCGCATCAGCCGGTCGAAGTCCTCCTCCTCGGTGTCCTCGATCAGCGAGGTCTGGGCGATGCCGGCGTTGTTGACCAGGTGGTCGAACGTGTCGCGGCTCCAGATCGTGCGGAGCGCCTCGGCCACGGACTCGCGGAAGGCGTCGAAGCCGGCGCTGTCGCCGAGGTCCAGGTGCAGTGCGACGGCCGTGCCGCCCTCCTTCTCGATGGCGGCCGCGGCGTCCTCGGCGCCCAGCCGGTTGCGGCCGTAGGTGAGGATCACTCCGGTCCCGCGTTCGGCGATCCGGATGGCGGCGCTCTGTCCGATACCGGAGCTGGCGCCCGTGACGATGGCGACCTTCATGATGGTCCTCCTGGGAGTCCGTAGGGATTCGGTACCTCCATTGGACGCCTCTGACCTGCTGTTTCGATAGAACGATCGTCCAGGAGACTTGCCTGATCCTCCCGAGCGCGGGATGCGGACGCCGGTCCTGTGCTGCACTGGAACCATGGATCTGGAAGAGCTGCGGAGCCTGCTCGCCCGGCACGCGCGCCCGGACGCGACCACGGCCATCGACGGGGTGCTCGTATCGAAGGTCGACCGGTCGGACGCACCGGAGCCGGCGACCACCGGCACCGTGCTCGCGGTCATCGCGCAGGGCACCAAGCGCCTGGCCGTGGGGGACCGGGTGCTGGAGTACGGCGCCGGACAGTACCTCGTGGCCTCCGTCGACCTGCCGGTCACCGGCCAGTTCCTGCGCGTCGGACCGGACTGCCCGGCCCTGGGCTTCGGCCTGCTGCTGGAGCCCTCCGACATCGCCGAACTGCTGCTGCTCGCGGGTCCCGGGGACGTCCCCCGCGCCGGCGGCGGCGCCGCGGCGGCGCTCGCCGTCTGCGACGCGCCCGACGAACTGCTCGACGCGGTGGTGCGCCTGCTGCGGCTCCTCGACCGGCCCCGCGACCGCGCAGCGCTCGCGCCCCTGGTCAAGCGCGAGATCCTGTGGCGGGTGATGACCGGGGAACAGGGCGGCACCGTACGCCAGCTCGGTCTCGCCGACAGCGGCCTGAGCCATGTGGCGCGGGCGGTGGCGTGGATCCGCAGCCACTACGCGCAGCCGTTCCGGGTCGAGGACCTGGCACGGCTGTCCGGCATGAGCCAGTCCGCCTTCTACCGGAACTTCCAGGCCGTGACCGCGATGAGCCCGCTCCGGTTCCAGAAGCAGATCCGGCTCCAGGAAGCGCGGCTGCTGCTGGCCACCGGTCCCGGCGACGTCACCGGGGTCGCCCACCGCGTCGGGTACGACAGCCCGTCGCAGTTCAGTCGTGAGTACCGGCGGCAGTTCGGCACTCCGCCCAGCAAGGACGCCGCCCGGCTGAGGCTCGATGTCTCGCTCAGCCGGGACCGACAGGCCGTGGTCCCCGACCGGGCAGGCGGGCCCTGACGTCGCCCGGTCCGCCAGTTCAAGTGGTGCGAGCTCAATCGGACGGCGTGGCCGAGGACCACACGCCGAACCACTGCTCGGCGCCGTACTCCTCGAACCGCTCGACCTCGGTGAACCCCAGCTTCTTCGCGACGCGCATCGAACGGTCGTTGGCGGCCTGGGTGGTGAGTACCACCGGCTCGCCGGGCCGCGCGCCGGCGAACCAGTCGAGAGCCGCCGCGCACGCCTCGGAGGCGTACCCGCGCCCCCATGCCCGCGGCAGGAACAGGTAGCCGAGTTCGGTTTCCCCGGCTTCCGGGCGGACGTGACCCGGACGTTCCGCGTCGCGCGGATCGAGTGTGGTCATGCCGACCATCGCTCCGTCGAGCTCGATCACGAAAAGGCCGGGGCGCCGCCCGGGCACCTCGGGCATCGCGCGCTCGAGCTCGTCACGCGGTCGGGAGCCGCCGGTGTAGGTGCCCACCTCTGGCGAGGCGAACAGCTCGATGAACGCCGCACGGTCCCGGGCCTCGGACTCACGGAGCACCAGCCGCTCGGTCCTGATCGGGGCAGGCGGCCAGGCGACGGGGTGCACTGTGGTCTCGTCCGGCATGGAACGGCTCCTGATTCCTCTCGGCCACACGGTTCGACCTCGTACGGCCATGGCAGGCGACGACTTCTGACGTCGCCACACACCGAGACGCGCTCGGACGAGCTGCCGGTTGCCGTCCGCCCGGAACGGTCCGCCGGACACGCCATGGACGAAGGGTGCGAAGGCCGGGCGGGTGGGAGCTACGGGAGACGTGTCGCAGTCCGGACGAGGTCGGCGACGGCTCTGGACCGGCTGTGCGGTGGCCAGGCGATCACGGTGGTGACGGTCGGCGCGTCCAGCACGGGCACGGCGGCGAGGTCGGCGGTCAGTTGGGCTCGGCACGACTCCGGTGAGACCGCACAGGCACGGCCGTGCGCGACGAGCTGCAACAACTGCGCATGGTCGCGGACCTGCGGGCCCGGGCCGGGCGGGTAGGTGCCGTCGGGGTCGGGCCAGCGGGGGAGGGGCAGGCCCGGCAGCCCGGTGATGTCGGCCATGTGCACATGGGCCCGGGCGGTGAGCGGATGCCCGGCCGGCAGGACCGCGACCTGGCCCTCCGTGCTGAGCTCTTCGGTGTGGAATCCGGCCGTCGAGTCGAACGGCCGGTGCAGCAGCGCCACATCGGCCCGGCCCTCGCGCAGGAGCCGTTCCTGCTCGGCCGGACCGCACAGGAGGACCTCGACGGGGACCGCGTCGGGTTCGGCGGCGTACGCGTCGAGCAGTCTCGCCAGCAGTTCCCTGGAGGCGCTGGCCTTCGTGACCAGGACCAGGCCGGGGCGGCCGCTCACGGAAAGGGCGGCGCGGCGGGTCCGCCGCTCGGCGGCCTCGACCGCGTCGAGAGCCGCCCGGCCCTCGACCAACAGCACCGAGCCGGCCTCGGTCAGCGTGACCGTGCGACTGGTCCGATCCAACAGCACTGCCCCGAGCCGGCGTTCGAGCCGCTGGACCGCCCGTGACAACGGTGGCTGCGCGATCCCGAGCCGCTGCGCGGCACGCCCGAAGTGCAGCTCTTCGGCGACAGCGACGAAATACCGCAGTTCCCGGGTCTCCATCCGGCCACGCTATCCCGGATCAATACCCTGGCGGTATCGTTGCGCACCCGATTGGTCTTGGACCCCGGCCGGGGCCCGAAGGCAGCATCGTCCCCATGACTGAACGGACGATCGCGCTGGTCACCGGCGCGAACAAGGGAATCGGCTACGAGATCGCCGCAGGCCTGGGCGCCCTCGGCTGGAGCGTCGGCGTCGGCGCCCGCGACGAGCAGCGCCGCAGCGCCGCGGTGGAGAAACTGCGCGCCGCCGGCATCGACGCGTTCGCCGTACCGCTGGACGTGACCGACGACGCGAGCGCGACCGCCGCCGCACGGCTGATCGAGGAACGGGCCGGACGCCTCGACGTGCTCGTCAACAACGCCGCCATCGCAGGCGACATGCCACAGGAGCCCACCCGGATCGACCCCGCCACCATCCACACCGTCGTGGACACCAACGTGATCGGTGTCATCCGCGTCACCAACGCGATGCTGCCGCTGCTGCGCCGCTCCGCAGCACCACGGATCGTGAACATGTCCAGCACCGTCGGCTCCCTCACCCGGCAGTCGGGACCCGCCGCCGAGCAGACGGCGGGTCCGGTGTCCGCGGCGTACGCGCCGTCGAAGACGTTCCTGAACGCCGTCACCCTCCAATACGTCCGGGAGCTGAGCGGCACGAACATCCTGATCAACACCGGCTGCCCCGGCTACGTCGCCACCGACCTCAACGGCTTCCGCGGCGTGCGCACCCCCGAACAGGGCGCGGCGATCGCCATCACACTCGCGACCCTGCCCGACGACGGCCCCACCGGACAGTTCTTCGACGACGCCGGCGCAGTGCCCTGGTGATGTGCCCGGTGGCCATCACCCGCCAGGCTGATGCCGCTGCGCCCATCGGCTCGGCGCCGACGGCGGTGCGGTCCGCGTCGTTCTGTTACGGGGCCATGACACTCCAGCACTTTTGAACACGCTCAACGACCGCTAGGTTCTTGAACATGATCAAAACTGGGTACGGGGCATGGGTGAGCGAGTTCCAGGCCGAGCGGGAGCGGCGGGCGGCTGTGGGCGACCCCGACTGGGGGAAGGGCGCGCGGCTGCCGGCCGAAATCGTCCGTAGCATCCAGAAGTTCCAGGTCGGCGAGGACGGCGACGGTTCCGCGCTCTGCGGCAAGGCCGATCTCGCGGGTGATCCGGTCTACTCCGAGGCGGTCCGGCTCTTCGTCGCCGAGGAGCAGAACCATGCGCGGATGCTGAAGCTCCTGCTGGCAGCCGGTGGGGCGGGCACCCTCGACGGGCACTGGAGCGACGCGACCTTCGTCCGCGTGCGGCGGCTGCTCGGACTGCGGGTGGAGCTGCTGGTGTTGATGATCGCCGAGGTCGTGGCGCTGGGGTACTACCGGGCCCTGCGCGACGGCGTCGCCGACCCGCTGGCCTCCGAGGTCGCGGGCCGGATCCTGGCGGACGAGGAACGGCACGTTCCCTTCCACTGCCTACGCCTGCGCGAGGGCCTCGCCGGGCTGCCCAGGCCCGCCCGTCGATCGGTGACGGCCGGTTGGCGCGGACTGCTGGCCGGCGCCGCCGTCCTGGTCGCGGTGGACCACGGCCCGGCCTTGCGGGCGTTGGGGGTGGGCCGGGGTGCGTTCGTCGCGCAGACCCTGCGCTCCTCCGCGTGGATGGCCCGCGCGATGTCGGGCGGCCCGGTTCCCGCACCGGCCGGGGCCGGCGCGGGAGTGTGACCTTCGCCGTTGTCGGGAGGTGGGGGGCGGCCGGGCGCCTGTGGCCGAGCCGTCCATGACCTGTGGTGTACTCGGCCGGTGGACATGGCTTCCCGGGAGGTCCGCTCCCCCTCGACCAGGTCGTGGCGGTTCTGCAAGACCTGAACGAGTTCGTCGTTTCTCTCGACAGGCTCAGATCGCGCCAGGGGGCGGGAACAGCCGACGAGCGCACCGTCGGCCAGTTCGTCGACGACTGGGACGTCCTTCACAGGCTGGCCCAGGCCCGGCGCGTCATCGACGTTGCGCTCGACGCGCAGCTGAGCGAGGAAGAGAACCTGGAGATCGACGAGCTGTGCGAGCAGGGCCGGTTCTTCGGCGACCGCGCGTAGGGCCAGCGGACTCGAGTGCGAACCCGCGGCGAGTGGTTCCCGGTGTTCGTCACTGGTGCGGGACGGCGATGCCGGCCGCGCGCAGGTTCGCCTCGACCAGTGCGTTCAGCCGGGCGATGGACGGTGCCTCGTCTTCGCGGTGGTGGTTGACCACCCCGTAGCGGGAGGCGGCGTCGGACCGGTTCCGAAATCCGGTCGGCGTCGCCAGCAGGTCGCGGTTGGCCAGCAGCTTGTTGGTCAGGGTCGACGCCAGCTCCTCGATCCGGGGGTCGTCCGGATCCCAGGACCTCGCATCCCAGCCGCGCTTGGTCAGCTCGACGTGCTCGGGATCTTCAAGGGATTGTTCGAGCCGGATCAGGAAGCTGTCGAAGATCTCCGGAACCAGCGCCCGGGCCAGGATCAGGGCCTCCCGCTGACCGGCCACGTAGTCGGGATCGAAGCCGAGATCGGCGAGTCGGTCCAAGACCGCGCAGGCCCGGTCGGGCAGCAGGACCCGGTCGCCATGGGCGAGCCGGTGCAGCGTGTCGCGGCGCCCGATCAGGTCCTCGATCCGTTCGGTGAGCCGGCGGTGTACGTCGTCCAGGGCGGCGGCGAACCGCTCGGGATCGGCGTCGAGCAGGTCGCCGATCTCGGCCAGCGGCACGCCGGCCCCGGCCAGGGTCCGGACCTGGACCATGCGGAGCAGGTCGGCGGACGCGTAACGCCGGTAGCCGGAGCTGTCACGCTCCGGCTCGGCGACCAGCCCGAGCCGGTGATAGTGCCGCACGGTCTTGATCGTGACGCCGACGAACGCTGCCGCCTGCCCGATCGTGAGCCCGTCTGCCATCGGCTCAGCACCCCTTCGGATCGTGGGTGGCTGTGGTCGCGCGAACCGCCGGGCCGACGAGGGCGCGGAAACCCTTCGGGCTCACCTCGGGGTTCGGGTTGCGGGTGATCACAAGGGCGAGGGTAGCGCGCATCCGTTCGAGCGCATTCCCCTTGCCGCCGAGGCCGGTTGAGGCCGGTTGAGGCCGGGAGGCGAGCCGACGACGCCTGCGATCGGTGGCGGTCGAACCGTGATCGCGAAGGGTGTTGACCTTGACCTTGGGTCAGGGTCCATGGTCATTGCATGGCCGCCGAGAAGGGGCCGGGTACTCGGCAGGGCTGCCGTGGGATCGAACACCGTGGACACGGACATGGACACGCACATGGACAGGGAGATCATGATGGGAACGAGCAACGGCGGCTTCTCCGAAGGCGGGCTGCGCGCACTGCGCGACGTACTGGCACGGCACGTCGAGTCCAAGAGGATTCCCGGGCTCGTCGCCCTGGTCAGCCGCGGCGGCCGGACGCACGTCGAGGCGATCGGGACGATGCGCCATGACGGTGGCCCGCCGATGCGCCGGGACACGATCTTCCGGATGGCGTCCACGTCCAAGCCGGTCACGATGGCAGCGGTGATGATCCTGCTCGATGAGCAACGGCTGCGGATGGACGAGCCGGTGGATCCGTGGCTGCCCGAACTCGCCGACCGGCGCGTGCTGAAGCGGCCCGACGGCCCGCTGGAGGACACCGTGCCGGCACGGCGGCCGATCACCGTACGCGACCTGTTGACCTCCACGTTCGGGCTCGGAGTGGACTTCGAGTTGCTGGACTCCCCGATCAGGGCCGCGACCTTCGAGCGCCTCGACTACAGCGTGGCATCCGGGCCGGCGCCCGACCCGGACGAGTGGATGCGCCGCCTCGGCGAGCTGCCCTTGTCGTACCAGCCCGGTGAGCGGTGGCAGTACGACCTCAGCAACGAGGTGCTCGGCGTGCTCGTCGCCAGGGTCACGGGCCGGCCGTTGGAGACCTTCCTGCGGGAACGCATCCTCGATCCGCTCGGGATGAAGGACACCGCCTTCCACGTGCCCGCAGGCAAGATCGACCGGCTGCCGCCCCTCTACGGACCCGATCCGCAGACCGGAGAGTTCCTCGTGTGGGACGAGGCGGCCGGCGGACGGTCCAGCCGGCCTCCGGCGTTCCAGGGAGCGGGCGGCGGGCTCGTCTCCACCGTCGACGACTACCACGCCTACTTCCGGATGCTGCTGAACCACGGGATGCACGGCAGCGAACGCATCCTCTCCCGGCCCGCCGTCGAGCTGATGACCACCAACCGCCTCACGCCCGGGCAGCAAGCCGCCCGCGACGCGATGTACGGGAACATCGCCCATGTCGCGGTCGGCCAGGGACTGCACGGTGGCTGGGGCTTCGGGATGGCCGTACGCACCCGTCGCGTCGACTACGCGCCCGTCGGCCAGTTCGGCTGGGACGGCGGTACGGGCACCACCGCCTACGCCGACCCGGCCAACCAGCTCACCGGAATCCTGCTCACCCAGGTCGGGATGTCCACCCCGGATTCACCGCGGCTCATCCACGACTTCTGGACCACGCTCTACCAGGCCATCGACGACTGACGAAGAGCTCGAAACCGCGAGTACGGCGGCATCGTCTGCGTCCGCGACGGCCATGTTCAGCGGCGGACACTCCGTCGGGTACGGCGTCATACCCGGCATGGAGACGCTCTACTCGTTCCCGGGTGACGGTGACGGCGGGCCCCCCGAGCCCCACAAGCCCCACAGGCGCCACGGGCGACGCGCAAAGCGCCTACGCGACGGTCGTACGCGTGGGGAGTTCGCTCGTCGTCATCAGCAGCGTCCTCTCGCTGACCCGAGAAGAGGCCGACACCGTCGCGGCGTTCATGTCCGTCGCCGTGGAGCAGGTCACGTCGGACCACCCCGAGCCGGTCGACGCGGGCTCGTGATGCGGCGTAAGGCCCTCGTGCGCGGAGGTTTGCCGGACTCAATCTGGAGGCATCTCTAAAATTAGAAGTGTCTCTAAGTTTTGCGGGAGGGGAGGAGGTGCCCGTGCAGACGGAGCGCGAGCAGACAGCCGAAGGGGGGCTGCGCGAGCAGCACAAGGCCCGGAGGCGGTTCCGGATCCTCGACGCGACGCGCGAATTGCTGAGGGAGAGCCCGGGATCGGTGATCAGCACCGAGCGGATCGCCGAGCGCGCGGAGGTCTCGCCGGCCACCGTGTACAACCTGATCGGACCGCGGGAGAAGATCTGGGAGGCCCTCGCCGACGGGTTCATGGACGAACTCGAGGACCGGTTGGCGGAGCTGGGAGCCGGTGACCCGCGGGAGGTCGTCAGGTCGACCGTCCAGCTCTTCGTCGGCGACCCGGTCGTGTCCCGTCGCATGGTGCGCGGCTGGGAGGAGAGCGGCCTCGTACTCGACCGCAGTCCGCTCGTCCAGCTCCGCCGGGCCATGGCGGAAGCGCGGACATGCGGCCTCCTGCGCGCCGACGTGGACACCGACGCGTTGGCCGCCGTGGTCAGTACCTCGTGTGTCGGCGCGCTGCACCGATGGGTCGCCGCCCTGATCGATGACGACGAGTTCCTCGCGAACGCCCTGTTCGCACTGGACGTCGCGCTCGCCGCCGCGGCCGCGGATCCCCACCGCGACCAGCTGCTGGCGCCGCTGCGAGCCCGGGGCGCGGTATGACGGCCGGCGCCCCGCCACGGCGCCGGGACTTCGTGGGCCACGGCGGGATCCGGCTCGCGGCGGACGTGTGGGGAGAGGGGTCCTCTCCCCCTCTCGTCCTGCTGCACGGCGGCGGCCAGACACGGCACGCCTGGGACCGCACCGGTCCTCGGCTGGCCGCGCTGGGGTGGCGCGCCATCGCCCCGGACCTGCGCGGGCACGGGACCAGCGCATGGTCGGCCGACGGAGACTACGCCCTCGACCTGTTCGCCGAGGACGTCCGGGCGATCACCGCCCAGCTCGGCAGCCGGCCGGTACTCATCGGTGCCTCGCTCGGCGGCCTGGCCTCGCTGCTCGCCGCCGGAGAGGCACCGCACGCGGCGATCCGTGCCCTGGTGCTCGTCGACGTCGCCCATCGACCGGATCCCCGCGGGTTCCGCCGGATCGTCGCGTTCATGCGCGGCCATCCGGACGGATTCGCCGACGTGGGGGAGGCGGCCGCGGCGGTGTCCGCCCACCTGCCGCGCCGCCCGCGGCCGTCCGACCCCGAAGGGCTACGGACCAACCTGCGACGCCGCGGCGACCGCTGGGTGTGGCACTGGGACCCCCGGATGCTGGACTGCTTCGAGGGCCGGATGGACCCACCGGGCATGGCGGAGCGTCTCCTCGGCGCCGCGCGCCACGCCGACGTGCCGATCCTGCTCGTCCGCGGCGGGGTCAGCGACGTGGTGCGCGAGGACGTCGCGGAGCAGTTCTGCGCCAGGGTTCCCCGCGCGCGGCGCATCGATGTCCTCGATGCCGGGCACATGGTGGCCGGCGATCGGAACGACCACTTCCTCGACGCGATCGTCCCGTTTCTGGAATCGCTGGAGACGGCCGAATGAGCGAGCCCGCGCACCGCCCCGGCCCGCGCCCCCGCCTCCAGCAGGCCGGCCGGCTGCGGAGCCGGTGGGTCAGGGGTGTTCCGACTGGGCGTAGAGCCTGGCGGCGAGGGGGCCGAGGGCAGTGCCGTAGCTGTGGGAGTCGTCGCTGCTGACGTTCACGGCGACCACCGTTCCCATGCCCGCCGGATCGAGGTCGACGACGTACGGGCCGCCGCTCGAACCGACGCCCATGAGACAGGGGATCCGGAAGAGCTTCGGCGCACGCCGCGGCTGGATGCCGGGGCCCTCGCAATGCAGCACCCGACTGGTGTAGGGGTAGCCGAACTGGTGGGTGGGGTTTCCCGGTTTCGCGCCGAAGGCGATCCTCTGGGCTCCGACCACCGCCGAGACGGTCCGTCCATCCGCAGCGTGGTTCATCTCCAGCATCGCGACATCGTTGCCGTCGGCCTGCCAGTCCTCGGCCATGTGCACCCTGCGTACGGTGAACCCGCCGTGGGGGCTCTGCCCGTCCCGGTAGCCGGGAACGAAGTACAGGTTCTCGTCCCATGTCGCCGTCTGCGAGGATCCGTTGGAGAGGCTCGTGCGCACGCAGTGGGCCGCGGTCACGACGGTGTTCGTGCCGACGACCGTCGCGGTGCAGGCCGCGTCCTGCCCGCCCGTGGCATAGAGGCGGCCGACGGTCAGGGCGATGGCACCCCCCTCGTCCCACTCCGGCTGTACGAAGTCCTCGGACCGCTCGGCCCGCGCCATCCCGGCGATACCGTGGCCCACCCAGTACTGCTCGACCCGCTGCTGCTCGGCCGCACTGAGCGCCGCCTCACGAGCCAGGACGGCCTCGGTTGCCTTCGCCGCGTGGGAGGACGGTCCGCATCCGGCGACCGAAACGAGCAGCACCCCTGCCGCCGCCGCCGCCCAGCCCCGAGCTCGTCTGAATGTCATGTGGTTCGCCCCCAAGATCGGCTCAGGCTACTTCACGGCGCGCACCGACCCCGCACGCCGGGTCTCCGCCCGGGCCCGGGCCCGGGCCGGGGCCGGGATCGCGGGAGGTGCGCGTGTCGGTTTCCCGGCCGCGTACGGTCTGCGCATGACGAGGACCACGCCGGCCAGGCCGGTGTCCGTGGAGGCCGTGTCTCCGGAGCTGGCCGCGCACCGGGGGCGGACGACGCGGCTGCACCCGAGGCCGGGGCGGCCCGGCATGCGCGACAGTCATGTCGGCGGGCCGATGCTGTGGCCGGTGGGCGAGCCGTGGCCGGTCTGCGAGGAGCCCCACCGGCCGGAGGCCGAGGGGTACGCACCGGATGACATCCGCAGCGGCCGCGCCGCAGGCGCATGGCCGGCGAGCCGGCCGTGGCCCGGCGGCGGAACGCCGGGGGAGGGCGGACCGGTGCCGTTCACGGGGCTCGCCCAGTTCTTCCGCCGGGACGTCCCCGGCCTGGCGGCCGGGCCCGGCGGTGCGGACCTGGTGCAGCTCTTCCGCTGCCCGCTCAGGCACGGTTCGGACCTCGAGCGCCGCTACGTCCTGCGGTGGCGACGGGCCGCGGAGACCGAGGCCGCGGAAGGCTTCCTGGCGGCCCCTCCCCAACTGCCCCTGCTCCGGTGGGAGGACGAGCTTCCCGAGCCGTGCGTCCTGCATCCCGAGCAGGTGGTCACCTACCCGTGGGCGGAGGAAGACGCGCTGCCCGCCGCGCTGATCGCTCGTATCGACGCCTGGGAGGATGCCCAGTCGGCACAGCACGGGCGCATGGCGCCGAGCTACCAGTGCGACCTGTCGATCCCGCCCGGCTGGCGGGTCGGCGGCTTTCCCAGCTGGGCGTCGACGGGCCCGCTGACCGTCGACTGCGCGTCCTGCGCGACCCCGATGAGGCTGCTGCTGACGGCCGCCGGCGAAGAGATGGACGCCGATTCGCACAGCTGGGTTCCACTGGAGGACCGCGACCCGTCCCTGCGGGGGAAGGACGCCATCCGGTTCGACCGGACCCTTGCGACCCCCACCCGGCTCCGCTTCGGCCGGGACCGGGACCTGCACGTCTTCACCTGCCCTGCCGACCCAGGCCACCCACCTCAGTGGCTGCTCGCCTAGGTCCGCCCACGGGGGCCTGCTGCACGAGGGCTCAGGCATCCCGGCCTCCGGCGCGCGGATTGACCGGTGTGAGGACTCCGAGCCGGTCCTCGATCGCCTGGGCCGCGTCCAGGCACAGGTCTTCCCGGAACGCGCGCCCGACGATCTGCACGCCGCAGGGGAGCCCCTCGACCAGCCCGGTCGGCACGGCCACACCGGGTACGCCCACGAAGCTGGTCACGGTGCACAGCCGCATTCCCGACCCCACCCGGTCCCTGCCCGACCTGTCACGCGACTCCAGCCCCGGCTCGACCGGCGGCTCGGTGAAGACCGGGCCGAGCAACAGCGGGTGTTCGTCGAGGAATTCGGCCCATGAGCGGCGGATGTTCATCCAGGTGCCCATCAGCTTCATGAACGCGTCCGCGCCGGCGGGCGGGGTCTGCTCCATCATCATCTCGACATAGCGGTCCCCACCCTTGCCGAGCAGCGTGCGCACCACCGGCCAGGTCGGCGCGAACTCGGTCACGGTGATCCGGCCGTACGCCTCGAGAGCCTCGTCCAGCCGCGGTACGTCCGCCACCTCGCACACGTCGTACCCGGCGTCGCGGAGCGCGTCGGCCGCGGTCGCGACGGCTGCGCGGATCGTGGGGTGGACGCCGTGCCCGCCGGGATCCGCCACGACCGCGACCTTCACGCGTCCGGGGAGCGGTTCGCCGTATGCGGGCACCGGTACGGCGCGTGGGTCCCGTGGATCGGTCCCGGCCAGTACTTCGTACGCGAGCCGAAGATCGCCCACGCTCCGGGCCAGCGGGCCGTCGGTGACCAGCATCTGGGACGCCGGGCCGGGGTCGTCCGGGCCGAGAACGCGGTGGTCGGCCGGGAACCGGCCCGTGGACGGTTTCAGCCCGGCCACACCGCAGAACTGGGCCGGGATGCGCACCGAACCGCCGGAGTCGTTGCCGAGTCCGAGCGCCGCCATGCCCGTGGCCACGGCCACCGCGTCACCCCCGCTGGAGCCGCCCGGGGTCCGGCCGCGGTCCCACGGGTTGACCGTGTCGCCGAACAGCTCGCTCCGTGTGTGCATCCCCGCCAGGATCAGGGTGGGGATGTTGCTGTGCCCGATCGGGATGGCCCCTGCCGCGCGGAGCCGCGCCACCGGGGGTGCGTCGGCCGGTGCCACGAGATCGCGGAAACGTTCCGTGCCGAACGTGGTCGGCACGCCCTCGATCGCGGTGCTCTCCTTCACCGTGAAGGGCACGCCCGCGAGGGGACCCAGCGTTTCACCGGCGGCCCGCCGACGGTCCATCTGCGCCGCGGCCTCCCGCGCACGCTCCGCCAGGAGCTGCGTGACCGCGTTCACCCGCGGATTGACCTCGGCGATCCGATCCAGGTGGCTGTCGACCAGTTCGACAGCCGAGATTTCTGCGCTGCGCACGGCTTCCGCCTGCGCGGCGGCCGGCATCTTCCACAGGGCGTCCTGCATGTCGTCCTGCACGGCTCTTGCCTCCCTCTCCCGTACCGATGCGCTCGCATCGGAACCGAGCCCACCGTACCCCTGGAACCGATGCGACCGCATCGAATAAAGTGCTGCGAAAGCGGAACGCCGTGTAACAGGGAGGGGACCGGGCATGCCCAGGCAGGTCGATCACGTGGGGCGACGCCGCCTCATCGCCGAGGCCGTCTGCCACCTCGCCGACGAACGCGGGCTGGAGGGGGTGACCCTCCGCGACGTCGCGGCCCGCGCGCAGGTGTCGATGGGCGCCGTTCAGCGGTGCTTCCGCACCAAGGAAGAGATGCTGGTGTTCGCTCTCGGGTACATCAGCGAGCGGATCATGGAGCGCGTACGGGCCCGCCTCGTCCGGAGCCCGGCCCAGTCGGCCGGCACCGCCCTGGGGCACGCGGCCACCGAGATCTCGCTGCTCAGGGAAGAGCACCGCGCCGAGGCCAGGGTCTGGCTCGCGTTCGTTGCGCAGGCAGCTGTCAGCCCGGTGCTCGCGAGGACGCTGCAGGCGAACTACGCCACCCTGCAGGAGGCGTTCACCCGCCTCGTCTCGGAAGCGAGCGAGGGCGCCGGCAGCGCCGTGCCTCTCGATCCGCAACGCGAGGCCCGCAGCCTGCTGGCCCTCGCGGACGGCCTCACCACGCACGTCCTCATCGGCCACCTCACCTCGCAGGAGGCCCACGACGTCCTCGACGCGCACCTGGCCGGTCTCTGGAAGTAGCGGGTCCGTCTCCTCGCGTCACCTCGAACCTCCCGGAAGGTATTCTTGGAGGTATTCATCGATGCATACTCGAGGCCTGATCTTGCAGCTGCACATCGACATCCGCTGGCTCCTGGACCGGCAGGAGGAACTCCTCGGCAACGAGCTGGGGGTGCTGGATTACTCGGGCCTGGTGGCCGCGGTCGCGCGCCATCGCGTGAACACCCCGGCGTGGGCGACCGACGAGCCCGACGCGTACTGGCGGTCGGCGGCGCTGCTCGAGCAGATCGTGCTCCTGCGGCCACTGCCGGCCAGGAACGAGTACTTCGGCTACGGCGTGGCGGTGGCCTACATCCGAGCCTCCGGCCACGACGTGGACACCGCCTTCCAGCCCTGGCGCGACCTGATCAACGACATCCGCGCACTGCGCCTGACCGTCTACGACGTGGCCGACCGACTGCGCTCCATGCGTCCGGGGTCCTGATCAAGGCCGTAGACCGGTGATGGGGAAGAGCTGGTCGGTGCCGGTCAGCTCCAGCAGGTGGATGACCTGCGAGGTCGGGGCGTGCAGGCGGATGCGTCGGCCGTGCTCGTGGGCGGTGAGGCGGGCCTGGAGGAGGGTGTTGAGGCCGGAGGAGTCGCAGAACGTGACCTCGCCCAGGTCGACGACGATCTCGTTCGGACAGTCGGGCCGGGTGATCACCGTGTCCAGAGCGTCCCGCAGCAGGGGCGCACGGTCGAGGTCGATCTCGCCGCTCACTCGTACGACGACGCTCTGTTCCCCGCGTTCCACCCGCACGAGCGGTACGCGGGCTTCTCCCCGGTCATCTGCCATGCGGCTCAGCGTAAGGGGCCAGAGGGTGCGGTGACAGAACCGGTCGAACGAAGCGGGTCGTGGCCGCGTCAGCGGGAGCCGGTGAGAGAGGCCGCGACCGACTTGGCGCGGATCGCCGCCGTCGCCGCGGCCGCTTCGACGGGGCGCCGGACGGCAGTCACCGGGCGTCGCCGGTGGTCGAGCGCGTGCCGGGAACGGTAGGCGAGCGAGGGCTTGCCGTGGGTGTCCGCGGCGGCGATGAGGAGCCCTCCCAGTGCGGACAGGTCCGTCAGGAAGTGAGCGCGCTGCCGCGCGCGCTCCTCCGTGTCCTCCACCGTCCAGAAGGCGTGTGCGGCGAGGGAGGTCGGCACCAGGGTGGCCGCGAGCGTGAGCGCGGCCAGGCGCGGGGCGCGCCCCGTCGCGAACAGCAGCCCCGCCGCGGCCTGGATCGCGCCGGTGGCACGTACCAGCCGCAGCGGATCCCCGGCGAGGGCGGGAACGCGCTTGCCGACCGCCCGGACGACGGGTTGGACGACGGGTCGGGCGACTTCCGCGACGGCCTCGGGGCGGCGCAGGGTGCGCAGTCCGCCGGTGACGAAGGGGGCGGCGAGCAGGGGACGGGCGAGCTTTCGTACGACAGCCATGTCCCGCTGTTGCCCACATCCGGCCCGTCCATCCGGCCCGTCCATCCGCAGCGGCGTGCCGTGAGCCGAAGGGATCTCAGAACTCACCCTCGAGACCCGTGACCGCCGGAGGTCCCAGGGGCGCGTCCTTCTCCGAGAACCCCAGCTCCTCGAGGGCGCCGGCCAGCAGCCGTACGGCTTCGTCCTCGGCCGTGGCCCGGTCCGGGGCCTCGACTTCGAGCCGGACGGAAAAGGTTCCGCCCTCGTGGACCGTGAGCAGTTCCACGTCCTCGGCCTCGCTCAAGTCGGTGTGGTGCGAAGCCAGCCTCCTCGCCAGCTTGGAGCGAGCCGCATCGTCGACGTCCCTCAGGAACGTGCCGGGCACGGTGATGACGTAGGTGGTCACTGCTGCCTCCTGTCGGTTGGCAAAGGGCTGCGTTGTGGATGCCCCAGTCTCGCGCTTCAAACCTCCTCGAGCCCGGCACATCCGCCTGCCGGGTGTCGCTGCGCAGCCCCCGCCCCGGGGCCGCGCCGGCAAGCGGTAGCACCCGCCCGGACCGAATCGAACTGAATAGAGCGGCCAGTACCGGCCAGGAGCGGTGGGTGAGGATGCGGACGAATTGGATGGAGGAATGACGATGAACTGGCGCCACGAGGCCGCCTGCAGGTGGGAAGATCCCGATCTCTTCTTCCCGGTGGGCTCCAGCGGCCCCGCCCTT
The DNA here is from genome assembly GCF_040651555.1 of Streptomyces sp. NPDC048424. Taxonomy (NCBI): domain Bacteria; kingdom Bacillati; phylum Actinomycetota; class Actinomycetes; order Kitasatosporales; family Streptomycetaceae; genus Streptomyces; species Streptomyces sp. NPDC048424. The sequence goes on along the minus strand of NZ_JBEZKE010000010.1, from coordinate 55,778 downwards.
GTCCAGATCGAGGAGGCCAAAGCGGTGTGCCACCGTTGCCCGGTCCGGGAGAACTGCCTTCAGTGGGCCCTCGAAGGCGGCCAGGACTTCGGCGTGTGCGGCGGCATGAGCGAGGAGGAACGCCGGGCGGCCAAGCGGCGCGCGGCTCGGGCCGCCCGCGCGCGATCGGCAGGCTGACCCGTGCCCGGCGGCCGCCCGGAGCGAGCGCGGCTTCAGAAGCCGTGGACGATCCGCTTGTCCCGGATCAGCGCCTCCAACTCCGTGTCCGAGAGGGGGTGCAGGGTGTCCATCGGCGTGAGCCCCGAGCGCACGACCAGGCCCACGTGCCCGAGATCGGAGCCTTCCCGGACGGGGCGGTAGTCAACGCTGAAGCCGGCGGGTTCGATCCGGGCGTGGGACACCCGCATGCCCGGCGGCGCGTCGCCCAGGAACAGCAGCTGCGGGCGTTCCCGGTAGCGGGCGACCTGTGCCTCGTGCCGGCGTTCCGCTGCCTGCGCCGGGCCGGCGACCCCCCCCGTAGGCCACCGCGGTCGCCAGCGCCGCCAACGCCCCCACCCGTACCCACCGGTTCGGCACGAAGGACGCCGCGGCCACCGCGTACGGCACCCCCGTCAGGGCGAGTCGGGTACTGGCGCTCCCCAGGGGAACGTCCCCGCTGTAGGCGGCCAGGCCCGCCAGGACGCCGAGCGTTCCCAGGGTGAAGACCAGGACCGCCCAGCCGAAGCGCTGACGCACGGAGCCGCACCTGGGGACCACAGTCCGTACGGGTATGCCCGCCGTGGCCAGCCGCGTTAGCGTGATCGCATGGAACAGCGCATCACCCTCGTCACTCTGGGAGTGTCCGATCTCGTACGTGCCAAGGACTTTTACGAGGCCTTGGGCTGGCGGGGACAGGAGGTCGAGGAGACGGTCTTCTTCCAGGCCGGCGGACTCGCGCTGGTGCTGTGGGACCGCGACAAGCTGGCTCGCGACTGCGGTGTGGAGCCCGGACCTGCCGTCGGGGTCGGCGGGGTCGGCGGCTTCGGCGGGATCGCCCTGGCCCACAACGTCCGCTCCGAGGCCGAGGTGGACGAGCTGCTGGCCGCGGTACGACGGGCAGGCGGCCGCGTCACCAAGCCCGCGGCCGTCAATGCGATCGGGTTCTATTCCAGTGCTTTCGTCGACCCGGACGGCCACGCCTGGGAAGTCGCCTACAACCCGGGATTCCCCCTTGCCGCAGACGGCTCGGTCACCCTGCCGGACTTCGGCGGCCCGAAGAACTGATCGGGCTGCCGGCCACGCCGAGGGGCTGGCCGGGCAGGTACCGACGGAGGGGAGAACGTCAGGCCCTGGCACTCCGGGCGATGCGGTACAGCACGTTCGGACGCAGTGGCCCTTCGGGCGCGGTGGGGTCGTCGAAGTCGTCGGCCGGATCCCGCGTCATTCCGATGCGGCGCATCACCGCCTGTGAGCGGATGTTGGCGGCCGTTGTCACGGCAAGGATCTCGGGAAGCCCGAGCGTGCCGAACCCGTGGGCGAGGACCGCCAGCGCAGCCTCGGAAGCGTACCCCTTCCCCCAGGCCGAGCGGGCGAGCCGCCAGCCGATCTCCACTCCGGTGAACGGCATGCCGTCATCCACCCGATCCAAGCCCGCGAAGCCGATGAACTCACCCGTGGCCTGGACCTCGACCGCCAACCACCCGTAGCCTCGCTGGTCGAACTCGGCCCGGAACCGCGCCACGGAGGCATCGCTCTGTTCGCGGGTCAGCAGGTCGCCCAAGTGCTCCCGAACCTCGGGGTCGGCGTTCATAGCCGCCCACGGTTCGAGGTCGGAGTCACGCCATCGGCGGACGGTGAGGCGATCGGTACGCAGTTCAGTCATGCCGCCCAGCCAACGCGAGGTCCGCCCTCCGGGCAATCCCATTTCCTGGTGACACCACGACACGGAAAGCAGATCAAGACCAAGTGAACAACTACGACAGTTTCGCCGAGGCCTACACGGCGGAGAACGACAACAGCCTCGTGAACGCGTACTACGAGCGGCCCGCGATGTTGGCGCTCGCCGGTGACGTTGCCGGCCATCGGATCCTGGACGCCGGTTGCGGCTCGGGCCCGCTGTCCGCCGCACTACGCGACCGCGGTGCGATCGTCACCGGCATCGACGCCAGCGCCGGCATGCTGGGGTTGGCAAGACAGCGGCTGGGTGACGACGTGGCGCTGCACGTGGCCGACCTGAGCGACCCCCTGCCGTTCGCCGACGGCGCCTTCGACGACGTGGTCGCGTCGTTGGTGCTGCACTACCTGCAGGACTGGGGGCCGACGCTGGCCGAGTTACGCCGAGTGCTCAGGCCCGGCGGCCGGTTGATCGCCTCGGTGGACCACCCCTTCGTGGCCTACACGTTCCAGGATCCGCGGCCCGATTACTTCGCGACCACCAGCTATGCCTTCGACTGGACGTTCAACGGGCAGTCCTTCCCGATGAGGTTCTGGCGCAAGCCGCTGCACGCGATGACCGATGCCTTCACCACCGCCGGCTTCCGCCTTGCCGTCATCGGCGAGCCGCAGCCCGACCCGGCCGCCCGCGAGCTGTTCCCCGACCAGTTCCGTGACCTTTCGAGCAAGACCACCTTCCTGTTCTTCGTCGTCGAGGTGCCGCTGGACGAGCCCTAGACACGGCCACCGCCCCGCGGACGCACGGCGACCTCCCGTGGGGAGCCGGGAGGGCGACGGGCCCGGGATGGTCCGGAGCCACACCATATGCGCGGGGCCGGACAAGCCGATAGGCATATGACACGGGAGATTCCGGATCCAGTCGGCGGCGGCGCCGTCAGCACGGCTCGTCTGCGGTGGCCGCCGCCAAGAGACGTCTCAGGGCGGGCGCCGGCGGGCCTGCGGGGACCGCGAGCCAGGTGGTCAGGGGCGGGGCGGTGAGCCGACGGATCGCGATGCCGGGAAGCGTGGGCAGGCCCGTGACCTCGTAGAAGACGGTCCAGGAGGGAATGGCGGACGAGGCGATCGCGGTGAGCGTCTCGCGCAGCCCGGTGAACGGCGGGCCGAGCGGCGGCCGGGCACCGGCGTCCCGCAGGGCGCCGGTGACCAGGTCGTGGAACGGGGCGTTCGCCGCGCGGTCGGCGAGCCGGAGCGGGAGTCCGGCCGGGTCGCCCAGCGACAGCGCGGGCCGGGCGGCCAGTGGGTGGGCGGCCGGGACGGCGACGTACAGCGGGTCCTGCCACACCGGCAGCAGGTCGGTGCCCGGCGGGGCGGTGAGCGTGCCGCGTACGAAGGCGGCGTCGAGTTCGCCGTCGCGGACCGCCCGCAGGCGTTCGGCGACCGGCAGGTGGCGCAGGACGACACGGAAGGCGCCGGCGGGCTGCGCGAGCCGCTGCAGCAGCCGGTTCATCCGCTCACCCGGGCCGTGGACGGCCCCCAGCCGCAGCAGTCCGGCCGTGCCTGCGGCGAGTTCCGCCGCCAGCGCCCTCGTACGGTCCGCTGCGTCGAGCACGGCCCGGGCCTGCGGCAGCAGGGCTTCGCCCGGGCCGGTCAGGACGGCCCGCCGGGCGGTCCGGTCGAACAGCGTCACGCCCAGCTGCCGCTCCAGCCGGCGCACCTGGGTGCTGACCGCGGACTGGACGATGCCGAGCCGTTCCGCGGCCCGGCCGAAGCCGCCCTCGTCGGCCACCGTGACGAAGTACCTCAGTTGCCGCAGCTCCATGCCCTGCCCCCGTGTGCCGTGCGTCGGTCATCTCGATACGAGATCTCAGGGATCGTCAACCGGGGCTGGTTCGCCTGCTCTTCCCCGGGTCGAATGGGATCACCGACACCGACACCGACACCGACACACCGACACACGGACACGCTGGTCCGGAAGTCCGGAAGGGAACGCTCCGTGAATGCATTCGTCGTGCAGCCCGAGCAGGCCGAACACGTCGCGCTGACCGGAGGGAGCGGGTTCAGGCTGCTCGCCGACGGCACGGAAACCCGCGGCGCACTGGGCGCCAACCGGCTGACGCTGGCCGCCGGCGCCGACGGCGCCGGCCCCCACCACCACGCCCGGTCCACCGAGGCGTTCTACGTCGTGGAAGGTGCCGCCCGGTTCCGCCTGGCCGGGCCGGACGGCGTACGGACCGAGACGGTGCGGGCCGGCGGCCTGGTGGTCGTACCCCCGGGAACCGTCCACGCCTTCGCCGCCGCCCCGCAGCAGGGCGCCGACCTGCTGGTGGTGCTCACCCCCGGCATCGACCGCTTCGGGTACTTCCGAGCCCTCGGCCGGGTGCGCCGGGGCGAGGAGCCCTTCGACGCGCTGCTGCCGGAACAGGCCCGGTACGACGTCCACTTCGCCACCCGCCCCTACGGGCTCGGCCCGGGGCGGCGGTAGTGGACTTTCGGCAGTGCCGCGGGGGCCGTGGAGTTCCGTAGGGTCGCGTGCGTGAGAACAGTGATCATCAAGGCCCGGGTGCCGGCACCGGTGCTGTCCGCAGGTCTGTTCATCGGGGCGGTGGTGGCCGTCGGCACGGGCGTCGTCACCCTGTGGTGGGGGATACCCGCGGCGGTCTGCGCCTTCCTCGCCGGCTGGCAGCCGGGACGGAACCGGAGCACGGCGGCGGCCCTGGCGGGAGTGCTCGCGGCCGCCGTCGTGGCGGTGCTCCTGGTGCCGGCGTGGCTGGGCTGGGCGAGCCAGTTCGTCGGGTTGCTCCTCGTGGCGGCGATGCTGCCGTGGTTCGCGGGCCGGTTCCTGCGCCAGTACCGCGAACTGGTGAGGGCCGGGTGGGAGCGGGCCGCGCGGCTGGAACGGGAACAGCATCTGGTCGCCGAGCAGGCGCGGTTGCGCGAGCGGACCCGGATCGCACAGGACATGCACGACCTGCTCGGCCACGACCTCAGCCTCATCGCCCTGTCCGCGGGGGCACTGAAGCTGGCCCCCGGCCTGTCCGAGGACCACCGGGCCACCGCCCGGGACATCCGCGCCCGGGCGGGAGCCGCCGTCGACAGGCTCGGTGAGGTGATCGGCGTCCTGCGCGAGCCCTCGGACACGGCTCCGGAGCCCGAGCCCGACGCCGGGCTCACCGCACTCGAAGGCCTCGTGGACCGGGCGGCCGCGGCCGGGCTTGACGTACGGCTGCACGTGGAGGGCCAACCGGCCTCCGGCGAAGCACTGCCGGCCATCGAACGGGCCGTGCGGCGCGTCGTCCAGGAGGCGCTGACGAACGTGGCCAAGCACGCGCCCGGGCACCGGGCGACCGTCGTCGTCCGGCACCTGGACGCACGGACCGAGGTCAGTGTGACCAACGAGCCCGTGCCCGCCGCGTCCGCGGCGCACCACGACCACGCCATCCGCCCCACCCCGAGGCCCCGAACCTCCGCACCCGGCGAGAACCACCGCTTCGGGCTCATCGGCCTGGACGAACGCGTCCGACTGGCCGGCGGCACCTTCACATCGGGCCCCGAGGGTGCCGAGGGTCCCGAGGGCCCGGAGGGCAGCGCCTTCGCCGTCCGGGCCGTGCTCCCGCACCGCCCCGGGGCCGTGCCCCCGCCGCGCCGAGCCGAGCCCGGCGGGCCGGCCGGCGCACTGCCTCCCGAGCACCGCAGTGCCCGGCGCCGACTGGGCCGTACCGCTGCCGCGGCCGTCCTGGTGCCGCTGTCCACCACCGCGCTGCTCATCGGCGGGGTGCGGGCGTGGGACACCGTGACGGCGCGCCAGTCGGTGCTCGCACCCCGGGACTACGCCCTCCTGTACGTCGGCCAGCCGCGCGCGGACGTGGCACCCCACCTGCCCGAGCGCCAGACGACCCGCCGCCCGGCGGCGCCCGCGCCCGCACCACACGACGCGGTCTGCGAGTTCTACGTACAGACCGGCGACCCGTTCGACGACCGCTCGGGGGACATCTACCGTCTCTGCTTCCGGGCCGGCCGCCTGGTCTCCACCGACGACTACACCGGAAAGGCCGTCCGATGATCCGGATCCTGATCGCCGACGACGAGCCCATGATCCGCGCGGGTGTCCGCGCGGTCCTTGCCACCGACCCCGGCCTCACCGTCGTCGCCGAGGCGGCCGACGGCCACCAAGCGGTGGAACTCGCCCAGCGCCACCGCCCGCAGGTGGCCGTCCTCGACATCCGGATGCCCGGGACCGGCGGGATCGAGGCCGCCGCCGAGATCCGAAGGACCGTCCCCGACACGGGCGTTGTGATGCTGACGACCTTCGGCGAGGACGAGTACATCCTGCGCGCTCTGAGCGAAGGCGCCACCGGCTTCCTGATCAAGTCCGGCGAGCCGGAGGAACTGATCGCCGGTATCCGGGCGGTGGCCGACGGCGCCGCCTACCTGTCACCGAAGGTCGCGGCCCGCGTCGTCGCGCATCTCGCCGCCGGCGGTGCGGGCGTCCGAGCCGGCCGCCGCTCCGCCGCCCGCGCCCGCGTCGAGGCCCTGACGGCCCGGGAGCGGGACGTACTCGGTTTCCTCGGCAGCGGTCTCTCCAACGGGCAGATCGCGCGCCGCCTGCGCCTGGCGGAGGGAACGGTGAAGGCCCACGTCAGCTCGATCCTCGCGCGCCTCGGCGTCGACAACCGGGCCGCGGCGGCCGTGGTCGCCCACGAGGCCGGCGTGGTCCCGGTGCCGCCCGACCGCCTGCCGTAGGAGGAGAGCGGACACCGCCCGTACGGCGATCGGGAGGACGAGGAGCCGTACGGTCGCCACGGCCGCCGCGCCGAGCACCGCGCCCGCCAGGACGTCGTGCGGATAGTGCACCCCGACCAGCACCCGCAACAGAGCGGCCGCCCCGGCCACCGGCAGTGCCAGGACGGCGAGCCGAGGACGTACCAAGGTCACGCCGACCGCCAGCGCGACGGCAAGAGTGGCGTGGTTGCTGGGGAAGGACCAGTCGCCCGGCTCGGGACACGGGGCGAGGGCCGAGACGCCCGACAGGGCCCTGCACGGGCGTTCCTCATCGACGAGGAGTTTGACCGCCTCACTGAGCCCGTAGGCGACGACGGTCCCGGCGGCGGCGACCGAAACCCCGGCCAGGCCCGTCGCGTCACGCCGTCGCCAGGCGGTCCACGCGACCCAGGCCAGGAGCAGGCCCAGGAGCATCAGCGTGCCCTCGCTCGCCGCTTCCAGGGCGGTGTCGGACCACGACGGCCCGTTTGCCGTGCTCGCGGTCAGTGCCTCGTAGGCCCGCACCGAGAAGCCCGCGGTGACGTGCACCGGTTCGTTCGTGCCGAGGGCGTCGCCGGGTGCCAGCCGGACCACGGCCGCAGCCCCCAGCCCGGCCGACGCGACCGCCATCGGTATGCGCCGACCCCATCGGTACCGGTGTCCGTGTCCGTTGTCGTATCGCTTGATCGAATCCATGCCGCCGACGGTAGGAACACCGCAGGTCGGGCGCCCCGGCCGAACGGCAGCCCCGTACCCCGACGATCGTCAGGGTTGACCGGTACGGGGCCGGGTGTGCGGGCCGCGCCGTCCGTGCGAGTCGGCTCCCGCCAGACGCGGCGGCCCGCCTAGCGGACGCGTCCGGAGAGCCAGGGCGTGAGCGAGGCGCCCAGGATGCGCTCCTTGTAGGTCTCGTCGCCGGGAAGGGGGACGTGGAGCCGGTAGCCCGGCGGGAAGAACCGGCCTTGCACGAAGGCGAGTCCGCCGTAGACGGACGTCAGGAACGGTGGGACGGAGTCCCGGGGGACGTCGTGGAACTCCACCCCGTCCACGGTGATCGTCGCGTCGTCGTCGGGGAAGATCCGGATGCTGACCGTGGGGCTGCCGCCCAGTTCCACGAATGCTTCGTGCGGCAGTGAGCCGTCGGGATCGACGACGGCGAACAACGGTGCGGAAGTCCTGCGTGACGTCTGGTCGGCGCCGATGTCGTCGGTGACGGCCATGGTCAGCCGGTACTCGGCCGCGACGGCACGTATCGCGGCGACGGCCGACTCGGTGGTCGGCAGGTGGGGGTGCGTCATGATCCAGATGATGCCGTACGGGCCCACCGGTCGCGTCCGCGGACCGACGAGGTCAGGGCTGTCACCCCTTCGGGTAAGGCGGGCTCGGGCGGAGCGGAAAGCCGTCCGCACGCGCAGCAGGCCGTACCGCGCCGGCCGTCCGGGCCTCCGTTCCCGCCGGGGGGTCCGGGTGGGCGATCATGTGTGGTGTGGTGGGTTCGGCTCGGGCACGGAAGGTACGGCAATGGAGGCTGTGCGGGGGGCGGAGTTCGTGACGGTCGCGGGTCTGGTCGCGGCGGTGGCGCAGGGGCAGAGCGGCGCGCTGTGGCGGCTGGAGGGCGTCGACCGGCAGTTGGACGCGAACCTGGTGCGCCACCTGCCCGGGACCGGCGGGGCGCCGCACACCGAGGAGGAGGTCGACGTGATGCTGGTCGTCCTCGGGGGAACCGGCACGCTCACCCTCGACGGTACCCAGTCCCAGCTGGCCCCCGGATTCCTCGGCATGCTGCCGCGCGGCACCTCCCGGGCGCTGCTGGCCGGCTCCGAAGGACTGCTCGTCCTGACCGTGCACCGCCGTCGCCGCGGAATGCGCATCGGCCGGACCACCCCCGCCGCCGCGCCCCGACCGTGCGCGGTGCACCTGGTGTGCGGCCGGTGCCACCGGCACGCGATCGAGGCGGACGCCCGCTACTGCAGCGCCTGCGGCGCCGCTTTGACGGGCCACCCCGCGGCCTGACCTCTCTCCCCGTGCCTGGCCAGGTGCTCCGACGCCGCCGATGACGACCCGGATCCGCATCAACATCCCCGGCGGCGAACGCCCTTGACCCTCACGTGGCGTCAGGCCGCATAGTCGGTGCCGTGGAAGAACACTGGACCGTGGGACGGGTGGCCGAGCTGGCCGGAGTGAGCGTCCGCACGCTGCACCACTACGACGAGATCAGGCTCGTCCGGCCGTCGGCGCGGACCACGGCCGGGTACCGGGCCTATTCGGCGGGCGACGTCGAGCGGCTTCGGGAGGTGCTGGCCTACCGGCGGTTGGGCTTCGGGCTGCGGGAGGTCGCGGAACTGGTCGACGACCCGACCACCGACGCGGTCGCGCACCTGCGCCGACTGCGCGACCTGCTGCTGGAGCGGCGTGATCGCGCCGACGCCATGGTGGCGGCCATCGACAGGGAACTCGACGCACGGGCGAAGGGACTGAAGGTGACACCGGAGGAGCAACTGGAGATGCTCGGTGCACGGCTGTACGACGCGATCGGCGGCGCCTACACCGCGACGCGCCGTACCGAGCCACGGATCGCCGCGCAGATCTGGGACGCGCTCGGGGACGCGCAGACGGTGCTGAACGTCGGGGCCGGCACCGGCTCCTACGAGCCTACGGACCGCCACGTGACCGCGGTGGAGCCGTCGGCGGTCATGCGGGGGCAGCGGCCGGCCGGCTCGGCGCCGTGTCTGGCCGCCGCCGCGGAGAGCCTGCCGTTCGAGGACCGCTCCTTCGACGTCGCGATGGCCGTCTCCACCGTTCACCACTGGGGGGACCCGATGGCGGGGCTGTGCGAGATGCGGCGCGTGGCCCGCCGGGTGGTGGTGCTCACGTTCGACACCGACGAGCCCCGATGGCAGGACCGGTTCTGGCTCACCCGTGACTACCTGCCCGAGTTCGCCACCGTCCTCGCAGGGTTTCCCTCGCTGGCGGGGATGGCCGACGCGATCGGCGCCCGCGCCGAGCCGGTGCCCGTCCCGTGGGACTGCGCGGACGGCCTGTTCGAGGCGTACTGGCGTCGGCCGGGGGCGTATCTGGACGAGCACGTGCGCCGCGCGATGTCGGTGTGGACACGGGTCGGGCCGGAGGCCGAGCGGCGGGCGGTCCGAAGCCTCGGCGCCGACCTCGACTCCGGCCGGTGGGCCGAGCGCAACAGGGCCCTCGCCGACCTCGACGCAGCCGATCTCGGCCTCCGCCTGCTCATCGCTTGAATCCCGTCACAGCGTCACTGCCCCGGCGGTACGCGGGGATGTGACGGTCCGTCGTGGCTCGTCGGCGGGCGATGACCCACCCTAAACATCACTCAACGTGTTTATCGCAGCCGGTGTTGGAAACGCTGAGTAGCTACAGAGGTAAGGGTCAACGCGAAAGGCGGGAATCATGTCCGTGAGTATCGGAATCATCCTTGTTGTGGTGACGGCGGTCATCGCTGCGATCGCGCTCGCCCCGACGGTGGCACCCGCGGAGCCCGACCAGGGCGCAGCCCGGTCCGGTGACGGGGACGCACGCCGGACCGGCCCGAGCCGGCGTACTCGCCGTCGGCTGCACCGCATCCCGCCGCAGCAGACGGGCGACCGCAGGCGCAGCTTCGGCTGACCGGCGGTCGGCGTGCAGCCCGGTCCGGCCAGAGCCAGTAGGTGGGCCCGCGGTCATCGCGGGCCCACCTGGCCGGGGTTACACCATCGCGCCGTAGATCGGGGGCGCCTTGGGGCAGTGGATCAGGGTCCTTGGGCGTGTGGTCAGCGGTGGCCGGGGAGGGCGGCAGTACCGCGGCTCAGCCCGTTCCCTGTACAGCAGGAGGACCGCCGCGAGTATCGGAGTGCAGGTCAGGAGTATGAAGGTCATGACGTCGCCTGCGCCGTCAGCGAGGCCGGGTGGGACGGCTGCGGTGTCGTCGCGGCGGCCGCCCGCAGCAGGCGTTCCACCGCCCGGGAGCGGTTCGCGAGCCTGAGGCGGCGTCCGTGCCGCGGCCACCAGTCGAGGATGGCCAGGAACCCGGAGTCGGCGAAGGTGACGTCGGAGGTGTCCAGCACGAGGCCGGTGCAGCCGTCGTCGGCCGCCGAGGCCAGGAGCGCCCGCAGCGGGGCGGCACTGAAGTGGTCGATCTCCCCGCTGAGGCGGACGATCAGGGTGGCGCCGAGGGTGGTGCAGGAGCGGATGTCTATGACGCCGGGCGCGGTGTCAGCGCCCGAGTCGTGCACGGTGGAAGGGGCCAGGGGCGCGAGAGCGGCGGGCAGTATCGGGGCGGTGCTTGAGGTACTCACATCTCCAACAACGCTTCCCACCCGGTGTCGGGAAACGAGCCGAGCGGTCCTTTCACCCCATGTGACCAGCATCGATCCCCGACAGGAGGAAAGATTTCACCCGGATGAGGCGTCAGGCGCCCACCGCGCGGCGCCGTTCCGGTCAGTCTTCGGCGAGGATGCGGCCGTCCTCGTCGAGGGGCAGGTGGATGCGTGCGGGGTCCTGGCCGTTGGTGTCGGACGGGCGTGGGCCCTCGGGCCCGTCGGGGCCCCAGCGCAGCAGGCGGCGCGTGCGGGCGATCCGGTACACGGTGTCCTGGAACGCCAGCTGGTTGACGCGGCCGGCCCGCAGGGCGTCGGCGGCCTCGGCGTACGCGGCCAGCTCCGCCGTTCGGGGGACGGCCGATGCCCCGTCCTTCGCCGTCCACGTACGGGCGTCGGCCTGCGGGTCGGCGTCGGCGGGGATGTGGCCGTGCAAGCGCGGCCACATCCATGTCAGGGTGAAGTCCAGCGACTTGCGGGCCTCGTGCGCGTTCGCGTGCGGGCCGCTGACCGGCCGCCAGCCGCGGGCGGCGGTCTGTTCCACGACCGTGAACGTCGGGGGCAGCAGCAGTACGTCCGGGTGGGTGTCCAGCGCCCGCTGCGCGTCGGAGCGCACGTCCTCGGGGAACCGTTCGCCCGTGTAGCAGAGGCCTCGAAGCGCCAGCCGCTCCACGGCCTGGGTGGGGGTGACCGGTGCGTCCGGGTCCAGGAGCAGGTCGTCGTCGACCCCCGGTCCCTTGGCGGCGCGGTTCCAATCGGGGAAGAGCGGATCGGGATCGGTGGGACGCGGCTGTTCGATGCCGTCCGGGCCCGCGCCCGCGTACTCCTCGGCGCGTACGACCCGGTACCGGGTCCCCGCCACTTCGAGTTCGTCGACGCGCTCGCTCTCCAGCCGGGCGACCGCCGCCAGCAGTGCCCGCCGTTCCGTCCGGTCGCGCGCATCGTCCTTCGCGCGGAACCACAGCCGCGAGTTCAGCCCGTCGCGCGCCTGCTGCGGGCAGCCGTCCGTCACCGCGAGCACCACCCGCCACCGCGGTTCGTCCCCGACGCCCTGCGCCGCCACCCCGAACAACGGGCCGCGCACCACCACACTGGCGGTACGCGCCACGGCGTCGACCGCGTCGGCCTCCACCGCGGATTCCACCGGCTCCACGGGTACCCGTACCACCATCGGTCGGGACCCGCCCTGCCCCACATCCCCACGGTCCATGCGCCCATCCTGCCGACCGCGGTACGGCGCTGCCCCTGATTCACCGATTCCCGTCCGGGCGGGTGCGGGATCGACTATGCGGTGGACCCCAGGTCGTAGGTGAAGGAGTAGGCGACGGAGGATTCGCCGTGGCGGTACGTGAATCCCCCCGAGCCCGTCAGGCCGGCGAGGTCCCCGGTGGCGGAGCCGGGCACGACCTCGAAGCGGCAGACGGTGCCGCCGGCGTCGAAGGTGCCGCGCTCCTCCAGTACGAAACTGCCCTTGCGGCCGTCGACGCTGCCGGTGAGCAGTTCCATGCCGCTGTAGCTGCCGACGTTCTCCCCGGTGTAGGCGATCGTGTAGTCGCAGGCGGTCTCCGCGGCCTCGATCCCGCCGGTGAAGGCGTTGGTGACGTGGGCGTGGGCGAGCCGCGGTACGGCCTCCGCGGATCCGACGGGGTTCTCCTCCCAGTTGGCGAAGGTGAAGCGGCCACTGGTCTCTACGGGCATGGGCACGGGCGTGGGCGTGGGCATCGCTGTCCTATCGGTCGTCAGTCGGCCGGGCGGTCTGCTCCGCCCGGCCGTTGATCAGGCTGTGTCCCCAGGCTGGCAGGGGTACCTGACACCTTCTGTCAGGTAGGGCGGACAATGGCATCCATGCGCGCCGACCGCCTCCTCTCCCTGCTCCTGCTGCTGCAGAACCGCGGCCGGATGACCGCGCCCGAGCTCGCCGCCGAGCTGGAAGTGTCCGTGCGCACGGTCTACCGGGACGTCGAGGCCCTCGGCGCCTCCGGCGTCCCCGTCCTCGCCGACCGGGGACCGGCCGGCGGATACCGGCTGGCCGAGGGCTACCGCACCCGCCTCACCGGCCTCACCGACGCCCAGGCCGGCTCGCTCTTCCTGGCGGGCGCCCCCGGACCCGCGCGGGAACTCGGCCTCGGCGCCGACCTGGCCGCCGCCCAGCTGAAGCTCCAGGCCGCGCTGCCCGCCGCACTCGCCGGACGGGCCCGCCGGATCCAGGACCGCTTCCACCTCGACGCGCCCGCCTGGTTCCGGGAGGCCGACCCCGTCCCGTACCTCGCACAGATCGCCCAGGCCGTATGGGACCAGCGCGTCCTGCGCACCCACTACCGCCGCTGGCGCGGCGAGGTGCGGCGCGAGCTGCACCCGCTCGGCCTCGTCCTCAAGGCGGGCATCTGGTACCTGGTCGCCGAGGTGGAGGACGGCGCCGTACGGACCTACCGCGTCTCCCGGTTCCTGGCCGTGGACACCGCGGCGGAGGGGTTCGAACGACCCGCCGGGTTCGAACTCGCCGCGTACTGGCAGGAGTCCACAAGTCGCCTGGGCGCAGTACTCCACCAGCACACGGCGGAGCTGCGCCTGTCCCCGCTCGGACAGCGGCTGCTCCCCGTGCAGTTCGGGGCGGCGGGCAACCGGGCACTGGCCGAGGCCGGCCCGGCCGACGCGGACGGTTGGGTCCGGGTGCTGCTGCCCGTCGAGTCCGAGGCGGTCGCCGTCGGAGACCTGCTCAGGCTGGGCACCGAGGCCGAGGTGCTCGGCCCGGCCGAACTGCGCCGCGCCCTCGCCGAAACGGTGGCCACCCTGGCCGGACGCTACGCCTGAGGCCCGAACGTAGAACCGTTCCGCCCGAATCACCGTGGTCCGGCCCCGGGGCATCGGCTACGGTCCTTGGCTGTGAACCGTACCGAGCGTCTGTACGCCCTGGTGGAGGAGTTACGTGCGGTCTCGCCCCGCCCGCGCAGCGCCCGGTGGCTCGCCGAGCGCTTCGGCGTCAGCACCCGCACCATCGAGCGCGACCTCAGCGCCCTCCAGCAGTCCGGCGTGCCGGTCTACGCCGAACCGGGCCGCAGCGGCGGGTACGTGGTGGACAAGGACCACACCCTGCCGCCCCTGACCATCACCCCGGCCGAGGCGGCGGCCCTGGCCGTCGCCCTGCACGGGCTGTCCGGGACGCCGTTCGCCGCGGACGCCCACTCGGCGCTGTACAAGGTGTTCGCCGTCATGCCGCAGCGCGAACGCCAGGCCGCGCGCGAGCTCGCCGCCCGGGTACGGCTCGCCGTGCACTCCGCTCGGCCGACCGCGCTCCCGCACACCCTGCGCGAGGCGCTCTCGACCCACCGGCTGCTGCACCTGCGCTACGCCGACCCGCAGGGTGAGGTCACCGACCGCACCGTCGAACCCCTGGGCTTCCTCGGAGGCGACCCCTGGTACCTCGTCGGCTGGTGCCGGCTGGACTCGGCCGTACGGGGCTTTCGCCTCGACCGCATCCGAGAGGCGCGGGCACTGGAGGAAACGGTGGAGCCGCGTCCGGTGGACCTGTCCGAACTGGGCACCCTCGGACGGGATTTCGTGGCACTCGACGAGCTCTACAGTTTCGCTTGAGCCGCTGTCCGGAGGGCTAAACACCGACAGAGGGTTGTCGCCCCAGGCCCGGAGGCTGGGTGACCACGAACCGACCCTGGAAGGCACCCATGTCTGTGACGACGATCCCCACCACCGACTCCGCGCCGCTGACCCGGGAGGCCGGCACCCGGCTGGTGGAGGGCTGGACGGCGCTCTGGAACGGAGACCTCGCCCTCGCCGAGCAGATCCTCGCCCCCGGCTTCCGGCTGCACTTCGCGGACGACTTCGACGGCACCGGTTCCGCCGCCACCTTCGGCCGGGACGAACTGACGGCGTTCATCTCGGCCAACAGCCTCGCCCTCACCGGCCTGACCTTCGCCGCCGACGCCGCACCGCTGGTCGACTCCGAGCGCGGCGAGATGGCCTGCCGGTGGCTGGAGAGCCACGCCGGCGGCGGAGACGTCGTCGTCAAGAGCGGCATCGACATGTTCGCGGTCACGGACGGCCGGATCTCCGCCGTCTGGTCACTCACCGGCAACCGCCGCTTCGACGCCTGAAGACCGGGCACCAGAGCCCGGCCCCCGGCCGGTCCCGCCCTACGCCCGGACCCGCGGCGCAGCGGTCCACGTGGTCCTGCTCAGCCTGAGCCGAGGCGCTCGCCCCGGCCGTCGCCGGACTCCCAGCGGACCTCGCCGTCCTGGAGCCGCCCGGTCGGGCGCAGTCCGCAGCGCGCGGCGACCGCCGCCGAAGCGACGTGGTCCGGATGGATGTGTGCGACCAGCAGGTCGACGGGCAGCGGCCCCAACCAGTCCGCGACGGCCCGCGCGGCCTCCGAGGCGAAGCCGCGGCCCTGCCAGGGGGTGCCGACGACCCAGGCGAGCTCGGCCAGGCCGCGCGCCGGGACGATCGTGGCCTGGACGGTGCCCACCAACCGCCCCTGCCCGCGCAGCCGCAGGACCCAGTTGGCCCACACGGTCGCGGGCTCGGGGGAGCCGGCGCTGAGCCGCTCGTAGCGGGCGCGGAGCTCCTCCCGCGACAGCGGTGCACCGCCGGTGAAGGCGTGCAGGGCGGGGTCGGCCAGGACGAGGCTCATCTCGTCGGCGTGCGAGGGGAGCAGCGGGAGCAGGTCCAGGCGACGGGTGGCGAGGGCGACGGGCCGGACGACGGGCCGGCGCACCTTGGCCGCGGCGCCCGGGCGG
Source organism: Streptomyces sp. NPDC048424 (assembly GCF_040651555.1). Classification (NCBI taxonomy): domain Bacteria; kingdom Bacillati; phylum Actinomycetota; class Actinomycetes; order Kitasatosporales; family Streptomycetaceae; genus Streptomyces; species Streptomyces sp. NPDC048424. The sequence continues at coordinate 40,072 of NZ_JBEZKE010000010.1, read as the reverse complement.
GGTACGCCGTCCACGGCCAGGCAGATGCCCAGCACCCGGTCGTAGCCGGTCCAGCCGTTGACATGGCCGTGGTTGTTGCTGATCTGCACGCGCCGGCGCGGGGCGTCCACCGCCGAGACGAGGTGCAGGTACACCGTGCCCGAGACGCGGGCCAGGACGATGTCGCCGACCTCGACCGACGCCGGATCGGCCGGCGCGACCCGGACCCGCTGCCGGCTGCGGACCAGCGGCTCCATGGATCCGCCGGTCGGCCGGAACTCCACGGTCTCCCCGCGGCCGACGCGGTCCGCCTGTGTGTCGAGCATGCCCATCGGGCGAGTCTCGCGGGACGGGGAGCTCCCGGCCACCGGATTTCTCCCCGGCCCGGCCCGGCCCGGCCCGGCCTCGCCCGGCCCGCCCGCCTCGCCCCGGCCGGTACCGCGAGGGCTTCCGGCAGCCGGCCTCCTTCCGCCAGGAGGCGCGCCCGGGCGCGGGCACGGAAGGCGCACCCTAGCGGGCGGCCGCAGCGGGCTCCACCTCCAGGAAGCGGCGCCGGCGCGGGCCCCGGTACAGGAGGCAGACCCAGCCCAGCCGTTCCAGTACGGCCGCGCAGGCCGCCAGCCGCTCCTGTTCCTCCTCGGCCGCGCCGCCGCCCGGGGGCCCGAGCCAGGTCACCTGCACCCGCCCGGGCTCCGGACCGGCGGCCACGCGGTAGCCCGTCCGCGTGCGCCGGCCCTCCGCGTCCAGTGCCGACGGGGGGATCCCCGCCGCCTCCAGTACGAGGGCCACCGCGCGCGGCAGCTGCCGTACCTCCCACGGCGCGGGAACCTCCGCGCCCGCCGGGCCGTTGACCAGCCGACGGATCTGCAGCAGCCCCTCGTAGGCCGTGCGCAGCTCGGCCTCCCGCCGGCCGGGTGGCGCGGCCGGGCCGTCGCCGGTCGCGGGCTCGAAGCCCTGCCCGGGTACCGTCATCGGCTCACACCCTCCCCGCTCGTCGCGCGCCCGTCGGGCCCCCCGCGCCCGTCTGAGTACGTTGTGCCCAACGGCCTGAGTATCCGCCCCGATTCCCCGCCGGGCCGCCGCTGGTCGAATGGGGTCATGACTTCCGAGGCCCCGCGCAGCGCGACCGTCCGCCCGCGCATGCAGCACGTGACCACCGCAGGCTCGGCCCTGGCCGTGGCGCTGGTCCCGCTCGTCGTCGGCGTCCTGTTCGCCAAGGCGATGGCCGCCGACCCGATGACCCCGGTCAACGCCCTGATCGCGGGCGGCGGTCAGCGGGCCGCCCTGCCGCGGGGTGAGTGGAAGCGGCGCGGCCACAGCACCCTGCGCAGGTTCCGTACCGTGCGGCGGGACACGGCGCGCCGGTGCGCCCACGTCTGCGGCCGCCGTCCCTGATGCCTCCGGCGTCACGGAGTCACGGGGTCAGGGCGCGGCGAGGGGCTCCTGCAGTTCGGTGACCCACTGGTCCGGGTCCTGCGGGCACGAGAGGGTCAGCTCCCGCGCGTACCCCGTCGAGCGGTGGCCGTGCGCGTCGATCCACCGCGCCAGGGCCTGCGCGGTCGGCAGTACGCCGTCCATCGCGCCCCGGTGCACCACGGTCGCGGCCCGCTCCACCCCGGGCAGCGTGACGATCCGCACCTCGCCCCCGAGCTCCTCGGCGCGGACCGAGGCCGCCACCGGAAGACCGGCGTGCACGAGGATCGCCGTTCCGGAATCCGTGCCCGGCGCGTCCTCGTAGTAGGCGGTGCCGGGACCGGTCGGGACGACCCCGGCCTCCTCGACGCGGCGGCACAGCTCGTCGTAGAGCGGGCCGATGACCGGACCGATGTCCTGCGGGTCGAAACTCGCGGCCGTGCCGGTCAGCTCGGCGAGCCGGACGGGCGGGAGGCTCTTCACGACGATGTCGTCGGCAGGCATGGTTCCCTCGCTTTCGATGGTCCGGAGCCTCGCCTCGACCTGGACCAGCCGGGCCGCCGCGGCGGCCATGGCGCTCTCCAGCTCGGCCTGCCGCAGCCGCAGCATGCCGCGCAGCTCCTCCGCGCCCACGCGCTCGTCGAGGATCGTCCCGACCTGGTCGAGGCTGAAGCCGAGTTCCTTGAGCGCGATGACACGGTTGAGGCGGGCGAGCTGCCCGGCCTCGTAGAAGCGGTAGCCGGTGAAGGGGTCGACACGCGCCGGGCGCAGCAGTCCGAGGGCGTCGTAGTGACGCAGCATGCGGACCGACACCCGGCCGTGTTTGGCGAAGTCTCCGATGGTGAACATGTCGTGCTCCACTGCAAGGTCTGACACAGGGGGAGGGTCAAGCCTCGCATCCGGCGCGGGGAGGGTCAGCGGCCGTACTGCCGCAGGCAGAGGTCGACGATGGACGGCGGTACGACCCCGTCCGCGGCCGCGCAGAGCTCGTCCATGCGGGGCGCGGGGGCGGGCCGCCGACGCGGGTGCGGGTGCGCGGTCGCGGGCCCGGGCACCCGCGTCCGCCGGGGCGGCACCGTCTTGGCACGGGCCCGCTCGCGGGACGGCTCGGGCTCCGGGGCGCGACCCCGTTCCGCCGCTGGTTCCGGGTCCGGGTGCGGGTCGGTCTCGGGGGTCGCGGGCAGTTCCCCCAGGGGCAGCGCCAGGGGGGTGGGGAGCTCGGGGGCGTTGGCGGGCGGAACGGAACCGCGTACGGGAACCGGAGCCGAATCTTGCGGTGCGACGGAGACACAGCCGGCGCTCGCGAGGAGCGCGACGAGGGAGAGGGGCACGGCCCGGCGTAACTGCATCCGACCACCTTGCCGTACGGTTCGGCCCGCCCGGTTCCCCGCCTCACGCGTGTGGGTGACACGGCCCCCGTGGTTGCGGTCGGGGCGTGTGGGAAATTGGAACGGCAGTGCGGGTGACGGGGGAGGCGCGACCTCCGGCGCCCCGCGCCGCCGTGTCCTGCCCGTCGAACGCCCGTACGGAGTGCCCGTCCATGACCTCAGCCGCCGCGCCCGGCAACCCCACGCCGCCCCCGGAGCCCACGGGCCGCCCCGCGTCCCCGCCCCCGGCCGCGTCCCTGCCTGAAGCCCGATCCGAGCCGGGGAGCAGACCCGGACGCGGGAGTAGACCCGGACACGCGAGCGGACCCGGGACGGGGAGCGGACCCGCACCGTGGAAGGGCTGGGCGGCCGTGTGCGCCGTCGCCCTCGGGATCTTCTGCCTCATCACCTCCGAACTGCTCCCCGTCGGGCTGCTCACCCCGGTCGGCGCCGACCTGGGCGTCTCCGACGGGACCGCCGGGCTGATGGTCACCGTCCCCGGGCTGGTCGCCGGATGCTGCGCCCCGCTGGTCACCGTCGGCGCCGGCCGGCTCGACAGGCGGCTCGTACTGTGCGTGCTCATCGCCCTGATGGCCGCCGCCAACCTCGCCGCCGCCCTCGCCCCGAACTTCGCCGTGGTGCTCGCGGCCCGCCTGCTGGTCGGCGTCAGCGTCGGCGGATTCTGGGCCATCGCGGGCGGACTCGCCGTACGCCTCGTCCCCGCGCACCAGGCGGGCCGGGCGACCGCGCTCGTCTTCGGCGGCGTACCCACCGCGTCCGTGCTCGGCGTACCCGCCGGCACCCTGCTCGGCGAAATCGGCGGCTGGCGCACCGCCTTCGCGGCGGTCGGCGTCCTCGGCCTCGTCACGCTGACCGCGCTGCTCCTGCTGCTGCCCCCGCTGCCGCCGACCCGGCACATCACCTTCCCGGAACTGCCGGCCCTGCTCCGCGAGAACCCGGCCGTCCGGGCCGGGGTGATCGTCACCTTCCTGGTGGTGACCGGGCAGTTCGCCGCCTACACCTTCGTCCGGCCGATCCTCCAGGACGTCTCCGGCATCGACGCCGGATACGTCAGCACGCTCCTGCTCGGCTACGGCGTCGCCGGTGTCGCGGGCAACTTCCTGGCCGGGACCCGCGACGCGTACCGGACCCTGCTCGTGGTCAGCTCCTGCCTCACCGTGATCCTCGCGCTGATCGCCGTCCTCCCGGGACCGGTCGCCGGGACCACGCTGCTGCTCGCCTGGGGACTCGCCTACGGAGGGGTCTCCGTGAGCGTGCAGGGCTGGATGATCAAGGCGTCCCCGGACGCGCCCGAGGCGGCCTCCTCGCTCATGGTGGCCATGTTCAACCTCGCCATAGCCGCGGGCGCGCTGTTCGGCGGCCTCGCCGTCGACGGCATCTCCGCACCCGCCGCCCCGCTCGGCGGAGCCGCCCTGATGCTCGGGGCGGCGTGCACCGTCTGGGCCACGGCGGTCCGCCGCACCGACAGACGGGACGACCAGGGGGATACCGGACATCCGGCTTGACCCGGGCCCTGCCGGAGGGAAAGAGTGCGCCGATCAAGAACCACCGCTTGAGCCGCACTTCGGAGATACGCCAGATGTCCCCATCCGTTCGCACATCGCCCGCCCCGGCCACGGTCGGCGGTTCTCCGGCACTCGGCACCCCCGGCGTCCCCGCCACCGGTGCCCCCCTGGCTCCCGCCGCCCGGCGGCGCAGAGCCTGACCGGCCGGATGGGGGCCGGCACCGCACCGCCGCGCCGGCCCCCGTCCCAGCCGGGGAGCCACCATGTCCCAGGACCCTGATGAGAGCGGGCTCGTCCCCGACGACCACCTGCTCGTACGCCCGTACGTCGGCCCCTCGGGCCGGCCGCCCCGGCCGACGGCGCCCACCTGGCCGCAGACCGGACCCCTCGCCTTCCCCGGCCCGGCGCGCGCCCCGCAAGCCGGTGGCCCCGCTCCGGCTTCCGCCCCTGCCGTCGCTCCCGCAGGCCCGCGCGATGACTTGGACGGCGGGAGCCGCAGCCGCAGTCGGCTTCCGCTCGCCGTCGCCACCCTGCTCGCGCTCGCCGTGGTCGGCGCCGCGGTGCTCCTGCTGAGCGGGCCGGAGCCGGAACCGCCCCGGGCAGGGCGGCCGCCCGAGCTGTCCGTGCCGGTGCTCCCGGCGCGCAGCCCGGACGCGGGCGCCGGCGGGGAACCCGGGCCGGCCGCGTCCGCACGGGCCGGGGCGACCCCGACGGCCCCGACGGCGGAGCCGAGCGCGAGCGCGAGCGCGAAGGCGAGCGAGGGGCCCGAGCCGACGCCCTCGCCGAGCGCGTCGGCGCCGCGACCGTCGGGTGCCGGTGCCCCCGTGACCCTGCGGATGGGGGACAAGGGGCCCGAGGTGCGCGCCCTGCAGGAAATGCTCTACGGGCAGGGGTTCACGTACGTCTCCGTCACCGGCGTCTTCGACGGCCAGACCAAGCGCGGCGTCAGCCAGCTCCAGCGCGACCGGTCCATCAAGGGCGACCCGCAGGGCGTCTACGGGCCCGCCACGCAGGCGGCCATGAGGTAAGGCCGCCCGGCCTGCGGTGGCCTGCCGCGGCCTCCGGCGGTTCAGCGGCCGCCGGAGACCCGCAGCACGGTTCCCGTCGTGTACGAGGCGTCCGGGGACAGCAGCCAGGCGATGGCCCCGGCGATCTCCCCGGGCCGGCCGGGCCGCCCGAGCGGGATCGCGGCCGCGGCCCGTGCCGGCCGGTCGGGATCCCCCATCGCCGCGTGCATGTCGGTCTCGATGATGCCGGGAGCCACGGCGTTGACCCGGATCCCGTCCGGGCCGAGCTCCTTGGAGAGGCCCACGGTCAGCGCGTCGGTGGCCGCCTTGGTCGCCGCGTAGTGCACGTAGTCCCCGGGGCTGCCGAGGGTGGCGGCAGCCGAGGAGACGTTCACGATCGCCCCGCCGCCGGACTCCGCCATGTCCCGGGCGGCCCGGCGGCAGCACAGCAGGTACCCGAGGAGGTTCACCTCGACCACGCGCCGCAGGTCCTCGGTCCGGGCGTCGGCGAGCCGGCCGAGCGGGCCGGTCACCCCGGCGTTGTTGACCAGGCCGGTCAGCGTGCCGAGTTCGGCGCCCGCGATGTCGAAGAGCCGCTCGACGGCGCACTCCTCGGAGGTGTCACCGCGTACGGTCACACAGCGGGCCCCGGTGGCCCGTACCCGCTCGGCGACGGCCTCGGCGGCCGCCTCGTCGCGGACGTAGCCCAGGGCCAGGTCGTGCCCGTCGGCGGCCAGCCGCAGCGCGGTCGCCGCACCGATGCCCCTGCTGCCGCCGGTGATGACGGTGACCGGACGACGACGTGACACGGAAGCCTCCTGCGGAAGGTGGAACAGCGGATGCCGGAGCAGCGCGCGCGGTGCGGCAGGCTAACACCGTGATAATCGCTGGACCAGCGAAAATGGCGCCCGGGAGAGTGATCGTCACCGACGCGCCGAAGGACCGGCACGTCGTCCGCGTCCCTGACGACTGCAGGAGCCGTCCATGTCGACCTTGAGGGTCACCGCCGAAGAGCTGACCGTCCACGAGCACCCGAACGCCGACGCGTTGGAGCTGGCCCAGGTGGGCCTGTACCGCGCCGTGATCGCCAAGGGTGCCTACCGCACGGGCGAGTTCGCGCTCTACATACCCGAACAGGCCGTGCTGCCGGCCGAGCTGATCGAGGAGCTCGGTCTCACCGGACGGCTGGCCGGCGGCTCCGCCGACCGGGTCAAGGCGGTCCGCCTGCGCGGCGAACTCTCACAGGGCCTGGTGTGCCGCCCGCGCGCGCTCGCCGACGTCGACCTCGTGCAGGCGGCCAAGGAGGGCACGGACTTCGCGGAACTGCTCGGCATCACCAAATGGTCCCCGCCCATCCCCACCACCATGAGCGGCGACGTCGAAGCCGCCGCCGACCTGATGCCGTGGGTCGACATCGAGAACCTCCAGCGCTACCCGCACATCTTCGAGCCGGGCGAGCAGGTCGTCCTCACGGAGAAACTGCACGGCACCGCCTGCCTGTTCACGTACGTGGCGCAGGAGGAGCGGTCGATCGTCTCCTCCAAGGGATTCGGCTCGAAGGGGCTGGCGCTCAAGGAGGACGAGCGCAACCTCTACTGGCGGGCCGTACGCGGCCACGGCGTGCCGGCCGTCGCCGCGGCCCTGGCCGCCCGCCTCGGCGCCACCCGGGTGGGCATCTTCGCCGAGGTGTACGGCGCGGGCGTCCAGGACCTGGCCTACGGGACCGACGTGCGCACCGCCGACACACCACCCGGGTACGCCGTCTTCGACGTGTCCGCCGAGATCGACGGGCAGGTGCGCTGGCTGGACCCGACCGCCGTCCTGGCGGACGGGGAACTGCCGCTGGTGCCACGGCTGTACGAGGGCCCGTACGACCTCGACACCGTGCTGGAGCTGGCGAGCGGCCGCGAAACCGTGTCCGGGCGGGCCGTGCACCTGCGCGAGGGCGTCGTGATCCGTCCCTCGGCGGAGCGCTACAGCCCGGTCGTCGGCGGCCGCGCCATCGCCAAGGCGGTCAGCCCGGCCTACCTGACCCGTAAGGGCGGTACCGAGTACGAGTGATCGTCCGGCGTTCCCAGGATGATCCGATGTCCCGTACCGATGCCTTGTCGAGGGCGCTCGACACCCCGGGGGAACCGCCGCTGCGGCCCCTTCCGCCCACCGTGTCCGCGCTGTTGCGCGCGCCGGCCGCCCCGCCCCGGCTGGCCGCGCACCTGCGGCTCGTGCACGACGTCGCGTACGAGCCGGCCGACTGGCTGGCCGGGCGCCGCGACGCGCGCCGCGTGGGGCGAAGACGGGGTGACCGTGGAGGAGTTGCTGGTCAGCCTCGCGGACAAGGTGTGGAAGGGCAAGCGGGTCCAGGACCTGGAGGACCTCGTCGTGGACCGCCTCGCCACGCAGACCGGTGCCGAGCGCTGGGAGGCGTACCTGGAGCTGGACGGGGTACTCGGGCGGATCGCCGAGGGGGCGGACGCGCGGCTCGACTTCCAGGCGGCCTTCCCCGTGCACGGGTGACCGGCCGCGTCCGACGGGCCGGGCCGTGCGGGACGCGCCGTGCGGGACGCGCCGCGCCGCGTTCGCCCCGCATCGTGGGGCGGGCGCGGCGTGCGTGGTGGGATGGACCGGGGGCGGGTCCACCAGCACACGGAGAGGTCGGGTACATGTCCCAGTCGGGCCGGAGCAGCCAGGAAACCATGCGGGCGATGGCGTACGAGACGTACGGCGGGACGGAGGTGCTCTCCGAGATCCGGCTGCCGCTGCCCAAGTACGGCCCGGGCGAGGTGCTCGTCCGGGTGAAGTACGCCGGGGTCAACCCCGTCGACTGGAAGATCATGTCGGGCGGGCTCGACGCCCTGATGGACGTCGTCTACCCGGTGATCCCCGGCTGGGACGTGGCCGGCACCGTCGAGCGCGTCGGCATCGACGTCCCCGAGTACGCCGAGGGCGACGAGGTCATCGCCTACGCCCGCAAGGACTACGTGCACGGCGGGACCTTCGCCGAGTTCGTCACCGTGCCCGTGCGCGCCCTCGCGCACAAGCCCGCCTCGCTGAGCTGGGCCGAGGCCGCCGGGCTCCCGCTGGCCGGGCTCACCGCGTACCAGCTGCTCACCCGCCTCGGCACCGGCAAGGACGACACGGTCCTCATCCACGGCGCCGCGGGCGGTGTCGGCTCCCTCGGCGTGCAGATCGCCCGGGCGCTCGGCGCCCGCGTCATCGGCACGGCCTCCCCGCGCAACCACGACCGGGTGCGCGAACTCGGCGGCGAACCCGTCGAGTACGGGGACGGGCTCGCCGACCGCGTCCGCGCCCTCGTGCCCGACGGGCCCACCGTCGTCGCGGACTTCGTCGGCGGCGTCGGCGGGGTCACCCGGGAAGTGCTCCACGACGACGGCCGGCACGCCTCGATCGCCGATCCCAGCGTGCTCGGATCGGGCGGCCAGTGGGTCTGGGTCCGTCCGGTCGGCAGCGACCTGGCCGAACTGGGCCGGCTCGCCGACGCCGGACAGCTGAAGGTGCCGGTCGCCAAGACCTTCCCGCTGGCCGAACTCGCCGCGGCCTTCGAACTGAGCCAGGGCGGGCACACCCCGGGAAAGATCGTCATCGAGGTCTGATCCCGCCCGGGGGCGGCCCACGTCAGGCCAGGTCCGGCACCTCGCCGCAGGCCGCCCGGGTGACCTCGACCCCCGGCAGGCCGGCCCGCCACGGGCCGGTCTGCGCGGCCAGCTCCGCCGCGTCCGGCGGGGCGGAGCCGAGGCCGATCGCGTAACGGGCGAGGCCCGGGCCGGACTCGAAGGGGCGCGGCCAGGCGTGCGCGTCCGTGACACCGGCCGCCTCCAGGGCGCCGAGCAGCGCCCGCAGCCGCCCCCGCACGCGGCCCAGGGTCTCCTCGAACTCCCCGCCGGACGCGCGTACGGTGACCACCGCCCAGGCGGCGTGCCGGCGGTGCAGCGGCGGCGGGGCCGGCAGGGTCCGGCCGGCCTGGTCGGAGCCGGCCTCGAGCAGCTCCCAGGCCCGGTACAACTCCTGGACCAGCAGGTCGCGCAGGCCCGGCCCCACCTGGGCGGTGCAACTGCGCACCGGCTCCGAGGGCGTGAGCACCGTGACCGGATCGAGGACCGGGAGCGGGTCCGGTCCGGCCGACGCGACCGCATCCTGCCCGTCCGCCGCAGCCGGATCCGCCGGCGCCACGGCCGACGGCAACAGCCCCACCGGCTCCCGCCAGTCCCAGGCGGCCCACCGGCCGAAGAACTCCCGCAGCAGCTCGTCCGGCGGCAGCGCCCCGGCCTCCTGGACCGTACGCGCCGCCAGGACCGCCCAGGCCAGCCCCGGCAGCCCGCCGAACGGCGCCGAGTCCAGCCCGCGGGCCCGCGCCCACGCCTTCACCTCCCGCGCCAGCCGGGCGAACGCGGCGTGCTCCGCGCCCACCCGCTCCCGTACGGCATCGGCGTCGCTCACCGCGCTCAGCGCGACGGCGGCCGCCTCACCCAACTCCACCCGCCGTGCCACCGCATGTGCGGGATCCAGGCCGTTCGCGGCCACCGTCACCAGGTCCACGGACAGCGCCCCGACGCGGAACCGCACACCCGGCACGCGCGCCCCCGTCACCTCGCGCAGCGGCCCGGCCTCCGGCAGGGCCGCCGCCAGCCGGTCCCGTACGGCGGTGACCTCGTCCGGCCCGGGCAGCACCGCCACCAGGTCCAGGTCGGCCTCCGGCAGCGCGCAGCCCATCCGGCGCGATCCGGCCAGGTGCACCTCCGCCCCGCCCAGGGCGGCCCGGACGCGGGCGGTGACCTGCTCGGCCCGGCCGGGTCCACGACCGTGCGCCTCACCGGGCGCGTGCTCCGGCTTCGGTTCCGGTTCCGCTTCCCAGCGCACCTCGCCCGTCCCCAGTGCCACCGCCGCGCGGACCCGCATCGGTCCGTCCCCGCGCCGCGAGAGCACCGCCAGCTCCCCGACCCGCGAGGGCACGGCGCCGCGGAGCCGGGCCGTGAACTCCACGACCGCCCGCTGCGGGTCCTGGCTGCGCCCGAGCGTCAGGTGCGGGGTGTACCCCTCGGCGCGCCCCCGGCAGCCCGGGAACCGCTCCGTCAGGTTGCGCCGGAGTTCCTGCCACGGCCCGTCTCCGGCCGCCGCCGGATCCAGCCAGAGGGTGGCGTCCTCGCGGTGCCCGAAGCTGTGCACGCCCTCCAGCCGTACGTCGAAGGGCGCCGCCCCGGCGGCCGCTTCGGCCAGCAGCGGCAGGGCCTCGTCGAAGGAGGACTCCGGCACGAAGCCGAAGAGCAGGTTCACGTGCGCGGGCCAGCGGCCGGCCTGCGGGTCGTGCCGCTCGCGCACCTCCCGCACCGCCTCCGGCAGCTGCGGCGGCAGCCAGGCCACCGCCGTCCGCGCGGTCGCCGGTACGTCGAGCCGCGCCGGCCCGCCGCCGGGCGCCCCGAACTCCACGGTCGCCTCGACACCGAAGTGGTCGGAGATGAACAGCCCCTGCGCGGCGGGCGCGTCGCCGCGCAGCGCCGCCCGCGTCACCCGCGCCCCCGTGGACCCGAGCAGGATCCGGTCCAGCCGGGCCGCCCGCCCGGACAGCGAGCCCACCGCGGCCAGCGGATTGGCCACCGGATCGAAGGTCGGCGTACCGTCCGCGGCCCCGTGGACCTCGCTCCAGGCGTCCCGCATGCCGAGTGCGGCCGCGGGCCCCTCGGCCCCGTGGCGGCCGTCGTTGAAGTCGCCCAGCAGGGCCACGGCGGCCTCGATGCCGCCCAGGCCCTCCGCGAGCCGGGCCAGTTCGGCGTCCCGCCGCAGGTGCCCGTTCTCGGTGTGGTCGCTGGTCAGGTGCGTCGCGGCGACGACCAGGGCGCCGGCCGCGGTGTCCACCGTCACGGCGGTGACCGCCTTGTGCCTGCCGAGCAGGTGCATCCCCGCTTCCCGCACCGGCAGCCGGCTCAGTACCAGCAGCCCGCACTCGGCGACGTCGCGGCCGCCGGGATCCGTGCCGAGGGTGTACCCGGCCCGCACCCACGGCGCCGCCAGCAGCATGCCGACCAGCTCGGGCTCGACCTCCTGCAGCGCGATGACATCCGCGTCGGCGGCCGCCAGATCGGCCAGCAGCAACGGCCTGCGCCGGGCGGTGGCGATGCGCGGGGCGTCGTACCGGTCCCAGAGCGCGTTCCAGGTCAGCAGCCGCACCGCGGCGGGGCCCGCCGCCGGGCCGGAGGGCGGCGGCTGCGCGGGCCGCCAGGCGCCGCCGCCGGCCGGGTCCCACGCGTACGGGGTGCGCGCGGTGAAGAACGGGGCCCGCAGCAGGCGCGGATCGCGGACCCGCCCCGCCGCGCTGACGTCGATCCGGTCCACGCCCGTGGCCCGGTCCCAGACCAGTTCGCCGTCCGCCTCGACGAACAGCACCCGGTGCCAGGGGATGTCGCCGCCGGGCACGAAGGAGGGCAGCGGAACCCGCTTCGGCGCGGCCCCGCGCTGGAGCAGGCCGAGCACGAACCGCGCCGGATCGAACCGGGGGTCCCAGCGGACCTGGTGGTAGAGCTGCTCACTGGTACGCATCAGAACTCCCCGCAGATCGGATCCGGGCCGTCCGCGAGGCCGCCCGCCGTGTCCTCGACGTCCCCGCCCGCGCCGATGTACCACGTACGGTGCGCCTGACCGGCGTACGGGGGATTGAACCGGTGCAGCTGGGTGGCCAGCACCTGCCCCGGCACCGGGTGCGTGCGCACGGCGTTGCGGCGCAGCAGCTCCGGCTCGTCGACCAGCACCACGGCGTGGGTGACCAGCGCGTCGCGGCGCCGCGCGACCGAGCCGGCCAGGCCGCGCTGCTGGTCGGTGAGCGAGGTCGCGTCCCACACCACGGTTCCGCCCCGGGCGAGGGCGGCGTCGAGGCGGTCCAGGCCCTGGCCCAGCACGTCCGCGTTGGCCCGCTGGTCCGCGCGGGAACCCCGGGCGGTGCGCAGGTCGTCAAGACTGATGTACGCGTCCACACCGGGCAGGCCGCGACCGAAGGTGCTCTTCCCGCTGCCCGAGGGGCCGCTGAGCTGCACCAGTCGGGGAAACGTTCCGTCGCGCCACTGCCAGGTCGCCGCCACCGCCTCCTCGACGGCCACGCAGCCGACTCCGGGACCCCAACCGAGGCGCGCGGCCGCGATCCTTCCCTGCCCGAACGCGCGCCGGGCCTCCGCCCAGCAACGGTCGGCCGCGTCCGCGTCCAGCCCGGCGAGGGGCTCCCCCAGGGCGGCGCGCAAGGCGTTCAGCGGGTCCTGGCCGCCGAGCAGCCCCGCCTCCTCGGCCCACAGGGCGGACCACTCCACGGCCTCCCGCGCCTGCGGCCCGTCGGCCAGCGCCCCGGCCAGCGCGTGCAGCACCCCGAGATCGGCCGCCATGGCCATCCGGACCAGTCCGGCCCGTCGGTCCGCGTCCGGAAACGGCCGCTGCAGGTACGGGTACAGGCCCACCAGGTCGCCGACCCGGCGCGCGAGTCCCATCCCGGCCGGTCCGGCGGCGAGCCGCGCCGCGATCCGGCCGCGCGGCTCGCGCCGCAGCAGGGCGGCCAGTACGCCGGCCAGTCGGTCCTCGCCCGCCCGCCCCGCCCCGTCGAGCCGGGCGGCGACCTCGGCCACGTCACCCGCCACGTCACCGGCGGCCTCATCCCCATCGGCGGCCCCGCCCGCCCCTCCCGCCCCGACGGCGGCGGCCAGCCCCGCCACGTCCGGCTCGGCTCCCGACCGGACCGCCCACAACGGGGCCGCCGGACCGAGCCCGTTGGGTACGACCTCGGCGAACATCCAGTGCGTATCGGTCTGTACGTGCCCGCCCCGCACCCACTTGGCCACGCACCGCCCGAAGTCCTCGCGAGCGAAACCGGCCGCCGTCCGCACGACGTAGCCCTCCTCCCGCGCGGTGTCGAGCTTCAGCTTGCGCAGCGTGCGCGCGTCGAAGGTGCCCCGCCACAGCACGCGCGGCGCGGGCACCCCGAGGCCCCGCAGGAACCGTACGGTCCGGTCCCAGTCCAGGCAGTGGTCCCCGTCCCACACCGAGAACCCGTAGAACCAGCTGTCCAGATCCTCGTACGGGATCGAGTGCCGGGCGTAGAGGTTCTCCCCGCACACCCGCCAGCCGGCCGGAATCCCCGGGCCGATCCTGCCCTGGAGGCCCTTGACCCATGCCCGCGAGGGATGGTGCGCCGAATCGAGCGAGCGGGCGTGCAGGCCGTCGGCGTACAGGGTGGTGTTCTCGCCGTCGAGCTTCTCCGTCACCACCACCTCGCGCCCGGCGAGCCCCTCCAGTCCGACGGCCCGGACGTCGTCCGCCGAGGCCCCGGGGGACCAGGGCAGGTGTGGCGTACGGGGATAGTGGGTGCGCATGATCCGCTCCGGCTCGACGACGTGGTGCCTCGTCACTGTAAGTATCCGGAGCGGGGCCATCCACCCATTAACCCCACGGGGAGCAACCCCACGGGGGAGCCGGGGCCTTCGGGGAGCTCAGTAGCCGAGGGTGAAACGTCGGCCCGCGTGCGCGTCGAGCTCGATCTCGTCGAGCACGGCGACGGCGTAGTCCTCCGTCGAGATGTGGCTGCGGCCCTCGTCGTCGACGACGAGGTCGTCGAGTGCCAGCCGGTACGTTCCCGTGCGCTCGCCCGGAGCGATCTGCGCGGCCGGGCTCAGGCAGGTCCAGTGGACCTCCTCCACGGGCACGGTCCGCAGGAAGTCCAGGGCGTCGCCGTGGGCGTGCATCAGAGCCAGCACGGGCTCGGGAACGCCCGCCTGGTCCCAGACCAGCGGGCCGCCGGGGGTGCGCAGCGAACCCGCCCCGCCGACTACCACCACCCGCGGCCGGGGCGTGTCCGTGCCGAGCGAACGCACCCCGCCGATCAGCGACTTCGCGGCGTCCACGAGGACGGCGGGGTCCCCGGAGCCGGGGCCGAACGCACTGATCACCACGTCCTGCCCGGCCGCCGCCCCGGCCACGGACGCCGGATCCAGCACGTCGCCGCGCACCACCGCGGTGGCCCCGCCGCCGGAGTCCGCGAGCTTCGCGGGATCGCGTACGACCGCGGTGACCTCGTGGCCGCGCCGGATCGCTTCGCGCAGCACCTGGGTTCCGATGCTGCCGCTCGCGCCGAAGAGGGCGATCTTGGCCATGGCAACTCCCTGGGGATGGAGGGCTGTACGGAACCCCGATCGAGCCCCGTCCCACCCATCCAACCGAACCACCCCACCCCCACCCGCCAGCCGGGCCGAAGCCACCGGACGATCCGCCCCGACCGGACGACGTAGGCGTCGTGCACCGGAAGCGACGGCCAGGTGGCACAGGGCCACGATCGACGGGGGGACCGTGCCCCGCGCCTCCGCGCACACGGGGGCCGAGTCGTACGTGCGCTGCGGCGCGGGTCCGGGCTTCGCCACCGACGGGGGCCGTTTGCGCGGCTTCGGCGGGCTTCGCCGGCCGCGCGGGACCGGTCCGGGGCCCCGGGGATCCGTTCCCGGGGCAGATTCGGGCGATCGAACATACGATGGGCGGGAACCGGGGCGGGCGGCTCGCCGTGCCGCTGGTCCAGGCCGTCGTGGGAGACGTATGGCAGAGGTCGCCGACGCAGCACGGACCGTCATCCTGACCGTGGACGACGATCCCGGAGTCTCCCGTGCCGTCGCCCGTGACCTGCGGCGCCGCTACGGCGCCGGGTACCGCATCGTGCGCGCCGAGTCCGGTGAGTCCGCCCTGGAGGCACTGCGCGAGCTGAAGCTGCGGGGCGACCTGGTGGCCGTGATCCTGGCCGATTACCGCATGCCGCAGATGAACGGCATCGAGTTCCTCGAACAGGCCCTGAACGTGTACCCCGGCGCCCGGCGCGTACTGCTGACCGCGTACGCCGACACCAACGCGGCGATCGACGCGATCAACGTCGTCGACCTCGACCACTACCTGCTCAAGCCGTGGGACCCGCCGGAGGAGAAGCTCTACCCCGTCGTGGACGACCTGCTCACCGCCTGGCGCTCCAGCGACTACCGGCCGGTACCCGCCACCAAGGTGGTCGGGCACCGCTGGTCGGCGCGCTCCTCGCAGGTGCGGGAGTTCCTGGCCCGCAACCAGGTGCCCTACCGCTGGTACTCATCCGACGAGCCCGAGGGCCTGCGCCTGCTGGAGGCCGCCGGGGTCGACGGGCAGCGGCTGCCCCTGGTGATCACCCCGGAGGGCACCGTACTGGTCGAGCCGGAGGCGCCCGACCTGGCCGCCCACGTGGGGCTCGCGACGACGCCGACCGCCGAGTTCTACGACCTCGTCGTGATCGGCGGCGGCCCGGCCGGGCTCGGCGCGGCCGTGTACGGGGCCTCCGAGGGGCTGCGAACCGTACTCATCGAGCGGTCGGCCACCGGCGGGCAGGCCGGGCAGAGCTCCCGCATCGAGAACTACCTCGGCTTCCCCGACGGCGTCTCGGGCGCCCAGCTCACCGATCGCGCCCGCCGCCAGGCCGGCCGGTTCGGCGCCGAGATCCTCACCGCGCGCGAGGTCACCGGGCTGGAGGTCAACGGCCCGGCGCGCGTCGTCCGCTTCTCCGACGGCTCGTCGGTCGCCGCGCACAGCGTCATCCTGGCGACCGGCGTCTCGTACCGGCAGCTCCAGGCACCGGGCTGCGACGACCTGACCGGCCGCGGCGTGTACTACGGCTCCTCGCTCACCGAGGCGTCCTCCTGCCAGGGGTACGACGTCTACATCGTCGGCGGGGCCAACTCCGCCGGGCAGGCCGCGATGTACCTGGCGCGGGGCGCGAAGTCGGTGACGCTGCTGGTGCGCGGGGAGTCCCTGACCGCGTCGATGTCGTACTACCTGATCCAGCAGATCCAGGAGTCGCCGAACATCTCGGTGCGCACCCGGACCGTCGTCGAGGCGGCGCACGGCGAGGAGCACCTGGAACGGCTGGTCCTGCGGGACGTGGAAAGCGGCGCCACGGAACTCGTCGACGCGCAGTGGATGTTCGTCTTCATCGGCGCGGCCCCGCTGACCGACTGGCTGGACGGCACGGTGCTGCGCGACGAACGCGGCTTCATCCTGGCCGGACCGGACCTCACGGCGGACGGACGGCCACCGGCCGAGTGGCCGCTGGACCGGCCGCCCTACCACCTGGAGACCAACATTCCCGGCGTGTTCGTGGCCGGCGACGCGCGGGCCCGGTCCGCGAAGCGCGTCGCGTCCGCCGTCGGAGAGGGAGCCATGGCCGTGATGCTCGTCCACCGGTACCTGGAGCAGTCATGAGCGGGCAGGCGATGCCCTGCAGCCCGCAGGAGATCGCCTCGCTGTTCCTGTTCGAGAAGCTCTCCCCGGAGCAGCTCGGACGGTTGTGCGCCGAGGGGCGCGTGGAACGGTTCGAAGCCGGTCCGGTGTACACCGAAGGCGACCCGGCGACGTGCTTCTACGTGATGATCGAGGGCACCGTCGTACTGTCCCGCCGGGTCGGCGGCGACGACGTCGAGGTGAGCCGGACCTCGCAGCGCGGGGTGTACGCCGGAGCCATGCAGGCCTACCTGGGCGACCGGGTGCCGCAGACCTACACCAACTCGATGCGGGTGACCGAGAAGACGCGGTTCTTCGTGCTGCCCGCGCAGTCGTTCGCCGACTTCATGCAGGAATGGTTCCCGATGGCCGCCCACCTGCTGGAAGGGCTCTTCTTCGGCGCGAAGAACACCCAGCGGGCCATCGGCCAGCGCGAACGGCTCCTGGCGCTCGGATCGCTGTCCGCCGGACTCACCCACGAGCTCAACAACCCGGCCGCGGCGGCCGTCCGGGCCACCGCCACCCTGCGCGAACGGGTCGGCAAGATGCGGCACAAGCTGGCCGTCATCTCCCAGGGCGGCTACTCCCGCGAGACCATCGCCGACCTCATCGAGATCCAGGAGCGCACCGTCGAACGCGTGGCCAAAGCACCGGCGTTGAGCCCCCTGGAGGCCTCCGACAGGGAGGACGAGCTCGCCGACTGGCTCGACGACCACGACATCCAGGAGGGCTGGCGGATCGCGCCGACCTTCGTACAGGCCGGACTGGACACGGACTGGCTGGACCAGGTCGCGGCGACCGTGGCCGAGGACATCCTGCCGGCGGCCATCGGCTGGCTCAACTACTCCGTCGAGACCGAGCTGTTGATGGACGAGATCGACGACTCCACCACCCGCATCTCCCACCTCGTGGACGCGGCCAAGCAGTACTCGCAGCTCGACCGGGCCCCGCACCGGGTCGTCGACGTCCACGAACTCCTGGACAGCACCCTGCTGATGCTGTCGGGGAAGATCGGCCGCCGGATCCGGGTGGTCAAGGACTACGACCGCTCCCTGCCGGACGTGCCCGCCTACCCGGCGGAGCTCAACCAGGTGTGGACCAACCTCATCGACAACGCCGTCTTCGCCATGGGGAGCGCGGGTGGCGAGGGCACGCTGACGGTCCGCACGGCGCGCGAGGGGGACCGGCTGCTGGTGGAGTTCCGCGACACCGGGCCCGGTATCCCCGGAGACATCCGCAGCCGCATCTTCGATCCCTTCTTCACCACGAAGCCGGTGGGGGAGGGCACCGGACTGGGCCTGGACATCTCCTGGCGGATCGTCGTCAACAAGCACCACGGCAGCCTCCAGGTCGAATCCGAGCCCGGTGACACCCGTTTCCAGGTGCTGTTGCCGCTGACCGCACCGGAATCCGAAGCCGAAGCCGAAACCGAAAGCGCGAGCGAAGCCGAGAGCGCACCCGCAACCGGCACCGAGACCGCCGAGGAGCCCGTATGACCGACATCAAGGGAATCGACCCGAGCGTCCCGCCCGCCGGTACCGGCTGCGGCGACTGCGACGCGGTGGGCGGCTGGTGGTTCCACCTGCGGCGCTGCGCCCAGTGCGGCCACATCGGCTGCTGCGACTCCTCGCCGGCCCAGCACGCCACCGCCCACTGGAAGTCCGCCGGCCACCCCCTGGTGCAGAGCTTCGAACCGGGCGAGGACTGGTTCTGGGACTACGACCGCAACGAGATGTACGAGTCCGGGCCCGAGCTGACGCCGCCGCGCGGCCATCCCGAGGATCAGTCGGTGCCCGGACCGGCCGATCGGGTTCCGCCGGACTGGACGCAGCGGCTCCACCGCTGAACCGGCTCGTCACCCCGTTCGGTCCGCGCGCCGCCGCCGTGCGGATGGCCGGTGCGGCGCAGGGCTGCGGGGGTGGTGTTGTACCAGCGTTGGACGGCCCGGCGCAGGGCGCGCGCGTCGGCGTAGTCGCTCCGGGCGGCGATCGCGTCGATGCTGAGGTCGGTGCTGTGGAGCAGCCGCGTGACCTGCTCCCGGCGCACGGTTTCGACCTCGTGGCTCCACGTGGTGCCGTGTTCGTCGAGGCGGCGCTGGAGGGTCCGCGTGCTGATGGCCATGCGCCGCGCCGCCGTGGACAGGGTCAGGTCGCCTTCCCCGTGGAGGGAGGCGACGGCGGTACGGAAGAGGTCCAGCCAGTTGCGCAGCGGTACGGCGGAGGCGAGGGTCTGGTCCGCGTGCCTGCGCAGCACGCTCGACAGGCCGGGCTGGGCGTGCGGAGAGGGGGCGTTCAGGTCTTCGGTGCGGAAGGTGATCGAGCTGACCGGGGCCTCGAACTCGATGCTGCGGGTGCCGTAGAGCTCGGTCAGGGCGTCGTGCCGGGCGGGTGTCCTGGCGGCCAGCGCGACGCGGACGGGTACGAGGGTCCGCCGCGCGGCTTCGCCGAGTCGGCGCTGGTAGAGGCCGAGCGCGCAGGCGCGGACGGCGCAGGCCGCCTCGTGGGTGAGATCGGCCTCGTTGAGGTGGCTGATGGTGACCTCGCCGTCTTCCTCGGTGACCCACAGGTTGTCCGTGCCGGTGTCGACGACCGCGGCGAGGTGGGCCGAGGCGTCCCGGGCCCCTTCGAGCGGAGTCGGCGCGGAGGTGAACAGGTAGTCCCAGACGCCGAGGCTGCCGATGTCCGACTGCCGGGTCATGACCTGGGCCACCTCGGTCCAGTGGGCGTGGACGGTGGCCAGTTCGGCGATGCGGATGCTCGTCAGGGCGGGCGGCCGGCACAGGTCGTCGTTGAGGTGCTCCGGGGCCAGACCCAGCAGGTGCGCGTACCCGGCCGGAGGTATCCCGAGCAGACGTGCCGTATTGACGTTCAGACGGGTGAGGGCGGAGGAGGTCGTGCCCTGGTGCGTGTTCGGGACCACAGGGGCCGAGCATAGACGAGGACGAATGGCCAGGTCATCGCAGTACCGTGGCGGCCGCCGGCCCCAACGTGGCGCGCCGGGTCCCCCCTTGGCGCGTCCGGTCCCCTTGCTGGCGTCCTCTGCCATGGGCCGGGCGCCGTTTCCGGCCATAGCGTGGTGATCGTTCCCGCACGGTGCGGACGGCACGTGACCCGGTGAAACGCAGTCATGTCCGCGGCGGAGTACGGGAGGTCCCGGTCGGCGCGGAGCCCCTCCACGGGGGTGGGGGGCTCTGGAGCCGATCGGCCGGGGTCACCTTCCGCGTTCCGCGCCGCCGAGGAGCGTGCGGCTGCCCGCCCCCGTGGCCAGGCGGAGCACGTGTTCCAGTGGGCCGCGGCGCAGTGGGCTGTCCGCCCAGATCCGCTGCCAGGCCCACGTCAGGGCCAGCGCCGCGCCGCTGAAGGCCAGCCAGGCGGACCAGGACGCGGCGCCGTGCGCCGGACCGGCCAGCACCAGCGCGTGGACCACGTAGGCGCTCAGCGCCATCGCCCCGAGCACCGCCAGTGGCCGCAGCAGGCGCGCGCCCGGCCGGTGCCGGGAGGCGAGCGCGCACAGGCCGATCAGGGCGCACCCCACACCCGCGTTGCCGAGGGTCTCCAGCGGGGTCTGGCTGTACGGATCGGCCAGCAGCAGCCAGTCCCAGGAGGTGCTGGGCACGGCGCCGAACTGCCCGGCCAGCACCTCCCGTACGGGGTCGGCGGCGGCCAGGGCTTCCGGGTGGTGGAGGGCGATCGCCTCCAGCAGCCGCTGCCGGGACCCGAACACGTGGGAGGCGAGCCAGGCGGAGCCGTATCCGGCGACCGCGGCTGCCGTGCCCCACCCCGCCATCCGCCGGGCCGCCGCCCGCTCCCGCACGTCGAAGAGCCGGGCGAGGGCCATCCCCGCCAGGACGTACGGGAAGTAAGTGGCCAGCGGATACGCCCCGGTGAGCAGCAGCTCGCACACCACCGTGCCCAGCCCGGACCAACTCGCCAGGTCGGCGGCCTCCGGGACCAGGCCCCGCCCGGACGACCCGTACCCGAGGACCGGGCCCAGCAGGTACGACAGCAGCGGACCCGCCACCACGGAGCCGCCCGCCACGGCGGCGAGCACCGGTGTTGACAGCCGGGTGAAGGGCTCGGCGGCCAGGAAGTACACGGCGAAGAAGGCCAGGATGACCAGGATCCCGGGCCACAACGAGGCCAGGAGCAGCCCGAGTACGGCGAGCACGGCGCACCGGATCAGCAGCGGACGCCAGCGCCGGTCCCAGCCGTCGGGCTGCCGCTCCGCGTCCGGGCCGCGCTGGGCGAGGACCAGGGAGAAGCCGGCGAGGAGGGTGAAGAGCGCCGGGGCGCGTCCGTCGGCCGCGACGAGTACGTAGCCGGCGCCCTCGGGCTGCGGGCCAGGACCGACGTGCACGGCGAACATGCCGAGGACGGCGATACCGCGCACGGCGTCCACCCCGGCCAGCCGGCCGCCGCTCCCGCCGGCTGCCGGGGCTACGAGTGAAGCCGCGGCCTCCGTGGGGGAAGCGCGTCGCATGGAGGTCTCTCCTCGGTCCGGCCGGCGCGTGCGGTGACGTGGTCGGACCGGCGGTTTTCATGCCGCCAGTCCGCCAGCGGAAGGTACCAAGGACGGCATAACCGCGTAATAAGGAGGTATAGGGGTGGCAAAGGCGAGGGTCGGAGGCCGCGGCGCGCGGGCCGCCGTAACCCGGGGGCCGCGCCCGCTGTTGCACAGTCGGCGGGTCCACCCACGGTGAACGGAGTCCGATGCCGCAGCTGACCGACCAGGGCGCGATCGACCAGGCCGAGATCGATCAGGAGACCGATCAGGCGGAGACCGATCAGGCGGAGGCCGATCAGACCGCGATCGATCGGGCCCTGACCGAACGGGCCGCGTGTGACCGGGCCGCGCGGGACGATCACGAGCGGGCGGGCACCTGGATGACCCCCGCGGAGTACGGCGCCTCGCGCGCCGCCGTGTGGACCGCGGCCGTCGTCCTCATCACCGACACCGACGGCCGGGTCCTCGTCCAGAGCGTCGACTACCGCGCCGACCGGCTGCTCCCCGGCGGAGCCGTGGACGCGGGCGAGGCCCCCTCCGCGGCCGCCGCCCGCGAGCTGCGCGAGGAACTCGGCATCGACGGCCACTACCCGCGGGGCCTCGCCGTGGACTGGATCCCGGCCGACACCCCCGGCTTCCCGCCCGAGATGCGCTTCCCCGGCGAGATCCTGCACGTCTACGACGGCGGTACCTGGACCGCCGAGCGGATCGACGCCGTCCGCCTTCCGGAACAGGAGGTCCTCGGCATCCACTTCGCCGAGCCGGCCGACCTGCCCGCCCTGATGGACGCGGGTGACGCCCGCCGCGCCCTGTCCGCCCTGCGCTCCCGCGTCAACGGCTCCGGCACCGCCCTGCTGGAGGACGGCCGGCCCACCGCGCCCACCGCCCTCGACCGGCTCGGAGTGCTCCGCACCCGGCGGACCCCGCAGCACGGCACCTGGCACCCGGGTCCGGTCCCGGCGCAGCTGCCCGTACGGGACCACCGCGGCTGGCTGTTCGGCCCCGACGGCCGGGTCCTGCTCCTGATCGCCCGGGCCAACGGTGCGGCCCGTCTGCCGCCCCCGACGGCCGGACCGTCCACCGGGGCCGTCCCGCTCGGATACCGGCACGTCGGCCGGGGCGCCCACGCCCGTACCGCGGCCCGCCTCACCGGCCTCCCGCCGGCCGCGGACCCGTCGTACGCCCGGCTGCTGGCCACTCCCGAACAGGTCCGCGAACTGAGCGACTGGGGCCCGGCCGGCGCGGACGAACTCGCGGCGGTGCACACGGCCCGCGCCCGGCTGTCCCTCCCCGTCCCCACCCGGACGCCGCCCACGGAACTCCCTGAGGACGGCGTGCGCTGGTGACGCGGGCGGGCCCCGTCCCGGCCTCGGCGGCCGCCATGATCGGGAAATCCGGCGCCAGCCGTCCCCGGTCCCGCAGCATGGGGCCATGAGCGACAGTGCGATCACCTACACCCTGTACATCCAGGCCGATCCCGCCCGGGTCTGGCAGGCTCTCACCGACCCCGCCCTCACCCGCCGGTACTGGGGCCTGAGCTTCGAGACCGACTGGGCGGTGGGCTCGGCGATGGACTGGGTCGAGCGCGGGGCCCGCACCAGCGACCCCGAACAGGTGGTCCTCGACTGCATCCCGGACCGCGTGCTCTCCTACACCTGGCACACCTTCACCCCGCAGTGGGCGGCCTCGGTCGGGATCGCCGAGGAGCTGCGGGCCGAACTGGCCGAGGAGCGGCGCACGAAGGTGACGTACGAGATCGAACCGGTCGGCGAGACCCTGGCACGGCTGACCATCCTGCACGAGGGGTTCGAGCCCGGCGGCACCCTGATCGGCATGTGCGGGCGGGCCTGGCCGATGCTCGCGTCGAGCCTCAAGACCCTGCTGGAGACCGGGGCTCCGCTGCCCGAGCCCGAGCACGAGGGCGGCCAGGGTGCGGGCGGTCACGAGGCGCACGAGGCCCGTCAGGACCGCCGGACGCGCGAGGAGTGACCGGCGAGGCGGAGAGCAGGCGCCCCGGCGGATCCGGCGCCGCCGGTTCTCCGCCGTCCCCGGTTCTCCGCCGGCCCCGGCCGAACGGCCCCGTACCGCACCTGAGATCATGTGTAGCAACCACGAATCGGGAGCGCGGACATGGCACGCGAGCGGCAGGGCTGACGGCATGGGACAAACGCTGACGGAGATCCTGGACGCGGCGGCCGAGGGGCGGTTCCCGCCCCCGGACGGCGGCACCACCGTGGTCCCGCAGGAGAACCGGCGCGACGCGGGCGTCATCGCCTTCACCGCGCACTCCGTGGTGTTCACCGACGAGGACCCCGACTGGGTGCGGTCCACCCTCGCCGCCCTCGACTGCGACGCGCTCGCGGCCACCATGAACCCCCGCTTCCTGGCCGCGCTGCTGGACCGCACCGGACGCAGCACCGACACGATAGACCTGCTCACCGTCGCGGGCCCGTTGTCCGGCGAACCCCCGCTGGAGCTCAGGGAGATGGCCGACCCCGACCACCCCCGGGTACGGCGGGCCCTGAGGCGCCGCGACGACGTACGGGTCTGGTCGGCCGACGGCGGAGTCCTCGTCCTCGGCCGCGGAGTCGCGGGCCGCTGGGAGACGGCGATCGAGGTGGACGAGGGCGTCCGCCACCGGGGACTCGGCCGGGAACTGGCCCGCGCCGCCCGCCACCTCGTCCCCGACGGGCAGCCGGTCTGGTCCCAGCAGGCCACCGGCAACGCGCGCAGCATCCGCGCCTTCCAGGCCGCCGGATACCGGCCGGTCGGCGCGGAGTCCCTGCTACTGGCCCCGGCAGGCTGAGAACGCCCTGACGGCACCCTGACGACCGGCCGTTCACGGAGGTCGTGTGGAATGGGTGCCATGGGGAGAGGAAAGAAGCAGCAGCGGCCCGCCATAGGCATGCCGGAGCGGGTCCTGGTCCTGCCGGTCGCGGGTGGCTGGGCGCAGTCGATCGCCGGCGTCGGCTGCGGCCGGCCGAACCCGGCCGTCGTCGATGCCGACCAGGCGAAGGCCACCGCCACCGCGACCGTGACCGCCATCGCGCGGGAGTACCACGGGCTGACCGTGGAGGTCGACTGGGAGCCGCTGCCGGACGGCGGCTGGGCCGGGCGCGTGCGCGAGGGCGTCGCCCGATGAACCGTTCCGACGCCGCCACGCCCCCGGAGCACTGGCGCTACGGCCGCCACCTGGAGGCGCTGTCCGTCGCGCCGGGGGAGAGCGCCGAAGCCGAGGCCGTGGCAGCCGTGCTGCGCGATCCCGATCCGGTGATGGCCGAGAGCGCCGTGGTCACCCACCTCGACCGCAGGGCGGCGCGGCTGCTCGCCGACGAGGCCTTCCCCGCCTGGGCCCGGGCGATGGCCGACGCGCTCGCGGGGCGGGCGTTCCCCGAGCGCCGGCTGCGGGAGTGGATCCTGCTCAAGGCCATCACCCGGGGCGAGCCCTGGTCCGCCGCGGAGCTCACCGCGGCCTCCGACTGGTGCCAGCGCACCGCCGCCCAGTCGCTCACCTCGTACGAGGCCCTGCGCCTGCTCGCCGCCGGCGCCCGCACCCGCCGCGTCCGCAACGCCGCCGCGGTCCGCCTGCGCAGGCGGACCGCGGTCTGAAACGGTGAAACGGCCGGCCGCGGCAGCGCCGCGGCCCGGCCGTCAGATGCCCCGGCGGACCCGGGCCGCGCGGCGGGCCTCGGCCTGCTGCCGGGCCTCCACCGTCTTGCGGGACTCCTTGCCCTTCCCTGGCCGGCCCGGCCGGGTGCCGATACCGCGGAAGCCGAGGTCCGAACCCGAGGGCCGGCCCTTGGCGTCGGTCGGCGCGGAGCCGGCCAGCGGCACCCCGGGGGCGGCCTTGGCGCCGGTGATCCGGCTCAGCGCCGCCTCACCGGACCGCACCTGCGTGATCGTCGGCCGGATCCGGGCGTCGGCCATCAGCCGGACGATGTCCCGGCGCTGGTTCGGGGTGACGAGGGTGACGACCCGGCCGGTCTCGCCGGCGCGGGCGGTGCGGCCGCCCCGGTGCAGGTAGTCCTTGTGGTCGGCGGGCGGGTCCACGTTGACCACGAGGTCGAGGTCGTCGATGTGGATGCCGCGGGCGGCGACGTTGGTCGCGACCAGGACGGTGAGGTCCCCGGTCTTGAACTGGGCCAGGGTCCGGGTGCGCTGCGGCTGCGACTTGCCGCTGTGCAGGCCCTCCGCCCGTACGCCCATGGCCCGCAGGTGCTTCACGAACTGGTCGACCCCGTGCTTGGTGTCGAGGAACATCAGCACCCGGTTGTCCCGGGCCGCGATCTCGGTCGCCGCCGAGATCTTGTCGGCCGCGTGGATGTGCAGCACGTGGTGGTCCATCGTGGTCACCGCGCCCGCCTGCGGGTCGACGGAGTGCGAGACCGGGTCCTTCAGGTACTGGCGCACCAGCTGGTCCACGTTGCGGTCCAGGGTCGCCGAGAACAGCATCCGCTGCCCCGCGTGGTGCACCTGGTCCAGGATCTCGGTGACCTGCGGCATGAAGCCCATGTCGCACATCTGGTCGGCCTCGTCGAGCACGGCGATCTTCACGCGCTCCAGGTGCACGTCCCGCCGCCCGACCAGGTCGCTGAGCCGCCCCGGGGTGGCCACCACGACCTCGACGCCGGTGCGCAGGGCGCTCACCTGCCGCCCGATGGACAGCCCGCCGACCACGGTGGCCATGCGCAGCTTCAGGGCCGCCGCGTACGGCTCCAGCGCCTCGGTCACCTGCTGCGCCAGCTCGCGCGTCGGTACGAGGATCAGCGCCAGCGGGCGCTTCGGGTCCGCCTGCTGTCCCGCCGTACGCGCCAGCAGGGCCAGGCCGAAGGCGAGGGTCTTGCCGGAGCCGGTCCGCGCGCGGCCGAGGACGTCCCGCCCGGCCAGTGCGTTCGGCAGCGTCGCGGCCTGGATGGGGAAGGGCTCCTTGACCTCCAGGGAGGCCATGGTCGTCACCAGCTCAAGGGGCAGGTCGAGCTCCGAGAACGACTGCACCGGCGCCAGGCCCGGCACCTTCGGCTCGTGCATCGTGAACTCGCCCTGCGGCCCGATGCTCCGGGGGGTCTTGCCGCCGGACTTGGCTCCGGTCCGGGCACCGCCCTTCGCACCGAAGCGTCCGTGAACTGACGGGTTCCTCATGCAGGGCCTTTCGAAGCAAGAAGCAGATGAGAAGAAGTTGGTCAACCGCCCATGGTACCAGCGGGGCCTAAGCCTCCCCGGTGTCCAGCTCCCCGGAGCGCACCTGGGCGCAGTGGGCGCGGACCTCGACCGCGGCCCGCTCGAACCAGTCGGCGATCACGGCGACCTCGTCGGGGGTGTAGTCGGCGAACAGGGCGCCGAGCCGGTCGTAGAACGGCTGGTAGACCGCGACGACCCGGGCGGCGGCCTCGGGCTCGGCCACCACCCGTACCCGGCGCCGGTCGGCGGGGTCCGGCCGGCGCCGCGCGTACCCCGCGCGTTCGAGGCGGTTGAGGACCCCGGTGACGGCGCCGGTGGTGAGGTCCACCAGCTCGGCGAGGTCACCGGCGGCCAGCGGGGCGTCCCCGGCTCCCAGGATGTGGCCCAGGCAGGTCAGGTCGGTGACGTTGAGCCCGAGCCGCTGCGCCACCTCCTGCTGGCCGACGATGCCCAGGGCGACGTACTGGTCCATGCGCGACATCGCCTCCGCGGCCGTGGCCGGGGGGCGGGGCTTGCCCTCCACGCAGATACTCCTTAGCATCTAAGTTACTTAGCTCGTGAGATAAATGAATTCTCTCTCCGAGCCTACTGCCGACCGTCCGACCAGGGAGAACCATGAGCGCGCACGGCCACGTCGATCTCGGCCACACGGTGGCCGGCTGGACCGGTACCACCCTGGCCCTGCTGGGCTTCGCCGGAGCGGGCGCCGCCGTGTGCGCGGCCTGGACGCCCGGGATCTGGCTCGGCCTCGGCATCGTCGCCGTGGCCGGGATCGTCACCTGGCTGCTCCACCTCGCCGGATGGGGCAAGCCGAGCGGCCCCCGCCCGGAGGCCGACTGGGACTGGCGCACCCGTGACACCACCGCCCACACCGGGCACGCCGACTGCCTGGGCTGCAGGGTCAGCGGACCGCGCCGAGCCGCCGTAGCAGCCCCTCGGCCTCGATCCGCCGTGTCGTTGCCCGCTGCGGATAGCAGCGCATGAACATGCGGGTGAAGTGCTCCCCGTAGTGGATCTCGGTGTCGTCCCCCGGCTCCGGCCGCAGCGGCCGGACCACGGCGTCGAAGCGCGGCTCGTGGAAATAGGCGAGCGTGTGGCGCTCCCGGTCCGCGAGCCGCACCTTGTGCGGGGTCGACAGCAGCGCGCCGCCCGTCAGGAACTGCAGGATGTCCCCGGGAAACACCGTCAGCACCCCGGGCGCGGGGGTCACGTACGACCAGCCGGGGGAGTCCTGGGCGAAGCCCGCCGTGCTCTCGCCGGGCAGCCAGTTGCGGGGGCGGCGCTCGCCGGCCACCGGAGGGCGCACGAAGAGCCCGCCGACCTCGTCCTGCGCGGCGATCACCAGCAGCCCGTAGTCGGTGTGCGCGCCGATGCCGCGCTCCGTCGTGCGCGAGGCGGCCGGGAAGCGCAGCACCCGCATGTGGTGCCAGCCGCCGCGGGTCAGCCCGGCGAGCCGGTCGACACCGGCCGGCCCCAGCCCGATGCCGGGGCCCAGCCCGAGCGCCACCAGCCGCAGCAGCCGCTCGCCGAGCGTCCCCACCCCCGCGAGGTAGGCCTCCATGGCCGCGCGGTAGCCGGGATCGGGCCAGGGCACCGGCCCGTGGCACGGCAGTCCGCGCCCGGCCGTCAGGTCCGGGGTGATGGTGAAGATCTCCGACGCGTCCCGCTCGCCCGCGGTGACCTCCTCGCCGGAGGCGATGTAGCCGCTGTACGAGGTGTCGTTGACGTACGCCGCCTTCTGCGCCGGCGGCCGGGCGAAGAACCGGCGGCTCGCCGCCAGCGCCTCACGTGTCCGTGCCCGCTGCCCGGCGTCGGCCGCGACCTGGAAGATCCCGTCGCGCTGCCAGGCGGCCGTCATCGCCCGGCCGAGCGCCTCGTCCGCCGCCGTCCCCGTCACCCGGTCGGGCACCCTGAATGTCGCGAACCCGCTCATGTCCGTCCCCTCTCGAAGGCCTTCCGGAAGGCCTCCGGAAGGAGCTGCTCCCCCTTTTCACGGACAGACCGACCAGAAGTTCGAATGCGCGCCGCGCCACGGTTGGCCGCGTTCAGCGTGTGCTGTAAGGGACCGTTGGGCAGGATCGAGACGGCCGCATATGCGGCCCGCAGTGGAACGTTGAGAAGGATCAGCCAGATGG
Source organism: Streptomyces sp. NPDC048424 (assembly GCF_040651555.1). Taxonomy (NCBI): domain Bacteria; kingdom Bacillati; phylum Actinomycetota; class Actinomycetes; order Kitasatosporales; family Streptomycetaceae; genus Streptomyces; species Streptomyces sp. NPDC048424. Next base: position 11,699 of record NZ_JBEZKE010000010.1, on the reverse strand, counting down.
CAACAGGCATCGTGAAGTGGTTCAACTCGGAGAAGGGGTTCGGGTTCATCCAGCAGGACGACGGCGGCCCGGACGTGTTCGTGCATTTCTCCGCCATCGCGACCACCGGCTTCAAGTCGCTGGAGGAGAACCAGAAGGTCGAGTACGACGTCACCCAGGGCCCCAAGGGCCCGCAGGCAGAGCAGGTGGTCCCCCTCCAGTAGTGCCGCTTCACGAGCCCGGCCCGTGAGCTGAGCCCCGCCGGTCCCCGGCGGGGCTCTGGCACGTCCGGGGCCCGGACCGTTCCCCTACCCGGCCCGGTGGAGGGCCAGGAGCAGGCGCCACAGGTGGTCCGCCAGGGCCGGTGGACCGGCGGGGACGGCGCCGTGCAGCCAGTCCGCGAGGACGCCGGTGAAGGCGGCGGCCACCGCCGAGGCGACCAGCTCCGGGCGCGGGGCTCCCACGGCCGCGCGCTCGGCGCGGGCGCGTTCGCGCAGCTCCCGGTGGAGGCGGTCGCCGAGCGGGCCGCCGCCGCCCGGGAGGAGCAGGGTGCGGTAGAGCGGCCCCCGCTCGGCCGCCCCGGCCAGGAAAGCGGCCAGTTCGGCGGGCGGCCGCACCGGGGGCAGCGCCGCCGGGCCGGTCTGCCAGGCGTGCAGGGCGTCCACCGCGGCGTGCACCACATCGGCACAGGCGTCGACGGCCAGCGCGGTGAGGTCCTCGTAGTGCAGGTAGAACGTGGCCCGGCCGACCCCGGCCCGGCGGACCACCGCCGCCACGCTCACCTCCCCGAGCGGTGTGGTGGCGCACTCCGCGAGCAGGCTCTCCCTCAGTCGCGCCTTCGTCCGGGCCGTGCGCGGGTCCGGTGCGCGGGAGTCCGCCGGGCTCACGCGGCCAGCAGCGCCGCGCCGAGGGCGAGGGCGCCGGGCAGGGCCTGTGCGACGAGGATCCGCCGGTTGGCGGTCGCGGCCCCGTACGCCCCGGCGACGATCACGCAGACGAGGAAGAAGACCTGCGTGGCGAGCGAGTCGATGACGAGCGACCAGATCAGGCCGGCGGCCAGGAAGCCGTTGTAGAGGCCCTGGTTGGCGGCGAGCGGCGCCGTGAGACGGGCGGTGTCGGCGTCGAAGCCGGACAGCGCGCGGCCGGGCGGGCGCTGCCACAGGAACATCTCCAGGACCAGGAAGTACACGTGCAGCGCGGCCACGAGGCCGATCAGGATCTGAGCGACCGTGTGCATGGCCGCCTCCACTTCTGGGGCTGAATGGGGGACTGCAGGGGACGATATTTCCTGGACGACTGTACAGGAAATAGCGCCGGCCCCGTTGCCCCGTTGCCCCGTTGCCCCTTGGCCTGCTCCCGGGCTCAGAGATGGGCGTCCAGGAACGCCCGGAACTCCTCGCGCGTCATCGGGCCCGCCTGGCTCGCGACCGCCTCGCCGTCCTTGATGAGCACGGCGGTCGGCGCCGCGGTCACCCCGTAGCGCCGGGTCGGCTCGGGGCACCGGGTCATGTCGGTGCGGACGGCCGTGAACCGCGTCCCGTACTCCTCGGTCAGTTCCCCGACCACCGCGTCCATCGCCCGGCAGGCCTCGACGGCCTTCGGCCAGCTGCCGCAGAAGTAGGCGAGAACGGGCCCGGTCGTCATCGACAGGATGAAATCGAACTCCTGGTTCTCCAGTGGCTGGTGCACCCGACGTGCCATGCGTGTCGCTCCTCGCTCGTACGCCCCCTCGATCGGGAGGGCGGCCCCCATCATCGCCGCATTGTCAGTGGCGCCTGTGAAGCTGATCCGCATGGACGACAGGATGCTCCGGCGCCGGGTCTACGGCGCCGACCACGAGGACCCCGACCCCGGCCCGCGCCCCGACCGCGCATACGGCGAACTGGTCGGCGGGCCGCTCGACGGGCTGCTCCTGGACATCACCGGCTGGAGCGCGCCCCAGCTCGCCGAGGAGGCCGGGCTCCCCACGGAGATAGGTCGCTACGGAGCGGGCGGCCGCGCCCACTACCGCCGCCGCGCCGGGGATCCGCGCCACTGGGACTGGACGGGTGACAGCCGCTGACGTCCGGTGGCCGTCCCCGGAAAATCTTCGAAGAATTTCCCGGGAGCTGTCGATCGGGGCGTCTCCCGTTCGACGCAGGGGTGAGAGGCGGGGACAGCCCCCGCCCTCCCGACCGAGGAGTCACCATGCCGCGCTTCCTGACGCTGATCCGCATCAATGAGCAGGAGCTCACGACCGACACCGAGTTCCCGCCTGAGTTCCTGCAGAACATGGGCGCCTACATGGAGGAGATCGCCAAGGCCGGGGTCCTGCTCGACACGGCCGGGCTGCTCCGCACCCCGGAGGGGACCCGGGTCAACTGGTCCGGCGGGAAGATCAGCTACACCGACGGCCCCTTCACCGAGACCAAGGAGGTCGTCGGCGGCTACACCCTGATCCAGTGCAAGGACAAGGCCGAGGCCCTGGAGTGGACCAAGCGGTTCCTCGAGATCCACCCGGCCGAATGGAACGTCGGCGCCGAGGTCCGGGAGGTCGAGGAGATGTGATCCCGGGGCGTCAGGCCGTCTGGCGCCGCGTTTGCCCTGGCTCGTCACGGCTGCTCTGATGGGTGGCCGTGACGGCAGTGAGTGCGGCCCAGGCGGTCGAAGCGGTGTTCAGGATCGAGTCAGCGCGGATCATCGCCGGCGTCGCCCGGATCGTGCGGGACGTCGGCATCGCCGAGGAGATCGCCCAGGACGCCCTGGTCGCGGCGCTCGAACAGTGGCCGGAGTCCGGCGTCCCCGAACGGCCGGGCGCCTGGCTCACGGCCACCGCCAAGCACCGCGCCATCGACCTCGTCCGCCGCAAGGAGACCTACGCGCGCAAGCTCGCCGAGGTCGGCCGCACCCTGGAAGACGTGCCGCCGCCGGCCGAACCGGCGGACCCCGATGACATCGACGACGACCTGCTGCGCCTGATCTTCACCTCCTGCCACCCCGTCCTGGCCACCGAGGCCCGGATCGCGCTCACCCTGCGCCTGATGGGCGGCCTGACGACCCAGGAGATCGCCCGCGCCTTCCTGGCCTCCGAACCCGCCGTCGCCCAGCGGATCGTGCGGGCGAAGCGGGCCCTCGCCAAGGCCGGGGTCCCCTTCGAGGTCCCGTACGGAACCGACCGCGAGGCACGGCTCTCCTCGGTCCTCGAGGTCATCTACCTGATCTTCAACGAGGGCTACTCGGCCACCGCCGGGGACGACCTCCTGCGCCCCGCCCTCTGCGAGGACGCGCTGCGCCTGGCCCGCGTCCTGGAGGGCCTCATGCCCCGGGAACCCGAGGTGCACGGCCTCGCCGCGCTGCTGGAGTTCCAGGCGTCCCGGACCGCCACCCGCACCGGACCCGACGGGGAACCGGTGCTGCTCGCGGACCAGAACCGGTCCCGGTGGAACCGCCTGCTCATCGCCCGCGGCGCCCGGGCCCTGAGCCGCGCCGGCAACGGCCCGTACTCCGTGCAGGCCGCCATCGCCGGCTGCCACGCGGCAGCCGTCCGTTACGAGGACACGGACTGGCCGCGGATCACGGCGCTCTACGGCCGGCTCGTCCGGCTGATCCCCTCGCCGGTGGTCGAGCTCAACCGGGCCGTCGCGGTCTCGATGGCCGAAGGGCCGCAGGCGGCCCTGCCGCTGGTCGACGCCCTGGCGGAGGAACCGGCCCTGAAGGCATACCACTTGCTGCCGTCCGTACGGGGCGACCTGCTGGAGCGGCTCGGCCGGCCGCAGGAGGCCCGGGCGGAGTTCGAGCGCGCGGCCTCGCTCACGCGCAACGCGCAGGAGCGCAACCTGCTCCTGCGGCGCGCGGCCCGCCTCTGAGCACGGGACGACGACCCCCGGCCTCCGGGGTCAGCGGCGCCGGGCGTACGCGGCCACGTCCAGCGGGGTGCCCACCTGCCGCCGCGGCGGGGTCAGCGCGATGGGCCGGCGGAAGCCGCCGGAGCGGACGATGTCCTGGAGGGTGCGGCGCAGCACCTCCTGGAAGTCGCCCATGGTCCGGCGGGCCGCCGGGGTGTCGACGTAGATGGAGTTCATGTGCAACCCGTCCGTGTCCCGCTGGAACCAAGAGCAGGCCCCGTTGGCGCGCGCCGACCACACGTGCGTGGTGGGCCGCCACTCCTCGTGGCGCTCGGCGCCCGGGCACTTGCGCATGTCGATGTACGAGAAGAAGTTCACCGGATGCGGCCAGGAGCGGGCGGCGAACTCCTTGGGCGCCAGCAGCTCCCATGCCCGCACGAAGGGCACGTCGACATGGCCGATCATCTCGCTGAAGCCGGCCCGCACCGAGGCCATGACCTGGGCGAAGTCGCGGCCGGGGGAGGCGTCGAACTCGATGGGCATGGTGTTGACGAACCAGCCCACCGAGTTCGTCCAGGTGTCCCGGCCGCGTTCGCTGACCGGCATGAGCCCCCGGTAGACGCCCGGCCCGCCGGCCTCGCGCAGGCAGACGGCGACGGAGGCGAGCACGCCCATGAAGGGCTTGCCGCCGACCGTCAGGCAGGTCTTCTCGAAGACCTCGGCCTCGCCGGCGTCCAGCAGCAGGGAGGCCTCGTTGACGATCGGGTACATCCGGTCGGGCTCGACACCCAGGTCGAGCGGGAAGCGGGGGAAGAACTCGCCGGCCGGGCCCATGAAGGCCTTCCAGTAGTCCAGGCGTTCGTCACGGGCGTCGATCGACAGGTAGCGGCGGCGCTGTTCGTCGGCGAAGTCGAGGTAGCTGGGGGCGGGCGGCAGTTCGACGTCCTCGCCGCGGCACAGGCCCTCGTACGCGGTCATCACCTCGCGGGCGACGATCGGCATCGACATGCCGTCGCAGACGATGTGGTCGAAGGTGAGGTACACCGTCGCGGAGTCGTCGCGGATCACCGCGCCCATGATGAACAGCGGCCAGGCGAGGGTGTCGATGCTCTGCTGGAACCGTTCGACGAGGAATCCGTTCAGCAGCTCGGCGGTCTCGAAGGTGCCCACGTCCAGGGGGTCGAGGGCGAGTCCGGCGGGGTCGAAGGGCTCGCAGGCCAGCTCGCCGGCCAGCCGGCGGAAGGCGCACCGCAGCACCTCGTGCCGCCGGACGAAGGAGAGCAGGGACTGCGCGAGGGCCTCCTCGTCGAGCGGGCCCGTCACCTCGAAGGTGACCGCGACCCAGGACGCGACCGGGTCGTCGGCCGCCCGGCTCTCCTCGGCGACGGTGAAGTGCTTGTCCTGGTTGAAGGACGCCTTCCTGCTCGCCGGATCGTCCGTGCCGCCGGCCTCCGCCGCCGTGGACCGGAGCCGCCACTCGACCACCCGGCCGGGCGCCACATGGTGCATTTCCAGAGGAAACTGCCGCATACCGTCATCCCTTCGTCCCCCGGATCAACCCCCCAGGCCCTAACGACCCCTGGCCCGGGGAAGTGACGAACCACTTGCCCCGGGCCGAACGGCGGGGGCCGGAGAGGGGGATCGCAGGGAGCCGTGACGAAAGTCGATCAGCGGTCGCCGGTACGCCGTTCCAGGGGCGTTGCTACTGCCGAGTTGCTCACACTGAAAGTCACGCTGCCGACCCGGTAGCGGTCGTCGGACCACTCGATCGGGCGACCGGTCGCCGTGGCGGAGACGTGCCGCTGGCGCAGCAGCGGGCTGCCGCGCCGCACCGCCAGCAGCCGGGCGTCCTCGCTGCCGGCGGGTAGGGCGTCGATGAGGTGTTCGCCGTAGTGGGCGACGACCCCGGAGTCGTCCGCCAGCCGGTCCATGATGGAGCGGCAGTCCTCCGGCATCGCCTCCACGGCCGCCGCGACCCAGTCGGGGTAGGCCGTCCGCTCGACCATGGTGGGCTCCCCGTCGAGCAGGCGCAGCCGCAGCACCGCGAGGACCTCCGCGCCCGGTGCCACCGCGAGCCGCTCCGCCTCCTCGGCGGTCGCGGGCCTGCGCGTGCGGGACAGGAAGCGGCTGGCGGCCTCGTGCCCGACCCCCTCGGCCCACTGGGCGAAGCTGTTCAGCTCGCCGAAGCTGTGCCTGCGCTCATGGCGCAGAACGATCCTCCGCGCGCCCTGCCGGGAACCGATCAGGCCCTCGGCGGCGAGGGTGGCCACCGCCTGGCGGACCGTGCCGCGCGACGCGGACCACCGGGCCGCCAGGTCGCTCTCCGAGGGCAGCTGGGAGCCCACCGGGTGCTCGCCGGAGAGGATCGCCCGGCGCAGCGCATCGGCGATCTCCAGATATCGGACCGTGCCCATGCCCTTCGCCCCCTGGTCGGTGTGTACGGATCACCCCGTCGATTCTGCACTCATGATCATTCCAACATGCCCTGTCACGACGTATTCCGGTCATTCTCATCTCTTCGTCGAGCCGTGCTCCCGGGGACAGGTCCCGTTCACCGTCCGTACAGCGGGCCCGGGCGAACTGGTGCCAACTTGTTCAGACAAGTGAACCCACCCTCGTCTCCGGGAGAGACCGTGCTCAGTTCCTCCGCCCGTCGCGGTGCGGCCGTACTGCTCAGCGCCGCCGTACTCACCACGCTCAGCGCGTGTGGTGCGGCACCCGACCAGAAGTCCGGTGGCGCCGGCGCCACCAAGACCGGCGTACAGCCGGGCGCCGCGGCCTCGGTGGCCGACTTCGGCTCGATGGAGGCCCTCGTCGCCGCCGCCCAGAAGGAGGGCAAGCTCAATGTGATCGCGCTGCCGCCGGACTGGGCGAACTACGGCGAGATCATCAAGGCCTTCGAGGCCAAGTACAAGATCAAGGTGAACAGCGAGAACCCGGACGCCTCCAGCGCCGACGAGATAGCCGCCGTCAAGTCCCGCAAGGGCCAGGACCGCGCCCCCGACGTCCTGGACCTCGGCATCGCCTTCGCCCGCAGCGGCGCCGCCGAGAAGCTCTTCGCCCCGTACAAGGTCACCGCCTGGGACAAGATCCCCGGCTCCCAGAAGGACGCCGACGCCCGCTGGTACAACGACTACGGCGGCTACGTCTCCATCGGCTGCGACGCGGCCCGCATCACCACCTGCCCGAAGACCTTCGCCGATCTCCTCAAGCCGGAGTACAAGGGCAAGGTCGCCCTCAACGGCAACCCCACCAAGTCCGGTTCGGCCTTCGGCGGCGTCTACGCGGCCTCGCTCGCCAACAAGGGCTCCTTCGCGGACATCCAGCCGGGCATCGACTTCTTCGGGCAGCTGAAGAAGAGCGGGAACTTCATCCCGGTCGAGTCCACCCCGGCCACCGTCGAGAAGGGCGAGACGCCCATCTCCATCGACTGGGACTACCTGAACGCCGGCTACGCCGAGCAGTTCAAGGGCAAGGGCGTCGACTGGAAGGTCACCGTCCCCGCCGACGGCGTCTTCGCCCAGTTCTACTCGCAGGCCATCAACGTGGACGCCCCGAACCCGGCGGCCGCCCGCCTGTGGATGGAGTTCCTCTACAGCGCCGAGGGCCAGAACCTCTGGCTCAAGGGACACGCCCGCCCGGTGCTGCTGCCCGTCATGACCGAGGACGGCACCGCCGACAAGGACGCCGTCACCAAGCTCCCGCAGGTCCAGGGCACCCCCGCCTTCCCGGCCTCCACGGAGCTCGACCGGGCCAAGGCCACCCTCGCCGAGAAGTGGGACAAGGCACTCTCCTGATGTCCACCTCCGACTCACACGCCGCCGGCGGCACCAGCCGCCGGCGGCGCGGCCCGCGCACCTGGCTCGCGGCCCTCCCGCTCCTCGTCTTCACCGGGCTCTGCTTCGGCATCCCCCTCGGCGCCATGGCCTTCGGCGCGGTCACCCGCACCGACCAGGCGAGCGGCGCCACCCGGCTGACCGGCGAACACCTCACGCGCTCGCTCCAGGGCCCCTACCTCGGCTCCCTGGTCGGCAGCGTCCAGCTCTCCGCCCTCACCGCACTCGTCGGCGGAGTACTCGGCGTCGTGATCGCCCAGGCCGTGGTCACCTCCCGCTCCAAGGGACTGCGCAGCGCGGCACTGACCGCCTCGGGCGTACTCGCCAACTTCGGCGGCGTACCGCTCGCGTTCGCCTTCATCGCCACCGTCGGCATCTCCGGAGTCGTCACCCAGCTCGCCGACCTCGGCAGCCTCGGCTGGAACCTGTACTCCTTCACCGGCCTCACCGTGGTCTACCTGTACTTCCTGATCCCGCTGATGGTGCTGGTGATCGCCCCGGCGCTGGACGGACTGCGCCCGCAATGGCGCGAAGCCGCCCAGAGCAGCGGGGCCACCGGATGGCAGTTCTGGCGCCACGTCGGCCTGCCGGTGCTCGCCCCCTCCCTGCTCGGCGGGTTCGTGCTGCTCTTCGGCACCGCCTTCGCCGCCCACGCCACGGCCGCGGCCCTCGTCGGCGGCTCCGTACCGCTCGTCACGCTCAAGATCGCGGACGCGCTGTCCGGGAACGTGCTCACCGGCCAGGAGAACGTGGCGCTCGCCCTCGGCCTCGACATGATCCTGATCGCCGGCCTGGTCATGGCGGTCTACCTGCCCCTCCAGCGACGGAGCGCCCGATGGCTGCGATGAACCCACCCGCCCCGCCGGCCGAGCTTCAGGCGGACGACCGCACGGACCGGACCCCGCGAGGAGCCTCCCGGGACCCTGCCCCGGCCCCCGCTTCCACCCCGCCCGGCACCCCGGCCCGCCGGCGCCGCGGCCCCCGCCGCCCCGGGATCTGGCGCGGAGCCGTCCTCGCCCTCGCCGGCGTCTACTTCCTCGGCCCGCTCCTCGCCTCCTTCGTCTTCACCGTGCACGTGCCCGGCCAGGGGATCACCTTCGAGGCGTACAGCGAACTGCTCTCCGCCGACGGGTTCACCGAGAGCCTGCTGCTCTCCCTCGGCCTCGCCGCCGCGACCATCGCACTGTCGCTGCTGCTCGCCGTGCCCGCGCTGGTGGCCGTACGCATCGGCTCCCCGCGGCTGCGCCCGGTCGTCGAGGTGATGTGCATGCTGCCGCTGGTGGTGCCGCCCATCGCCCTGGTCACCGGAATATCCACGGTGCTGCGCTGGGGCCCGGAACACCTGTCGAGGACCCCGCTCTACCAGACCTTCATCGCCGTCCAGAACGAGAAGTTCCCCCTCGTCCTGGTCTTCGCCTACACGGTCCTGGCACTGCCCTTCGTCTACCGTTCGCTCGACGCCGGCATGCGCGCCGTCGACGTGCCGACGCTCGTCGAGGCCGCCCGCAGCTGCGGCGCGAGCTGGCCGTACGTCGTCCTGCGCGTGCTCCTGCCGAACCTGCGGGCCTCGCTCGCCGGCGCCGCCTTCCTCACCCTGGCCCTGGTGCTCGGCGAGTTCACCATCGCCTCCCTCCTCGGGTTCCAGCCGTTCGCCGTGTGGATCGTCTCGATCTCCGGAGCCCAGGCCCGCATGTCGGTGGCCGTCTCCATCCTCAGCCTGCTCATCACCTGGCTGCTGCTGATCGCCCTCTCACGGGCGGGGACCACCCCCTCCACCGCCGCGGCCGCCCCCGCCACCACCTCCCGCAAGGAGTCCTGACCCCCATGCCCACCACCCTCCCCGCGGCCGGGAAGCCGGCGGACCGCACCGCCCCCGCGGACCGCACCGAGCAGACGGGCGGCGCGCGCGTCGAATTCCGCGGCCTGCGCAGGGCGTTCGGCTCCACCGTCGCCCTCGACGGACTCGACCTGACCGTCGAGCCCGGCGAACTCCTCGCCCTGCTCGGCCCGTCGGGCTGCGGCAAGACCACCGCCCTGCGCGTCGTCGCCGGCTTCGAGCAGCCCGACTCCGGCGAGGTCCTCGTCGACGGACAGGACATCACCCGGGTCCCGGCCAACCGCCGCGACGCCGGCATGGTCTTCCAGTCGTACAGCCTCTTCCCCAACCTCAACGCCCGCGACAACGTCGCCTTCGGACTGCGCGTCCGCAAGGTCGGGGCGGCGCAGCGCCGCGAACGCGCCGCCGAACTCCTCGACCTGGTCGGCCTCCCCGACCACGGCGACCGCTACCCGCACCAGATGTCCGGCGGCCAGCAGCAGCGCGTCGCGCTCGCCCGAGCCCTGGCCCTGCGCCCGCGCGTACTGCTGCTCGACGAGCCGCTCTCCGCGCTGGACGCCAAGGTGCGGTCGAACCTGCGCGAGGAGATCCGCCGCCTCCAGCTCTCCCTCGGCCTCACCACCGTGTTCGTCACCCACGACCAGGAGGAGGCGCTGTCGATGGCCGACCGCGTCGCCGTCCTCAACGCCGGCCGGCTGGAGCAGTGCGCCGCCCCGGCCGAGCTGTACGACCGCCCCGCGACCCCCTTCGTCGCCGAGTTCGTCGGCACCATGAACCGGCTGCCCGGACGCCTCGCCGACTCCGGCCTGGTGGAGGTGGCGGGAGCGCGCCTGCCGGTGGACGGCCCGGTCCCCCCGACCCCGGACGTGGAGGTCCTCGTACGGCCCGAGAACGTCACGGCGACCGCCGACGCCCAGGGCGCGGCCACCGTGGTCTCCGCCTCCTTCTTCGGCTCAGTGACCCGGCTCCACCTGGAACTGCCCGGCGGGGTACCGGTCAAGGCCGACCTGCCCTCGCGGGACGCGGGAGCCCTGGTGCCCGGTGCGCGGGCCGCCGTGGGACTCGCCGAGCGGCCCGTGCTCGTCGTGGCCAGGTCCGTGTGAGCGCCCTCGCCGCGGTCCTCTTCGACATGGACGGCACCCTGGTCGACACCGAGGGGCTCTGGTGGCGGGCCACGGAGGAGGTGGCCGAGGGCCTCGGCCACCGGCTCACCGACGCGGACGCCCCCGAGGTGGTCGGCCGCGCGGTGGAGGACACCGCCGCACACCTCGTACGGGTCTCGGGAGGGGGAGACCCGAACGAGGTGGGGGCGGCCCTCACCGACCACTTCTTCCGCCGGGTGGAGGAAGGGGCGCCCATGCGGCCAGGTGCCCAGCGGCTGCTGACCGCGCTCGCGGCGCAGGGCGTGCCCTTCGCCCTGGTCAGCGCGTCCCCGCGGGTGGTCGTGGACTCGGTGGTCGGCGGCTCGCTCGCCCATGTCCCCTTCGCGTTCACCCTGTCAGCCGACGACACGACCCGGACCAAGCCGCACCCGGACCCGTACCGGGCGGCGGCGGAACGGCTGGGTCTCGCACCGCAGGCGTGCGTGGCGGTGGAGGACTCGCCGGACGGCGCGGCCTCCGCGGAGGCCGCCGGCTGCGGGGTCCTGGTCGTGCCCTCGCTGCTGGCCGTCCCCGCGTCACCGATGCGGGTGTTCGCCCGCTCCCTGGAAGAGGCCACGCCCGAACTCCTGCGGAGCTGCCTGCCGGCCGCCTCCTAGGCCGTGTCGGGCCGGGGGATGCCGCGGTCTCCCGGCGCGGCGCCACTGCCGGGGCTCCGCCCCGCACCCCGCGCCTCAAACGCCGGCGAGGCTGGAGTGATGCGGCAAAGCCGGAGGCGGGCTGGATGGTGCGGCTCAAAGATCGGGGCTCCGCCCCGCACCCCGCTCCTCAAACGCCGGAGGGGCTGGATTTTGGTGCGGCGAGGCTGAAGTTGGCGGGGCCGGGCTGGAGTGATGCGGTGGGGCTGGGTGTGCGGCGGGGTTGGATGGTGCGGCTCAAGGATCGGGGCTCCGCCCCGGACCCCGCTCCTCAATCGCCGGAGGGGCTGAATATGGTGCGGCGAGGCTGGATTTGTGCGGCGTAGCCGAATGGTGGCAGGGGCTGGGATCGGACCGGGCCGGTTGGGGCGGGGTCGGGTGTGTGTCGGGGTGATCCCCGCAGGGCGCCGAACGCCTCGGGGCTC